>JBJXGR010000383.1:0-19762 GCA_046160045.1 Bryobacteraceae bacterium
GCCCGCAGCCCCCGACCGTCAGAAGATGTAAGAAAATCAAAAGCGGCCTTTTCAATAGCTTTTCCACGCCTGGAGACCTTGCCAGACGCCCTACAACGCGTTCTGCGACGTCGACAAGGGATTTCGCATCCCCCCACGCACCCACAAAATTGGCGAAGTCGATTTTCTTACATCTTCTCAGCCGTGGGGTTGGCGCGCGTTAGTGCGCCCTGATGTGAGGCGGTCCGTACAGACCCCCTCAGTACTACTCAGCCGCTCGGTGCCAAGGCACCACGAAAGTGTGCCGGAATGAAACAGCCAGCGCCCCCTTTTTTGAGACGGACCTCAGCCGCTCGGTGCCAGGCACCGCTAGAGTGTGCCGGAATGAAACAGCCGCGCCCTTTGAGACGACTCAGCCGCTCGGTGCCTGGCACCCGCGAAAGCGTGCCGGAATCAAACAGCCGCGCCCTTGAGACAACTCAGCCGCTCGGTGCCTGGCACACCGCGAAAGCGTGCCGGAATGAAACAGCCGCGCCCTTGAGACAACTCAGCCGCTCGGTGCCAGGCACTACGAAAGTGTGCCGGAATGAAACAGCCGCGCCCTTGAGACGACTCAGCCGCTCGGTGCCTGGCACTGCGGAAGTGTGCCGGATGAACCGGCCGCCGCGAGCTCTTGGGTGGTGCCTGGCACCGCGAAACTGTGCCGGAATGAACCAATGGCGACCCTGGCATATCCGGCTGCGCGACGCCTGGCACCGCCATGGCGAGCGTTGGCTTGGCGTGTCTTTTGCCCGAGGGTCGAAACCTGTCTTGTCTCGACATGGCTGGACTGCGCCCGCCCATGCCCACGGCGCCAGCCGTGGGGTTGCCGACACCGTCCACAACTCCCGATGGTCCGCAAGGGCTGACGCTGGTACCCGATGTCCGCACACCTTGTCCGGGAGGGGGTTGCCCGGTGCTTCAACCGGGCGCCCGGGTATGGGGCACTCGGCATTTTCCTGAGAACAATCCAGTTCCGCAGGCACTACCTTGTTCTGGCGGAACCATGGACGCGCATGGGCGGCAGATCGCTTTCGAGGTGTGCCGGGCAAAGCCGGCCCCACGTGTGGTCCATGCTTTGACCACCGGGTCGTTGGGCCTGGATTCCGCCCTCGGTACGGGCGGCTTGCCGAGGGGTTACATCACCGAGATCTTCGGCCCCGAATCCTGTGGGAAGAGCACGCTGGCGCTGCACCTGATCGCGGAAGCGCAGGCGCGCGGCAATATCGCCGCCTTGATCGATGCGGAGCGATCGTTCGATCCGCGCTACGCAGCGACTGTAGGCGTGGACTTGGACGGTCTGGTCCTGTCGCAACCGGAGACCGGCGAAAAAGCGCTCCAGATCGTTGAACTGCTGTTGCGCAGCCAGACCGTGGATCTCGTCGCCGTGGACTCGGCCGCGGCCCTCGTGCCCGACGCCGAATTGTCCGGCGCGGTTGGCGACACTCATCCGGGATTGCAGCGGCGAATGCTCAGCCACGCGTTGCGAAGGTTGGCACTGGCGGCGTTTCGCGGCGGGGCGTGTGTCTTGTTTCTTAATCAACTGCGCGGGCGGCCCGATACCGGCGTCGGTGAGCCGGTGGCGGCGGCGGGAGGACCGGCCCTGGCTCTGTACGCAGCCATCCGGGTGCGGCTGGATCCCGTTCGAGGACCTGCGCTTCGAGTGACAGCCCGGGTGCAGAGGAACCGGTTGGCTCGTCCGGGCGCAGTGGTGACGCTCGAGTTCACACTTGACCGCGGACTCCGCCGCGAGGCGGAACTATTGGATCTCGGCCTCGCCCATGGGCTCGTGGCCGAGCGAAATTCCCAGTTCTCCGTCGACGGGACCACTCTGGGCGGAAATCGCGAGGAAGCGATCGAGCGCCTCCGCTCGGAAAGGAATCTGGCGGCTTCGCTGTCCTCGGACCTGCGCGCCGCGATGGGTCTGCCGATGCCGCCTGGCGCCTTTCGAACAACTGATCGGGTCTCGAATCGTGCTCGGAACCGCTCCTGACAGGCCTTCCACGCGTACAACATTCAAAAAACCCCGAAAAACTGGGCTTTCCACGCGCAATTCTCTTTACTTTGCCGGATGGCTTCCGTATGATGAGGTAGACGAATCGACCCCCCGAACCTCCACAGACTCACTTGGTTGCGGACGTTCTTCCGGGGCGGTTCCTCCGAATAGGGAGAATTCAGTAAGGAGGGCTATGGCAGAAGCTCGCATGACTCAGACTCAGCTCGTGAGATCGCTTGCGGAGACTTTGGAAGTAAACAACAAGACGGCTCGGCAGTTCCTCGAGACGCTGGCCGAAACAGCAATCAAGGAAGTCAAGAAAAACGGCGTGTTCGTCGTCCCCGGGTTGGGCCGCCTCGTTCGTCAGGAGCGCAAGGCTCGAGTCGGACGCAACCCCGCAACCGGCGAGGCCATCAAGATTCCGGCCAAAAAGGTAGTTAAGTTCCGTGTCGCCAAAGCGGCTAAGGACGCGATTGTTCCGCCCAAGAAGGCAAAGTAGGCGGGCCGGGCACAAACGTCCGAAGAACACGAACCCCGCGGCAGCGCCGCGGGGTTTTTTTTGTGTTTTTGATTGAATCGTTGAAGCCGGGATGATTGCCGCCCAAGTTGCGGGCAGCTCCGCGAAGCCTATGCCTGCTTCTTTTCTTCGGCTTTTTCCTCGCCCTTCAAGGCAGTCTTGAAGTTGCGAATCCCTTCACCCAGCCCTTTCGCCACTTCGGGAATCTTCTTGCCGCCGAACAGCAGAACGGCGATGCCGAGAATGACGAGGAGCTCCATGGGGCCAAGGCTTCTCATACGGCCTCCTTCAGTCCATTGTAGGAACCGGTTCCCCACGCGTCAAGCCAGCGAGGATTTGCATTCCGGCCCTTGCCAATCGTATCGTGCCTGTGTGGCACCTGTCGAGCCTGACTTTCGCAGTCGTCTGGCGAGGCGAAGAGTCCTCGTCCTCACCGTCTTTACAGCCGCTCTCGGCCTCGCCTACCTGTGGGGCCAGGAGGGAGACCCTGCCCTGTCGGCCCGCCTCACGATCCGGACCGAGCCGCTGGTGCCCGCGCGGGTCTACCTGTTCAAGAGCAACCGGCCTTTTCGTCTGAGCCCCGTCGACGCCTTGCTGCCTTTGTCCGTCGACAGCTTTTACCGCGAACGGCTGTGGACGCGGGGTTCGGGCCCGGTCCGCACTCTGGAAGTCAGGCATCGCGAGGACTCGCACTTCCTCCTGCTCAGCGGCGAGGGGACCTATTCGCTGCCCGCCGGTTCCTATCGCGTGGAAGCCTATCGAGGCACGTTTTACGCTCCGGCGGCCGAGGTTTTCGATCTGAGGGCCGGCGAGTCGGCGACCGTCACCCTCAAGTTGCGTGACTGGTCGAACGGAAAGCGTGCAAGCTGGATCTCCTCCGACGATCACATCCACCTCACGCGTTCGCGAGCCGACGACCCGATCTATCTTGGCTGGCTGGAGGCGGAGGACCTCACCGTCGGCAACTTCCTCCAACTCCAGCGGCAGGCCGACGCCGGAGTTCAATATGCTTTCGGCCCCGCCGGAGAGGCGAAGCGAAACGGCTTCTCGATTCGTCCGGGGCACGAGTCGCGCTGCGAATACTTTGGCCATGTCAATCTGCTCGGCGGCCGGCGGGTGATCCGCCCGCTCAGTGTCGGCAGCATGTACTCGAACGCCGCCGGTGCTTACCCGTTCCCCTCGGTGTGGTTCCGGCAGGGCCGGCAACTGGGGGCGACCGTGGGCTACGCCCACTTCGCGGGTTCCATGCCGCATTCCACCTTGCTGATGGACCTGGCGCTCGGCCAGATCGATTTCCTCGAAGTCCTGCAGTTCGGGGTTCTGAAGAGCGCGGAGTGGTACGAACTGCTCAACGCGGGACTCCGCGTCACGGGAATTGCCGGCAGCGACTTCCCGGTGCCGCTCCCGCGGAAGATCTCCTGGCCCCGCCGCATTCCCCTGCTGGGTCCCGAGCGGACTCTGGTCCGCGCGACCCCCGGCCCCAACTCGTACACTTCCTGGGCGGAAGCCGTTCGCAAGGGAGAGGCGATTGTCACCAATGGTCCCCTGGTGGGGTTAACCCTGGACGCTGGCAGGCTGCGCGCGACGGGCGACTACTATACGGCTCTCGATCAGGTGGAAATCGTCGTCGACGGAAAGCCTTCCGTGGTCACCCGGGGCGATGGAACCCGCGCGTCGCTCACTGCGGAGATGGCGGTTCCGGAGAATGCCTGCTGGGCGGCCGCGCGCACCCAAGCGCCGTCCTCCGGCGAAGAACCCGTCATCCAGGCGCACACCAACCCGATCTACCTGCGCAAAGGCTGCTTTGTGGCCGAGGCCCGCCAGAAGGCCGCCTCGCGCTGGCAGGCTGAAGTGGACTGGTATCGCTCGCAGCCGCTCGAATTCGGAGGGGATGCTCACCGGCGTGAGTTCTTCGAGATGGCGGATCGTGCTCTGGCCGCCCTTCGCCAGCCTCCCGTTCGCTGAGGAGAGCGTCAGCGAGCGGTGCGGGGTGGCGCCCCGATTACGTGATCTCACAAGACGTTACAGACAAATAAAAAAATCGAATTGGCCGCATAGAAACGTTCCGTTTGGCTTCCCAGGACCCGGGAGGAATAATGTACTAACAGTCTGGCAGCAACAGCAGTCTGGTCGGTGGGTCAGCCTCGATCTCGAAGTGTGAGGATCGGAGTCGTGATCGTGTGTACTCCTCTGTTCTGACCCGGCCGATGTCCACACCTGAAGGGTCCCTGTATTTCTCATGACGAAATTCAGAATCGCAGCTCTCACCATACTCACCGCCGCCGCCCTCGGAGCCGAAACCATCGAGCAGAAGCTCGCGGCGGTCGAAGCTGCGGCCAAAGCCGCGCAATCCGCCGGCGACAATGCCTGGATGCTTGTCTCGGCGGCATTGGTGCTGATGATGACGGGTCCGGGGTTGGCCCTGTTCTACGGCGGCCTGGTCCGCAAAAAGAACGTCCTCGGCACGATGATGCAGAGCTTTACCCTGATGGCCGTAGTCACCGTCTTGTGGGCGATCTTCGGCTACAGCATCGCCTTTGGCGAAGGAACCGCCTTCTTCGGAGACCTGCGGTACCTGTTCCTGAACGGCGTCGGCGCGGATCCCAATCCCGATTATGCCGCGACCATTCCGCACCAGACCTTCATGGTCTACCAGCTCATGTTCGCCATCATTACGCCGGCGCTGATCTCCGGCGCCTTCGCCGAGCGGATGAAATTCAGCGCGATGGTCTTGTTCACGAGCTTATGGCTGCTCTTCGTGTATTTGCCGATGGCCCATATGGTGTGGGGCAAGGGCGGGCTTCTCAACGCCTACCTCGGCGGCAGCATCCCCTGCTTTGACTTTGCCGGGGGAACCGTTGTTCATATCACCTCCGGTGTGTCGGCCCTGGTGTGCGCGCTGTATATGGGCAAGCGTCTGGGCTTTCCGCAGGAAATCATCCGGCCGCACAGTCTGGTCATCAGCTTCATCGGCGCGTGCCTGCTGTGGGTGGGTTGGTTTGGATTCAACGCCGGTAGCGCCTTGGGCGCGTCCAGTCTGGCCACCAGCGCTTTTGTGGCGACTCACTTCGGCGCGGCTGCGGCTACCCTCGGATGGCTGCTGGCCGAGTGGATGAAGATGGGCAAACCGAGCGTTCTGGGCGGAATTTCGGGAGCCGTCGCGGGACTGGTCGCGATCACACCCGCGTCCGGCTTCGTCAAGCCCTTCCCGGCACTTCTCATTGGGTTCATCGCGGGCGTGGTCTGCTTTCTCATGGTAACGGCTGTGAAATCGAAGTTTGGCTATGACGATTCCCTCGACGCCTTCGGCGTCCACGGCGCTGGCGGCACCATCGGCGCCATTCTCACCGGCGTGTTCGCGACGCGTGAGGTCAACAACGCGCTGAAGGACGCGAGCGGTAACGCCCAAGCCCTGGGTCTGGTCGACGGTCACGGAGGACAGATCCTGAACCAGGTGATCGGCTCGGCGATCGCCTGGGCCCTGGCGATCGTTGGCACGCTCATCATTCTCAAAATCTGCGACATCGTGATCGGCGTCCGGGTCTCCAACGATCATGAGATCGACGGTCTTGACCTCAGCATGCACGGTGAGGAAGGCTATAGTCTGGAATCGTAACCCCTGCGCGCCAACGGAGATCCTATGAAGAAGATTGAAGCCATCATCCAACCCTTCAAGCTGGATGAAGTCAAAGAAGCTCTCAAGGCCATCGGCATCGACGGCATGACGATTGCCGAGGTGCGCGGCCACGGCCGGCAGAAAGGCCACAAGGAGGTCTATCGCGGACAGGAATACAATGTAGATCTGCTGCCGAAGGTCAAACTGGAGATTGTTGTGGCCAACAGCCGTGCGGACGAAGTCATCCGCACGTTGACCACCTCCGCCCGGTCCGGCAAAATCGGCGACGGAAAGATCTTTGTGTACGAGGTTCAGGAAGCGATCCGCATCCGCAACGACGACCGTGGGGAATCAGCCCTCTAACGAGAATCCACGCCACCAGAGCCATTTCAGCCCGGGTGACCGGGAGTCTATCCGAAGCGAGTTTCAACGTACGCGGGACCCTGACCGCATCCTTCAGTGGCGAAGCGCTCTGGTGGATCGCCTGGTGATTGAAGCGTGGCGGGAACACCTCGAGCCTGCGCACCCGAAGGGTCTATCGGTCCTCGCCGTAGGCGGATTCGGACGCAGGAACCTGTTTCCTTTTTCCGATGTCGACCTGCTGTTTCTGTTTGAACGCGAGGACGACGCGCAAGCCTCCCGCAGCGCGCTATCCGCCTGCCTGCAGAGGTTATGGGATGCCGGCCTGCGTGTCAGCCAATCGGTCCGGATTCCCGCGGAGTGCGTCGAATTGCATGACCGCAACGTCGAACTCAACATCAGCCTGTTGGACGTTCGCTACCTGGCCGGCGACGCGCTTCTTGCGGAGCGGGTCGCGGAAAGACTGCCGCGCTTTGTCCTGGGTCAACGGCAGCCGTTGATTCGCAACCTTTCGCGCCTGACCGTGGAGCGGCACCAGCGATACAGCGGAGCGATTTACCACCTCGAGCCGAACGTGAAGGACGGCCCGGGAGGGATTCGCGACTATCAGGTCCTGACTTGGCTGACACGCATACGGGGCGCCGACGCGCGCCGTATTCCGGAGGCCGATCTCGCCGAATTGGACAACGCGCGCCGCTTCCTGTTTTCCATCCGTTGTCTTTTGCACTATCACTCCGGGCGGGATTCTAACGTGCTGTCGTTCGACGCGCAGGAAGCCGCGGCCGAGACTGGGGGCTACACCGACCCGTCGCACTACATGCGAGAGTACTTTCGCCACGCCCGCCAGGTCCATCGCGCGACGATGAATCTGCTGGAAGCGGCCGAATCGCAGCCCGGCAGCAGCCTGTTCGCCCACCTCCTTGACCGGCGTTCGCGTCTCTCCAATGCCGATTTTTCGGTGGTCAAAGAGCGGGTGTACCTGCGTGTGCCCCAGCAGATCGAACTCGATCCCGCGGTGGTCCTGCGGCTGTTCGCGTTTGTCGCGCGGCACGGGATCCGCCTCGCCCAGGATTGCCGGCAACGTCTTGCCGCCCACCACGATGTGATCCAGGCCCACTACCGGCGCCAGGGCCCGCTCTGGGAGGCGTTCCGCTCAGTTCTCGCTCAACCCCACATCGTGCTGGCGCTGCGGGAGATGCACGAAACCAGCGTCCTGTTCGACCTCTTCCCCGAGATGGAACAGATCGACTGCCTGGTGATTCGCGACTTCTATCACCGCTATACGGTGGACGAACATTCGCTGGTCGCCATCCAGACACTTCTCAACCTGAAACCGGACGGAGAGGGGAAGGGCAGGCCATTCGCCGAAATCCTCTCCGAAGTCGACCGCTCCGATCTGATCGTGTTCGCTCTGTTGTTCCACGACGTCGGGAAAAGCAGCACGGCCGAAGGTCATGTCGAGGCGTCGTTGTGGCTGGCCGAATGCGCCATGGAGCGCATCGAAATGCCGGTCGACGAGCGGGAGACCGTGCGCTTCCTCATTCGAGAGCATCTTCTTCTTTCAGCCACCTTGCGTTCGAGGGACCTCTCCGAGCCGTCTACCGTGGCCGCTGTGGCGGGCCGGATCGGCACCGTGGAGCGCCTTCGGGCACTCACCCTGCTGACCTACTGCGACATCAATGCCGTCAATCCGAACGCCATGACGCCCTGGCGCGCGGCCGAACTCTTCCGGCTCTTTCGCCTGATCGATCACGAACTGACCCGTGAACTGGACGCCGACCGCATCGCCGAACGCCCGGCCGATCGCCCCGAACTGGCCGCGTTTCTAAGCGGCTTTCCGCGGCGTTACATCCTCACCCATTCGCGTCACGAAGTTGAGGAGCACTTCGAGATGACGCGCCAGGTGGAGACTCGCGGCGCGGCTGTCAGCCTGGTGAGGAAACACGACGTCTTTCACCTCACGGTTCTGGCCAAGGACCGGCCGTTCCTGTTTGCCACCCTCGCCGGGACCCTCTCCGGGACGGGCATGCACATTCTCAAGGCCGAAGCTTTCTCCAATCGCCGGGGCGAAGTTCTGGATACCTTCGTGTTTGGCGACCCCAACCGGAACCTCGACCTCAATCCCAGCGAGGTGGAGCGCCTGGCGGGATTGGTCGAACGAGCCGCTCTGGGGAAGTTGGATGTCCAGCAGCTTCTGAAGAACCGCCCGCCGGCGGCAGCGGTCAGCCGGGGAGGGCGAATCCGGCCGCGCGTGGTCTTCGACGCGGAAGCTTCGCCCTCGGCGACGCTTGTGCAGATCATTTCGCAGGACCGGCCCGGCTTGCTTCACGATCTGGCCAGCGTTTTCTCCACGGCGGGATGCAACATCGAAGTGGTCCTGATCGACACGGAGGCTCACAAAGCCATCGATGTTTTTTTCATCACCAAGGACGGGGCCAAGATCTCGGAGGAACTACGGCAGGCCCTCGAGCGCGAGTTGACCCAGGTTTGTCGTTTCGAGCCCGACAAATCCCCGGCGCTGGTCCACCGCTAAGAATGGGAGCCTCTCAATTTATCCGATTCGGCCGCCTTCGGGTATCCCCTTCGCGGTGCCCGGCACCGCCCCAGGTGGTGGATCCTTCCCCTGCCCCCTTTGCTTTTCAAGCTGGGGCGCGCCCGTTCAAAGCGCGCCCCCGGAGCCTTGGCTCTTGTTTGTGGGGCAGACCTTTAGTAGGCTGCGGCGCCCTTTAGGGCACCCCTCGGGGGTTTTCCGCCGGGTGGCGTGAGGTAGCTCGCCGGCGATCGGAGCGCCCGCCCGCGGTGCCTGGCACCGCGAATGTGTGCCGGAATGAAACAACCGCGAGGCCTTAACGTCCCCCTCCCCACGGTGCCTGGCACCGCCAAAGTGTGCCGATATGAAACACTTTCTTCGTCCGGGAGGCGTCGCCCGGTGCTGGCGATGCGCCCCTCGCACAAGCGACAATTGAGAACGTGAGACTTACCGGAAGAGTCGCCGTCGTCACTGGCGCCGCTCAAGGGATCGGTGCGGCCATTGCCCGCGAGTTCGCGGTGGAGGGTGCGGCGGTCATCGGCATCGACCGCAAACGCGACGTCGAGACCATCTGTGAGGAGATCCGCTTCTACGGCGGCCGGGCCCGCTCCTTTGTCTGCGACCTCACCGATCATGACGCCTATCGCAGCGCCATCGACGAGGCTGCCGCGGAATTCGGCCGCATCAACGTGCTCGTCAATAATGCCGCCGTCTTCTTCACGGCTGGCTTTCTGGAGGACTCCTTCGAACTCTGGCGGAAGACCCTCGACGTCAACCTCGACGCGGTGTACCGCGGCACCAAACTCGTCGTCCCTCACATGGTGCGCGACCGCAGGGGCTGGATCATTAACCTGAGTTCCGTACAAGCCCTCGGCACCGATGGGCGCCTGGCTCCGTACTGCGCGTCAAAGGGCGCGATCATCAGCTTCACCAAGTCGCTGGCCATCGACCTGGCGCCGCACGGGATCCTGGCGAATGCGATCGCGCCTGGGTTCATCCACACGGCGATGTCGTTTGTGGACGGAGTCGACGAGACCCAGACGGAGACGTTCAAGGAGTGGTACGCGGGGAAGCGCAAGATCCCTCTCGCCCGCCAGGGTCAACCGGAAGAGATCGCACGCGTGGCCGTGTTTCTGGCCTCGGACGACTGCTCCTACATCACTGGCCAGACCATCGTGGTGGATGGCGGGCTGACGTCAACCTACTGAATCACTACGACAACAGACCGCCGCAGGCCGCGGAGATCGCCTCCAGGTGATCGTGGTTTCGCGTGACGTGATTGTTGAGGACAGGCATGTAGATGCAGCGAGGATCCTCGGCCAGGTGGTCCCCCGTGCACGAATATGCCCGCGACCGCGAGCCGCCGCAAATCTTGACGTACTCGCACAGACCGCACTTGCCCTCCCGCATGGTGGGGTCGCGCAGTTCGCGGAACAAGGTCGAGTTCCGGTACACATCCACCAGCGAATCCCGGCGAACGTTGCCGGCGGTCAGCGGCAGGAATCCGCTGGGATAAATCTCGCCCGTGTGCGACACGAACACGAAGCCCCGCCCGTCGCTGACGCCGGCCGTGCGGAAGGCCATGCGGCGCGCACCTTCGGTGTCGGCGTGCACTCCGTGCTCTTCACGCTGGCGCTGCGCGATGAACCGCCGGTAATGCATCGCTTCGGTGGTTTTCACCTCGAACGGCGCGGTCTTCGAGGTCTCGTACAGGAACTCAAACACCTGTTCGTATTCTTCGCCCGTCAGGTCGTCCTCCGCGGCGGCCCGCCCGATGATCGTCAGGAAGAATAGGCTCCACATCCTTCCGCCGATCCGAGCGACCAGATCCCGCATCTCGGGCAGCAGGTGCTTGTTCCGCTTGGTTACCGTGGTCTGAATCTGCGTATCCAGGCCGATCGCTTTCGCCCGCAGCGCCGCCCGCATGAAGGCTTCAAAGGTGCCTGGCACTCCTCGAAACGCGTCGTGGGTAGGTGCGTCCGGTCCGTCGATGCTCAATGCCAGGCGCGAGACGCCCAACTCTTTGAATCGATCCACGACTCCAGTTGTCAACAGCGGTGTCGCACTCGGGGTGACGTTGGTCCGCAAGCCCAGATCTACGCTGTATTCAATCATTTTGTAGAGATCGGGGCGTTTCAGCGGATCGCCGCCGGTGAACACCATCAGAGGATTACCAAAGAACTTGATCTCGCGCAACAGGTCAAATCCTTCATTTGTCGTAAGTTCCAGCGGATGCCGATTTGGCACCGCCGAGGCCCGGCAATGCACACAGGCAAGGTCGCAGGCCTGGGTGACCTCCCAGATTACAAGAAGGGGTGACTCATCGAAATTCATCGCGGCTGCCTCGGGCCGTTCCGTTGCAACTGGGCTTCCGGGATTCCTCAGGGCGCAAATAGCACTCAGAATCAAGCAGATACCTTACGCCGACGGCCGGGTTCTGGGGGCTATCACCCAAGCGGTGACTTAAAGCCGATGGGTCAGATGCCGCATGTGGCAACCCAGACGGCACACGCGGTACAACTGAGTCGATGCAACGCGTCTGTTTTCTGCTCAAAGTCCGGCCGGACCGGTTGGACGAGTACAAGGTCCGGCACCGGGAGGTTTGGCCGGAGATGCTGGAAGCGCTCCGGGAAACGGGATGGCACAACTACTCGCTGTTTCTGGGGGAGGACGGCCTGCTGGTAGGCTATCTGGAGACTCCGGATTTTCAGAAGGCGCTGGCCGGGATGGCTGGCCGCGAGGTGAACCACCGCTGGCAGCAGTACATGTTGGATTTCTTCGAAGGAGTGCCTGGCACCCCAGCCGACCGCCAGATGTTGAACCTGGAAGAAGTCTTTCACCTGGAATGAGGAACTTTCGGTCGAGCCTTGTTTCGGCGTGCCCGCCGTCTGACCAGTCTCCCAATCGCGGAGCCAGCTTCCGAACCGCGGCCGGAAGGCCGCGGACGGGGCTTGCGGGCGGAGGCGGCCAGGTGGAAAGGTGTCCGAGACCTTCCGGCCGCGGTTAATCCGCATCCATGCGAACCGCAGGCCGCACGCCGACTACCTAAAACGTCGTGAGGTTGGACAAAAGCTACTCTTGGGGTGAGGCGGCATGCTTGCGGCTAACCGCCGGTCTCGCTGCCTGGGCGGGTGTCCGACTTCACCAGCCGGTCCCACCCGGCCACGCCCAGCGTTCGGAAGTGCTGCTCGAGGATCTCCTCGGCCCTCCGGTGACTGGGGTCCTCCAGGTACTCTACGATTCGCTTGTGCTGGAGGGCCGTTGTCTCGAAATGCCCGGGCGGCACAGGCGTCCGGCGGATGGTTGCCTGCTGGTAGGCGAAATACGGGGTCGAGATGCGAATCAACTCTTCGCGAAGCAGCGGATGGCCAGCCAGCCCCCACAGGTTTTGATGGAACTCGAAATCCGCGCGGAGCAGTTCCACCATCTCATCGCGCCGGGCCAACTCGCAAAGCCGTTCGAACCGCCTGAGGGATTCCACCAGCCCGTCAGGCGTGACCCGCTTTCCTGCCTCCCGCAACGCGATCGCCTCCAGCGCCATGCGAAGGCTGATGATCTGCGAGACCTCGTCTTCGGTCAACTCGATCACAAACCACCCGCGGTTGTGAGCGTTGCGGACCAGCGATTCTTTCTCCAATTGCAGCAGCGCTTCCCGCACCGGGCCCCGGCTGGTCTTTAGCTGACCCGCCAGTTCGGTGTCCCGAAGGCAGTCGCCGGGTTTCATTTCGCCACTGATGATGAGATTGCGTAGCGCGTCCGCTACGTGCTCGCGCAGGCTTCGGAGCCGAACTGCTTGTATCTGCATGGAATTAACCACAAGGAACTTGACAGGAGAGATTATCTCACAGACAATCTTTCTACAGAAGTATATTGTTAACAATCTGCGAGGACGCCATGAAGACCTTCCGCTCCCTGCTGTTGCTAGCCGTCTGGGCTGCGCTCCTGCCAGCCCAAAACACCACCGGCACGTTGACCGGATTCGTTCGGGATCCTTCCGGCGCCGTTCTTGTCGACACCGATGTTCAAGTGGTGAACGAAGGAACAGGATTGCGCCGGCGCGTGCGGACTAACAACGAGGGCGCGTACCATGTCCCCTTCCTGCCGGTCGGCGTGTACTCGGTGACGGTCGAGAAAGACGGGTTCAAACGCCAATCGCAGACCAACATTCGCCTCGAGATTCTTCAGGTCCGGTCGGTCGACTTCGCTCTGGAACTGGGAGCGACCACGGAGACCGTAACGGTGGAAAGCCGCGCGCCCCTTCTGGAGGGCGAAACATCGCAAGCCGGCGAGGTGATCAAGGGCGAACAGGTGAACAGTCTTCCACTGAATGTCAGACAGTTCATGCAATTGGCATTCCTGGCGCCGATGGTCACTCCGGCAACGAACGATTTCCGGTCGTCGGAAGTCAGCCGCGACATCACGGCTCCGGCGGCAGCGGGCCAGCGGCCCGAGCAGAACAACTACCAGATCGACGGGGTCGATAACCGCGAAAGCGGCCGCAACAACGTGGCGGTTGGGGCATCGGTGGAAGCGGTCGGGGAGTTCAAGGTACACACGGGGATCTCGCCCGCCGAGTTCGGCCGGGGTGGCGGACTCATCATCAATGTGGCGACCAAAAGCGGCAGTAATCAGTATCACGGGTCGCTCTACGAGTTCATCCGCAACGACCAGTTCGATGCGCGGCCGTTCTTTGCTTCACGAGTGAATCCGCTCAAGCGGAACCAGTTCGGCGGGGCGCTCGGCGGACCCGTGCGGCGGGACAAACTGTTCTTCTTCGGCAACTACGAGGGTTTTCGGGAAGCCTCGACGGGGAACCCGCCGGTAGGCGTGGTTCTGACGCCCGGGCAACGCGCCGGCGTGATGACAGGACCGGTGCTCGACCCGCTGAACAACCGTACGCCGTTTCCCAACAATACGATTCCGCAGAACCGTCTCGACCCGATCTCGCGGAACATTCTGCCCTTGTTGCCGGCGCCCAACAACCCGGACCCCGTTCGCAACTTCATCTTCAACGGCGTCCCGAGCGGACGCACGCGGCGCGACTACGCGGTCGGACGTGTGGACTACAACCTTGGGCAGAATGACATTCTGTACGGCCGGTATCTGTATGACGAAGAGAACCTGAAGACTCCGCCCGGCCTGCCGGCGCCCGCCAATTCCGGAGGCCGCGACTTCCGCCTGCGCGCGCAAACGGCCAGCGCGCACTGGAACCACGTCATCCGGCCTACCCTGATCAACAGTTTTACGATGGGCTTCACCCGATACCGGAACATCCTGCAGACGCTGAATTCGTTCAAACAGGATTTCATTACGCCGGCCGGGATCACGAACACGCTTTCGGCGGTCAACCCGCTCTTCTGGGCGGCGCCCGTGGTTTCCGTGCCGGGCTACCTGTTTCCCTCGGAGATCAGTCCTAACTTCCGCACCATGAACAGTTTTCAGTTGCAGGACAGCGTGTTGTGGAGCAGGGGATCCCATAACATCAAGATCGGCGGGGACCTGCGGGAGATCCGCACGTACATGTTCTACACCGGAGGAAACGGGAGTACGACGTTCGCCAACCGGTACACCACCGACCCGGCCGCTGACTTCCTTCTCGGCCTCGCGTCGGGTGCCAACAAGACCGCGCGGGCGACGAACTGGAACAGCAAGATCCGGTATGCCGCCGCGTTTATCCAGGACGATTGGAAGCTGACCCCGCGGCTGACCCTGAATCTCGGCTTCCGCTATGAGGTGGAGAGCGCGCTGCGCCAGGTCGACAATGGCGCGCCCCGATTCGACACGCGGGATGGCGCGATCCTGATTTCGAGCCTTGCCACCAACCTCTCCAGGATCCGCGATTTCTACCAGAACATCCGCCGGGACATCCCGCTCCGCGTCCTCGACAGCGGCCGTACGCCCTACGACGCCGACAGGAACAACTTCGGACCGCGTGCGGGATTTGCCTTCCGGTTGATGCCCAAGACCGTTCTGCGCGGAGGCTACGGCCTCTTCTACGATGCTCCGCAGATCCAGGCACTGGCCTCGGCCAACGATTTCGCGCCGAACACGCTGCGCCCCATCTGGACGGCGAATCCGACCGTGCCCGATCTCGGCTACAACCCCGAAGGCCGGACCGCGGCCGAAGAGACCCTTCGCAACGCGCCGCTGACGTTGTTTCCGTTTCTTTCGAGGAGTTTCCCGTACGGCAAGATCCACCAGTGGAATCTCAGCCTTCAACATCAGGTATCGCGCAGCCTTCTCGCGGAAGTGATCTATCAGGGGTCGAACAGCGTGAATTTGCTGATTCTGGACAATGTGAACGTCAAGGCGCCCGGCCCCGGCAACGTGCAGCAGCAACTACCGTATCCGGGTTTTGCGCGCGTCGCGCCCTACGATATCTGGGGACAGGGGAACTATCAGGGGTTTGCGGTGAAGGTCGAGCAGCGCTTGTCGCACGGCTTGTCCTACCTGGTGAGCTACACGTTCTCCAAATCGATTGATCTCGCCTCTACCTTTGATGTGGCGCCGACATGGGTGGATCCGTTCAACAAGCGGACCGCGCGCGGGCCTTCCGATTTCGACGCCCGCAACCGGTTCTCGGCGGCCTACGAATACCGCCTGCCCTTCGGGAAGGGACAGATGCTCGGCCGGAACCTCTCCACGGGGGCTGACCGCTTGGTCAGTGGATGGGGTGTGCGCGGCGTCACGGTCTTTCAGACCGGACTGCCCCAATCCGCCACCATGTCGGTGGCGCGCAACGGAACCTGCGTGGCGACGTGCAGTGCCCGGCCGGACCGCTTGGCGGACGGCAATCTGGACAAGGGCACCCGGACCTTGCAGCGCTTTTATGACGTGAACGCGTTCCGGGCGCTGGCGCAGGGCGGGACCGAGCGCAGGGTCGGCAACGCCGGGCGCAACATCCTGAACAGCGCGGGAATCAACAACTGGGATCTGCAGGTCTTCAAAGACACCACGCTGCGCGAGGGCCATTCTCTCGAGTTCCGCTGGGAGATGTTCAACGCGTTCAATCACACGCAGTGGGGCGCGGCGGGCACCAACATGGAGGCGCCCGCGCTGTTCGGGGTGATCTCCAGCACCAGGCTGCCCCGTATCATGCAGTTTGTCCTGCGGTATTCCTTTTAGAGAGATTCCCATGCTGCCAATCCTCGCGTTGTGGCTGGCCGTCGGAGGCTTCGAGACCGGGGCGGTCGTGCGGTCGGACGGAAAGGAATTCGAACGCAATGCGATCCCGTCCATCGCCCGTCTCGCCAGCGGGAAACTCATTTGCGTTTGGACGTTCGCCGGGAAATCCATCACCCGTTTGCGGCTGGCCGGCGCGACCTCGACCGATGGCGGACGGTCCTGGTCGAAGCCCCGTGTTCTGATGGATCACGAGGGATCGAACGATGCGGACCCTGTGTTGCTGGTGGACGGCAAGCGGCTGTTCGTCTATTCGGCCACCGTGAATATCCCCGACAAGCTCGATCGCAGCCGCGTGTTCATGATCTCGAGCGACGATGAGGGCCAGACGTGGTCCGCGCCGAGGCAGATCCAGTTGCCGAAGAAGTACACCGCCACGATGGTGAACAACGGTCTCCGGTTGAAGGACGGCACGCTCCTGCTCCCGTTTGGCTGGGACCGCTGGGCGGAGAAAGGGCCTCCGGCCAGGACCGAGGGAGAGATGGATCTGTCTTCGGGCGTGTTGCGGTCGACCAACGGCATCGACTGGACCGCGCATGGCGACCTGCACATCTGGGAGCCGAAGATGACGCCCGGTTCGACCAACGGGTTGTGCGAGCCGGCGGTGGTGGAACTGGCGAGCGGCGAGCTGTTGATGCTGATGCGCACCGGGACGTCCCATCACTATGAGAGCCGCAGCCGGGATCGAGGCCTGACCTGGGACGCGCCCAAGCCGAGTCCGCTGGTGGGACACAACACCCCGACCGCGCTGTGGAGGCTTGACCAGAAGCCGTCCGAGTTCATCGCGATCTGGAACAACTCGCCCGACAAGCGGTATCCGTTGAGCATCGCGATCTCGCCCGACGGCGGCAAGACCTATTCGAAGCCGAAGAATGTCGCGGACGGCAACGGGTTGCAGGTATCGTACCCGGGAATCGTTCAGGCGACGGACGGAACCTTTGTGGCGGTGTGGCAGGAGCAGCTTGCGGGCGGCGGGCGCGACATCCGGTGCGCGCGGTTCACCCGCGATTGGGTTCTCCAGTGATCACGCGGCGGCAGACGCTGGGACTTGTGTCCACCGCGGCGTGGGGATCGGTAAAAACGCCGGCCATCGAGCGCTCGGTCATCTTTCGCGGGCGCGAGGCCAAAGTCACGTACTTCCAGCCTCGCGTCTGCGTGGTCCCGGGCAAGGACCGGCCCACGCTGTTCATGACCGTGTCCCCGGTTACCGGCGATGACGTGTTCTGGAATCTGCACGCGTCGCAGTCGGCCGATTTGGGACGGACCTGGAGTACGCCTTCCCCCCTGCCGGGGCTCAAGCGGGTTTCCCATGAGGATGGAATCACCGAGGAGATCCTGGTGGACGCCTGTCCTGAATATCACGCCAAAACGGGGACACTCGTCATTCTTGGCGACAACGTCTACTACGCGCGGGACGGCAAGACGCAGTCCCGCCGGGCCGGCCACCGTTGGCAGCAGCCGGTTTATCTGGTGCGCGAAAGCGACGGGCGCTGGCAGCCGCCGCGCCGGCTCGAGTGGGACGATCGCCGCGCGTCCGCGATGATCAATTGCGGCAACGGTCAGCGGGTGACGCTGGCCAATGGTGACGTGCTGGTGGCCTTGTCGCACGCTCCGGAAGAGCGCTACGGGGACGGCCCGCTCGGGCCGCGTGGCTCCGGCAGCCACGCGGCGTTCGACCGGGCGGTCACCGTCGTCAGGTGTTCGTTTGACGGCGCGAAGATGGAGGTTCGCCAGGCGGGAACCGAGTTTCGACTGCCCGTCCGGCGCGGCCTGATCGAGCCTTCGCTCGCGTGGTTCCGGAACCGGGCGTACCTCACTCTGCGCGCCGAGGATGGCCACGGTTATTCGAGCGCTTCGCGCGACGGGCTAGCGTGGGAACCCATGAAGCCGTGGGCGTGGGACGATGGATCCCCATTGACGATGTCCACCACACAGCAGCATTGGCTCGTGTTTGACGAGCGGCTGTTCCTGGTGTACACGAGACGCGCTGCGGAGAATGAGCACGTAATCCGCTGGCGGGCGCCCCTGTTCATGGCGGAGGTGGATCCCGAGCGTTTGCGCATCGTCCGTGCCACCGAGCAGATCGTCTTTCCCATGGCGCCGGACGCGAGGACGGGGAACTTTCACAGCGTGGCGATCAACCGGGAGTGGGCTGCCGTGTTCTCGACGGAGGAAACCTCCGCGGCGCTCGCATGGCGCGGGAACACTTTGCTCGCGAGGTTGCATCGCCCGGCGGCAACATTATGAACATTGGATGGAAGTGTGTGTACGAACTCGATCAGGCCCGCGGTCCGGTGGGGCCGGATGCGGCCGGACTCGCAGACGCGATTCGTCGGGCGGCCGACCTTCGCATCTATACGGAGTTCCGCCATAACGAACACATCGACCTCGAGTCGGGATGCGACGAGAAGATCCTGGAAGTCTCCGACTTCCGGGTCACTTACCTGGTGGAAGACCGGTGGACGGCCGGGATCATGTCGCTCCGCCAGCCCGTTGCCCTGCCCTCGGGTTTTGGGCCGCGGCCTTCCATGTCGTTCTTCCTCTACAACCAGGATGGAACCCAGGCGATCGCCAGGCCGTATCTCGACGGAGCGCCGCCCGGTCCCGAGCCGAACTTGGAGGCGATGGCCCGGTATCACAAGCACGGTTCGCAAGACGCCGGAACCAACGCGCCCAGCCACAACTTCGTCTACGATTTCGACGTCTATCGTTTCTGCGTGGCCGATGGATGGGAAGAGGTATTGCATCACTCGCCGGAGGGCGAGGTCCTCACGGGCTCGGTAGATCGGCTGGCCCGTGAATTCGTGCAAGGGCGCGAGGTCAAGGTGGGTATCCGCAATCTGTGCGCGCCGTTTGGCGGGCTGGATCACGAAGTCTTCGTCCAGACCGGGCCAGGGTATTACTACACGGAGCGCAAGCTTTTCCTCGCCGAGACACAGCCGGTAGTGCGGGTGAAGACGGCGATCCCGATGCGCTACGAGAGCGGGTGCTGGGATTTTGGGTGGCTGCTGCCGCGGACGGACGGGGTCGTCGCGCACTGGATGGTCGATCCGTATACACTGCGGTTCGTGAAGAGCGAGTCGCGGCACAGCGTACGGTGGTTTGTGCGTTAGCTAGGGTGGCTTGCTCTTCCCTGCCGGGAAGACCCGCGAGGAGGCTACCTGTGCAGTTCCTCGGCGACCGCTGAGATCAGCTGGATTACGAACTTGGCCGGTGGTTGGCGGTGTCGAAATGGGGTGAGCGGGCGAGTCCGGCACGGAAACGTTGGCGGAACCTCTTGCCCTCAGCAACCACCGTGTCACGCTGACGGGTTTGCGAACGGACCGCGTTTACCTGGGGCAAGGACAAAGAAGGCGTAAGGGCCGGACCAGGGAGCGGGGCGGCGGCCCCCCTTCGCGGTCAGGACTCGGATGCAGACGACCTAGAATTCCAGGCGCGCCCCGAGTTGAATGGACCGCGGCGCGTTCGCCTGGTTGGTGATCCGGCCATAGGAGCCGCTCGACGGAGTCAGATTCGGCGCGCCGTATTGAAGCCGGTTGAAGG
>JBJXGR010000384.1:0-8581 GCA_046160045.1 Bryobacteraceae bacterium
GCGGTCAACTGGTCGTTCTTCAAGAACAACCCGATCAAAGAGCGGTACAACATCCAGTTCCGGGCCGAGTTCTACAACATTTTCAACACACCGCAGTTTGACGTTCGCGGCGCTTCGACCGACGTGACCAACCCCCTGTTCGGGCAGATCACCGAGGGCGGCGGCGAGCGGAACATCCAGTTCGGCATCCGGCTGGTGTTCTGAACCCGCCGTTTGGGCAATCGAAGGGGAAGAAGCCGGTCATCGACCGGCTTTTTCCGTTCACGGGCAGAGCCGCGCGGGTAGCACGCTCCAACTCGTAGGCGACCTTTCAGGCTTGCCTTTGGGCGACGTAGGCGGATCTTCGATCCGCGTCGGAGACTTTGGTCGGAGACCGGCGCCACTTGAAAAAGGGCCAAACCTGAGGGGCGCGCTAAAGCGTGCCGCGGCCTGAATGGCCGCCCCACCAGAAATGGCCGGCAACCCCTTCATGTCCTTGAGCTTGAGAAGATAGTTCGGATGATGCCTGCTCGCTTTGACTTTGGCTATCCATGGTGGCTCACCTGGGGCCACGTCACCGTATTGCTCCCTGCAGCTGCAGCCTTTCTCGTTGGGGCGGCGCGGAAATGGCGGAAAGGGCAGATGCTCCTGCTGGCGGCTCTCGTGCTGTGGTCCGGCGCCTCAATCGTCGTCACACGGCTTCTCTTCAACGTCAATTCGATACCGCCCTTACCGGCACACGGCTTTTTCCGGGAGGGCAAAGGACGAGTCCTCGACATCGGGGCAGGCACGGGCAGGTCATCCATCATGGTCCTGAACTCCAGGCCCCAAGCGACCCTGGTCGCCTTGGATCTCTTCGGTGAATCGTTCGAGCACCACTTTGGACGAGGTCAAAGTCCCCAAGCCCAACTCCGCGCAAACCTTCGAGCCGCCGGTGTGGACCACAGGGCCACCATCGAGACGGCCGACATGCGCAAGCTGCCATTCGAATCCGGCACGTTTGACGCAATTGTCAGCGCCTATGCGATGGATCACCTCAATCGGCGGGGGATCGAGCAATCGCTCGCCGAGGCCGCGCGCGTGGTGAAACCCGGCGGTGAATTTCTGCTCATCGTTGTCGCCAACGATCCGTGGGCCAAATTCGCGTTCGGACCGATGCTGGCGCATGGCGGCACGCATGGGCCGGCATGGTGGACCGCACGCCTCCAGGAAGCGGGATTTCAACTGCTGGAAGAAGGAACCTATCCCATCAGCCGGTATCTGCTCGCGAGACGGCCCTGAAGCCACCCCGAGGCGCGCAAAGGCGATCGGCGATATCCTGTCTTCATCCTTCATGCGAAGTCTCTTCCTGTCGTTCCTCGCCGCAGCCGCCCTGTCCGCGGTCAATGTCCGTGATTTTGGCGCGGCCGGCAACGGTTCCGCCGACGACACGCCCGCTTTTCAGAAGGCGGCCGGCTCCCGCCATGGAGCGATCGAGATTCCCCGCGGCGTCTACCGCCTGACGCGCACGATCACGCTCGACACCGATCGCCACGGTCCGCTCGGAATCCGCGGCGACGGGACCGCCACCATCCGCATGGCCGGCCCCGGGCCCGCCTTCCACCTGAAAGGAACTCACACCGGTACCGCCGACCCGAAGACCGTGGCGCCCATGGTCTGGGAGCGGCAGCGCATGCCGCTCGTGGACGGCTTCGCAATCGAAGGGGCTCATCCGGAAGCCGACGGCCTTCGGATCGAAGGAATCATCAACCCCACGATCACCCGCGTCCTGATCCGCCAGGTGCGCCATGGGATCGTCCTCACGGGGCGCAACCGGAACGTCATCATCTCCGATTGCCATATCTATGACAATCGCGGCGCCGGGATTCTGATGGAGCGTCTGAACCTGCACCAGGTGAACATCACCGGGTGCCATGTGAGCTACAACCGCATGGGAGGCATCGTCGCCCGCGAAAGCGAGATCCGCAATCTCCAGGTGACAGGCTGCGATCTCGAAGCCAACATGTCCGTCGACGGCCCCCCCTCGGCGAACCTCCTGCTCGACACGCGGAAGGGTTCTATCCGCGAGGGCGCCATTACCGGTTGCACGTTGCAGCACGACGGGAAGGCCCCCGGTTCGGCGAACATCCGCATGTTGGGCACGGGCCCACACGCTTCCAACAAGGTCGGATTCTTCAGCATCGCCGACAATACCCTCTCCGATGTCGCGATCAACATCCATCTTCGCCACGCCCGGGGGGTCAACATCACGGGCAACACGTTCGCCCAGGGCTTCGAGCATAACCTGCTGGTCGAGGAGAGCTCGAATGTCGTCCTGGGTCCGAACTCCATGGACCAGAATCCCGACTATGATCAAGGCATTTCCCGCAATGACGTCGTCTTTCTGGATTCGGCCGATAGTTCGATTCACGGCCTGCACATCAACCGCTCGAGAGGGAAAGAAGGGTCGCTCGTGCTCCGCCGCTGCCGACGGTTTCACGTCACGGGAACGACGATTCTCGATTCCGACGGGATCGGCATCCTGCTCGATCAGGTGGAGTGGGTCCGCCTGGCAGGATCGCTGATCCACGATTCGCGTCCCGGCGCCGCCGATCGCACCGCGATCCGATTGACCGGAGGAAGCGGCAACCGGGTCGAAGGCGTCGTGAGCCAGGGCAAACTGGACCTCTCGCCTCAGTCCCTGGGAAAGGCCAAGTCGCCGTAGCGTGACAACCGGGTGGCGCAACCCGGCGCCTTTCTCCCCCTCGCTTTTGTGGTAAACCGATTGCATACTTGATGGTGGAGGGTTGTTATGGTTCCGCTCACCAAGATCCTGTTGCCTGTTGACTTCTCTGAACGTTCCCCCGGAGCCGCCCACTATGCCCGCCATCTGGCCGGCCACTTTGGCTCGAAAGTGGTCATGATGCACGTCATGAATCGCGCCGAATACGCGATCGGCGCTCCTGAACTCGCCGGCGTGCTGCTGGGAGACTGGAATGACAGTCGAAAGGCCGAAGCGCAGAAAGCGCTCGACACGTTTCTGGCAGACGAGTTTCAATCCATTACCGTGGAGCGCCTGTTGGCTGAAGGCGACCCGGCGGTCGAGGTCGTCGACTATGCCCACGACGAAAAGGTGGAGTTGATCATCCTGCCGACCCATGGCTATGGTCCCTTCCGCCGGTTCATCCTCGGCTCCGTTACGGCCAAGGTCCTGCATGACGCGGACTGCCCGGTTCTGACCGGGGTTCATTTGGCCGAGATCCCAGCGCCGACAGCGATCCATTTCACCAATGTCCTCTGCGCCATTGACCTGGGTCCCCTGAGCGAAAAGACGCTGGGTTGGGCGAAGAGCTTTGCCGGTGAGTTTGGCGCCACCCTGCACCTGGTGCACGCGCTGCCCATGCTCGGCGCCGGTCAATCCGAGTATTTCGACCCCGACTGGCGGATTATGCTGGCCAATCAGGCCAAGGAGCAGATCGAGAGCCTGCAGCAGCGGGCCGGCACCCAGGCTTCGGTCACCCTCGAGAGTGGAGACGTGTCGAAGGTTGTCGATACCGCCGCCGCGGCGGTCAAGGCGGACTTGCTGGTCATCGGACGGAGTTCCACGGCTGGAATCATGGGAAGATTGCGGGCGAATGCCTATGCTATCATCCGCGAGGCTCCCTGCCCGGTCATCAGTATTTGACCAGCCGCGAAGGCTTGCCGCTGTGAACGGCCTATCCGGATCTGAGCGCCACGGGGTGTCCCGACCGTGAACGAGAATCGTGCGTGTTCTAACTGTAAGTCTCTGATAACATAGTACTTCGTCTTTTGTGTTCACGTTGCCGCGATTCTGCTGCGGAGATAATGGGGAAGCCTGGGCATTTACGGGTACTACGCAGCGCGGGCGAGGGGTCCGAAAAAACCTGGATTTTTCACTAGTCCGGGTAGTCTTCCTCCAAGCGCAATCTAGGGTAATTGTTCATTGGAATCCCTCCGCGAACGCGTGTTACTCTCCAATTTCGTGGAGGATATACGTTGCGCAGAACCTGCTTGATCTTCTTGGCTTTGGTATTCTCGTTCGAACTGCTAGCCGCTCCGATCCTGGTCGACAACTTCAATACTTCCCAGGGTCCGTTGACCCTCACCTCAGGGGGCCCCGACGATACGGCGACTAGCGGGGTCGGAACGGCAGGGAACTCGATTGGCGACGGGCGGATTCTTTATATAACATCCACCCTGGCGTCCCCGCCAACCGCCGACCATTCGGTAATTGTCAATTCGCTGAGCAATGGCCTGCTCACGTTCACCGCCGGCTTGGACGATGCGCCCGAGGTTGGCCTGACCTACGACACCAACACCGATCCCCTCGCGCCTCCGGCTGCATTCTCACCCACAATAAATGCGAGTGGCCACACCACTTTCCGGATTCAGGCCAGGGCGGACGCTTCCTTCACTGGCCGGCTCATCATTTTCGGGGGAGGGACCAACTCGGTTTGGGACTTCACGATTCCCAACACGGGATTGGGCGGGGCGTTTACCCCGGTCGACATTGATCTGCTGGCTCCATCGATTGGCACGGGCGGTGAGATCAGCGCGATCGACTCCATCTTTCTGGGGCTGAATGCGGAAACCACAGGCGGGACCCTGGAGTTAGACAACCTCGAATTCGCGGGCGAGCCCGTACCTGAACCCGCAACCTACCTGATGATGGCGGCGGGGCTGTTGCTGATCGGTTTCCGGTGCAAGTTGAGACAGTAGGTCGCTCGCAGACCTTCTCGACCTTCAGGGTGTGAGCCGCACGTGTACCTGGTTGAGAATCGGGTAACGGTCCCCGTTATCTGAGACAAAGGTTGCTCTGTACTGGATTTGGCTGGCCCCAGGGCTAAGTTGGAAACCGTCCGGCCTCACGGGAATCCAGGGTTGCCGCCCAAGTTCTTGGCCGGCGGCGGCAGATCGAACAGCGAACTCCAGTCGGGTACCCGGCGGAGTCTCCGCCTTTCTCTCCAGGGAGACTCGCTTCATCTCCGAGTTCAATCGAAAAACAGAGGACACGTAAACCTGCTCGAATCGCCGGTTGGCGACGTGTCCCATGTCCTGGTCCCACATCCAGTGAGGGCCGGTCACCGGCAGTTCCACAACCCGGGGATTCGCGAATCGCTTTCCATCGTTGTAGAAGATCTTGGCCACCGTGTGGTGATCGCCGTCCTGCGTATGGCACACCACCGCGAGATCCAGTTTCCCGTCGCGATCGAAGTCGGCAGCCAGACCGTCGTCGGAGGAATCCGCGAAAAGGATGGATCGCCGCCGCGGGTGGAATCCCTCCGCGCTCCCCCAGTATAGATAAGTGGGCAGCGCTTCCCTGGTTCCGTTCCCGAGGTAGTGCGGGCTGAAGATATCCAGAAAGCCGTCCCCGTCAAAATCGGCCACCACGTGACTGATGGGCGCGAAGCCTGGCAGCCACTGGGAGTCCCAACTACGAAAGCCCTGGGGCGACCCCCAAAAGATGAACGTGCCGGCATCGTGCGTCAGGCTGACCTTGTCCTGGTAGCTCCCGACGATCAGATCCAGATGGCCGTCCCGATTGAGATCGGCGGCTTCGAGCGAGACGGCGGCGGGAACGTCGATCGTCGCCTGGCGCGACGGGCTGTGGCCCTGCGGGCTTCCCCAGTAAATCCGGACTTTGTCGGCCGGCAGGTCCACCATCGCGATGTCTAGCCATTCATCCCTGTTGAAATCCGCGATCATGGCGCTGACGGCCCGGCCATCCTGCTGAAGTGCGACGCGGTGGTCCCGGGAGAAGCCTTGGGCGGACCCGTAATAGATCACGAGTCGATCCTGCTTGTCCGCCGACTCGAACGCCCCCAGCACCAGGTCGAGGTAGCCGTCGCGATTGAGATCGGCGATGTTGGTGGAGCCCAGGTTGCCCTCCCGCAGGACGGTCCGTTTGGATTCGGGGCGAAACCCGCCGGCGCTGCCCCAGAGGATGTTGGCGCCCAGGGTGGGGTCGCCGGCGGCGGCGGCGCCCGCATGGCCGGAATTGACAACCACCAGGTCGGCGTAACCGTCCAGGTTGAAGTCGGCGGCGCTCGACTCATAGCCGCTTTGCAACTTCATCTCCCAGCGATTGGCCGGATCAAATCCGTTGGGCCCGCCCCAATACAGTTGGGTCGTTACCTTCTCCCCCACCGTGCCACCCAGGCTGTTGGCGAACAGGAGGCGCGGGGGAACCGATTGCTCGCGCGGCACCAGGGCGACGCCCGCCGCGCCGCGAGTCTTGATTCCGGCTCTCCGTTCGAACTTCCGGTTGCCGCCGCCGAAATAGACCACCGATTCGCCTTCCAGTTTCCCGGCGCTCTGAAAGACCGCAACGGCCAGGTCGGCTTTCCCGTCGCCGTCCACATCGCCGATGGTGGTTGCGCTGGCGTTGGCCTCCGCCACCTTCGTCGATCGGTCGTTGCTGAATCCGGAATCGGCGCCCCACAGGATTTGAATCGGCGCCCCGGCCGTCTGAGTGGTTCCCGTCACTTCGCCGCCCAGCGCCTTCGCCAGCGCCGAATCGGTCAGGATGAGATCGGCCTTTCCGTCGCCGTCCAGGTCGCCGAGGGCGACGTGGGATGCGGAGAGGGCTTCCACGGTCTTCGCTGCCGCCCATTTTCTGCCGGGAAGTGCCGTTAGCAGATGAAGGGCGCGGTGGCTCGACCCAACCGCCAGATCCGGGCGGCCGTCCCCATTGACATCTCCCGCGGCAACACTGGCCGCACCTTCCGGAACTCGCACCTCGGTCCGTTCGGCCCGCCCGGACCAGATCAGCGTGATCAGACCGGATTTGGAAAGGACCGCCAAGTCCGTGCCGCCATCACCGTCGAAATCGGCCGAAGCCAGATGGATCGCGTCTTGGACCCCAAAATCCCGGTAGCGGGTAAGCAGGAAGCCGCCCGGACCTCCCCAGAAGACGCGGATGATCTTGCCCTCGGGCTGCCGGGGAAGCCATGCCTCCTGGTTGAGAACGGCGATGTCCGGCCAGGTGTCGTGATTGAGATCAGCGGTGGCGATGGCGGACGCGCCCATCACCGGCAGCAGGCCATTCACCCGCTGAGGCGAGAATCCCTGCTCGGAGCCCCAAAGGATCTTCACGAAACGACGCTCATTCTGAAGACCGCTGTAGTTAGGACAGAAGACGGCGTCCAGGCGCCCATCTCGGTTCAAATCGTCCAGGACGACGCTAGTGCTGCCCTCGACGGCAAACTCAGCGAGCCTAAAACGGCGGCCTGAGATGACGACCGCCTGCGTGGCCGGAACCAGGTACGAGTAGTCGTGCGTGCTGTTGAACAGCAGATCGATGAAGCCGTCCTGGTTGAGATCGAAACGATGAATCGTCCGAATCGCGCCGTCCCGGGAGACGTAGAGATTCTGCCCGCCTTCATCCAGATGCCCGTCAGCGAAGTCTTCGAAGCTATCTTCCGTCCAGTCCACGCCCTGCTGGGCGGGAAGAGCCGACAACAGGAAGCAGCCAAGTACGATGAACGAACCGCGGACACGTTTCAAGCCAGCACCCACCCTTCTGTACTCGGAGCGAAGTTATAACAAACGGCGCGGCAGGTCAACAAGGGGGTGCGGCTGGAAACAACACGGACCTGGAAACCTTGCCCCTCTTCCATCGTCCAGCCGCCGGGACCCGCGGTCCCGCCGTGGCCGCAGGGGGCTTGAGTTGCACGAAGGAGGCGAAAGGGACAGCCACACAGAAGCAGGTACTCGGGCTCTGCCGCGCCGGGCGACTAACAACGTCGCCCGGCGCCACTTCTTCCTTGCAGCAGGGGCGCTTCACAGGTAGAAGGCCTCCGATGGGCGCGGCAGGGGATCCTGACGCAGGATCTCGGGCCACTGCCGGACGGCTTGCCAGGACGCCAGCGCCACGGCCATGACGAGGTCGTCGTGATCGGCTTCGCGGCGAGCCTGGAGGCGGACCCGGCCCGAGGGGAGCGACCGCGCCTGGAAGGTCTCCATTTCGCGCAGGAACGCGGAAGCCAGCGGAAGGGCGCGGTCGGCGAAGAACTTGCGCTGCTCCAGAAGCACGGCGAGCGCGGTGACGACATCCTGCTTGGGCGCGTGGGTGTGGCTGTGAGAGTAGTTGACGTGTTCGCCGCCGGTGAGGATGACGGGCACGAGGGGCAGAGTGGTGTCGCGCAGCATCTCGACCACCGCCGCGCCGACGCCGGTCGAGTCCACGACGAGCGGCGTGCGGCCGGTGAAGGGCGCCGCGTGCAGGCGTTGGGAGACGCTGCCGACAACCTCGCGGTAGGGCGTGCCGAGCGGGAAGCGCACCAACTCGCGCAACCAGACCTGGCACTCGGTTCGCTGGCAGAAATAGACGGGATCGAAGCCCAGCGGGATCACCCGGCGTTCGACGATCGCGAGGGCGGAGTGGTCACGCTCGCGGCCGAGGTCGAGAGCGGCGATGTAGGGATGGGTCATTGATTGGTCATGGATTGGTCATTGACCCTCCATGCTGATGAGGATGTCTTCGAGGAGGCGGCGGGGAAAGAAGCCGGTTTCGGATTGCGTGAACTCGCAAAGATATTCCTGGCGGAACCAGAAGTCGCCCATGGCGCGGCGTTCGCGGTCGAGGAAGCCGGGCGGGAAG
>JBJXGR010000385.1:0-22089 GCA_046160045.1 Bryobacteraceae bacterium
CGCGAGTCGATCTTCGCGCCAATCGCCGCCTCGACGATCCCGCCTTCACCCGTCTCCCGTGCCCGCGCAGCGAACTCCGGGTCCACCAGGTACAGACATGCGCGGAACTCGCCGCTCACCGGCAGCAGAAGGCTCAGCAGTCCGGTGTGATCGCCGGCCGCGCCGCCGGTCGGCCCGTCATGCGCCTCCGATACCAGCACCGGCCGGTTCCTTTGGCCGCGCACTTTGGCGATGAGGTCCTCGGGCTTCGTCCAGTCCGCGCGGAACTCGCGGCGAATGTCCCACAATTGTTGCGCGACGGCGCGTACCCGCTCCGGCGTCTCCGGATCCGAACTCCAGTCCGTCCACACGACGCTCGATGACATGGGCGTGAAATCGAGCCAGGGCTGGACGCAGTAGATCCCCGCCTCCCCGTACTGGGTGTCCGCCACCAGAGCCATGACGTCCTTCAAAGGCCGCTCGAAGGTCGACGACCAGTGGGGCGAAACCAGCATCGGAACCGGAATCCGGTACCGCGTGGTCGCGGCTCCGTCGAACACGCGGCCCAGGATCGCGGCCGCGCGGCGACCGGTATCTCGCTGGTCGACGTGGGGGTAAGTGCGATACCCCGCCAGTCCGTCCACCGCGCGCAGGAGGCCCGGCTGCACGTTGGCATGAAAGTCGTGACTGACCGAGAACGGCAGCGTCGGCCCCAGCGTTTCACGAACGCGCCGGGCAAACTCGGCATCCGCCGAGCGATGGTCCTCCGTCGACATGGCGCCGTGAAGCGTCAGCAGCAGACCGTGGATTCGGGCGCCGTTCACCGCCTCCAGGATCTGCGCCGATATCCGCTCGAAGCAGTCGCGGGCAAGGACGCCGCCGGAGATGGCGTTGGCGCTCACCAGCGGAACGGGTTCCCAGCCGTGTTCCTCGCAGCCCTCCAGAAAGCCCGCGATCTCGGAGTTGGTGCCGGCGTGGAAGTCGACCATCGCGCTGCCGGACTGGATCTCGAAATCACTCTGCACAGCCGGCCGTGGGGCCAGGCTGTTCGACTCCTGCATGAACCCGGCAATTCCGACACGAAGCTTGGACATTAGAAATTCCGCCTCAGACTTGAAGATCCGCCGCTCTTCCAGCGGCGGGGCACCAGAATGTCGGCGTAATCGGACCAGTTGGCGGCCACCAGGAATACGCCAAAACACAAGACGCCGAACGCCAGAATCGTGACCAGCCAGACGGCCACCACGTGAACCGCGGGCGCGGCCGGGCTGCCCTCGAAAAACAGCTTGCCGAAGTCGCCGGCGAAGTTCATACCGAAGAAGCCCGTCAGCACGGCGCCCGCGCCAAACAGCAGGCTGAGCATCGCCAGCCGGTTGATCGATTCGGTATTCCGGAACTGGTAATAACCGTGCAGAGACGCGTTCAGCTTCTCCACCTCTTCCTCGATCTCCGCCTTCATCCCTTCGATCCCGAACTCGGATCGTTGGATCAGGAAGTGCTCGACCTCTTCGTCTTTGTTGGCAAGTTCGCCGAAATACCAGTAGTTGGAGAAGTGCAGGAAGTCACCCCGCAGATCGTTGGCTAGCCGGATGTTTCCGACGGCCAGGCGGCCCTGGCCCTGGTCAAGATACAGTTGCTTGGAAACCAGCGCCGTCCGTTCGGCGAAATCGAGCAAGGTCGCCCGATAGAAAAGCACGATGAGAGACATCAGGTAGTACCGTCCGTCGAACATGCGGTGGATGAGGAATCCCTCGCGCAGTTCGTGCTCGTCGCAGTCGAACGTGCCCATACAGGCTGTGAGGCTGGAGTAGCTGGTGAAGCCGTAATAAGTGCCTTGGTGCGACCATCGGGTGTACAACTGGCGGTCGAGCGCCGGGCGAATGAAGTTGCGGTCGTAGCGAAAGTCAACGCCCCAGCGGTCGACATAGAGGAAACGGCTCAGCAAAACCTGGTAAGCCTCCGACGCGATGAAGTTGGACTCCAGGCCGGCGGGATCGATCGCGACGTACGTGTTCACGATCATCCGCTCGTCCAGGACGGGTTCGAATTCCTCGCGCGAATAGTCCGCAAAGTACAGCAGGGACGTAATGGTGGAGGCCAGGGGCGGAAGGCAGCCGATCATCTCTCCGCGCGAGAAAGTCTCCTCTGCCAGGACCTCGCGCCCGTCTTTGGTCTCGAGGACCCAGGCGAGGCGCGCCGGAATGCGTCCTTCGCGCACCTGGCGGCCGCTGGACGGATAGATCTTTCGCATCGACTCGTTGATCCACAGAGCCTGCTCGGCGGGCAGGTCAAAAGCCTCCACCCCGACGCTGAGAATGCCGATGCCGTTAGCGAACAGGAATAGCCGAAGGTCCGTCACGGCGACAGCGGCGTCGCGGCCTTTCTGGTCGCTGCCTTCAAACCAGAGCTTCCTTCCGTCCCGCCGAACGTCGATGGCGTAACATCGCAGGAGCGCTTCCTTCCGGCCGGTGCCAATCGCATCGGCGGTGTCAAAAAAGACGCGCCGCACGAACGGATGGAAGAACACCATATCCTGGTAGGCCGGTGAATCCATGTCGAACCGGGTATATGGGGCGCGCCGCCAGGGGCCGAGACGGTCGACGATCTTCGAGTGGCCGCGATTCTGGTGCGCGGCGATCCATTCATCCAGGCCGTCGATCCAATAGGTGTGCCGCGTCCAAATGTCGCGGTGCTCGCCCATGAGTACTTCTTTGTCGAGCGAGAAGGGAAACAGGAAGTAGGTATGAAGATGGGCGATTTGCGGGGCCATCCGCCTCCCGATTATAGCCCCTTCGATTCGTGCGAGTCTGAAATAAATGAGACCGTCGATCCGGATACTGGCGGGCTTGGCCGTGGCCTCGGTCGTTTACGGACAAACCCGGGATACCCATGAAAAACTGCATGCGGCGCTGTGGGCGCAGACTGCGAGGGAGTATCGGGGCGCGGCGCTGCAGGCGTACCGGGTGGCCCGGGAACAGTTAGACCGCGCCCTGGCCGATTCGAACTGGACGGCGGCCGTCGAGCAGACCGGCCAGTATCGGGAGTTGCCGCCGGCGCTGATCGTCGACATCGATGAAACGATCCTGGATAACTCGCCTTCGCAGGCGCGGATGATCCGGCGCAATGCGGAGTTCGGGGCCGTCTGGGAAGAGTGGGTGAGCGAAGCGCGCGCCGAGCCCATACCCGGAGCGCTCGAGTTTCTCCAGTATGCCTGGTCGCGCGGGGTCACCGTGTTCTACATCACCAATCGCAATCACTCGAGACATGAAGAAGCCACCCGGCGCAATTTGACCCGCGCCGGGTTTCCGTTGAGTGATCACGTCGACGTGGTGCTGACGGCCGGCGAGAAGCCTGACTGGAGCAGCGACAAATCCAGCCGCCGGACCTCGGTCGCCTCCCACTACCGCGTTCTCCTGCTGGTCGGAGACGATTTGGGCGACTTCCTTCCCGGCGTGAGGACCTCCGTCGAGAAGCGAGCGGAACTTGCCCGGCCCTACGATGCCTTCTGGGGATGGAAGTGGATCCTGATTCCCAACGCCGCGTACGGGTCGTGGGAGGAAGCGCACTACGGGTTCGACCGTTCGATGAAGGACGAAGAAAAGCTGTCGCGGAAGAAGAAGGCGCTGCGGGAGTAATTGACTCCAGAGCCAAGCGGGGAATCAGACCGGTACGTCGATCTCACGGGTGGTGACCGTCAGCGGCATACCTTCTTCCGCACGGACCTCCAGGCACGCTCGGATCGCGTCCGCGAGATTCGTCTCGGCTTCCGCTTCCGACATTCCTTGACTGACACACCCGGGAATCGAAGGGCACTCCGCGATGTAAACGCCGTCTTCATCCTGGTAGATGCTGATCAGGAGTCTCATTCCTCTTTCATTCTCGCCCAGATCCGAAAATAATGCGTAAGCTCACCGGTATAATAGCCCGCATGGTGTGGAACGCCGGCAGGATCGCCCTGTTCCTGGGCTTTGCGTGGACAGCCTGGAGCGCCGACCTCCAAACGACGCAGGGAATCTCCGGCCCCTGGCAGCGGACGCTGCGGCTATCGGCCGGCGAGACGGTCGAGATCGGCGTGTCGGTGAAAGCGCCTTCCGCCTTGCCGCCGAACGGCCGTCTGGCCGTGTCATGGAGTTCACCCGCGGGAAAGGGCGGCTTTCGCAAGGTGTTGCACACCCTGGACCCGGACGTGTTCACGGTCTACCGTGCACCGGTGGCCGGCGAGTACTCGCTCCGGATGGAACCGGTTGAAGACGAAGATCCACACTTCAACACGCCCCGTTGGCGGGAGCCAGGAGTCATCGCCAACGTAGTCGCCTTTCCCCGGAAGACTCCCTGGCCGGCCGGTCGCCGGGTGGCGGTTCGCATCGCGGTCAAGACGGTGGAACCGGCATCCTCCGGCGAGATCATTGAGGCCGAGCCCAACGACAGCCTTGCCCTTGCCCAAACGCTCCCGCCGCTCGCGAATGAAGATCAGACTCTTCACGTCACCGGCGGCGCCGACGACATCGAGTACTTCGACAACGGCGCCGCCGGCAATAGCGGCGACGACTGGTTTCGCCTTCAGTTCCAGGGGACCGAACCACGACTGCTCACCGCGAATCTCGAACTGACGGACCCTCTCGTGGTCGCGCGTCTGCGATTCTACGCAGCCGATGGCAACGAGTTCAAAGAGGGCGCGAACGCCAACGAGCGCGTGCACCAGCAGCAGGAAGAGCACCGCACCGAGATCAATCGCACGCTGAAGCCCGGGCAGGCGTACTTTCTGCGGGTAGAAGCCAACTCCCCTGGATACGGGCTGGAGTTGCGCGTCCGAAAACCGGCGCCCTACTCGGATCCGCGTCAGGCGATCCGTCAGGCCATGTATGATCACCTGGCCCAGGTGGATGCGTGGCTGCTCAACCGCCCTCGCGGAGCGGCGGTGGAGCGGCGGATTCGCGACACTGGCAGCCTGCTGGGAACGGGTTGCATGAGTTGCCATACCCAATCCGGAGTCTGGGGTGTCGCCGTGCCGATGGCGATGGGATACCGGCCGGAGAATGTCTGGAACCTGCGCCACCTGATCAATGTGATGTACGAATCCCTGCGGCCAACCAACGTCTTAAAGGACGCCGCGAACAACACCAGCCTGCCGCCGCTCGATCTCGGCGATGGTCCGGCCGGGACGCGCGTCGCCGGGTACAACGTCGTGATGACCGAGCGGGTCGTCACCGCCCGCAAGCTGCATTCGAGCCAGCATCTTCGCACCGCCAACTTCGTCCTGCAATCGAACGATCCCAGCGGGATCAACGCGGCGGGCAAAGGGTCGAACGTCGGGCAAGCCGTGGTCTACAAGTTCGCCGGCGAGATCCTGGCCGAGGCCCATAAGCGCACCGGCGACACGCGATTTCTGGACGCTCTCCACGAGAAAGCGCAAAAGATGCTGGCCGTCGAGGCCAAATTCCTCGACGACTACGCTCACCGGGTCGAGTTCTTCCGCCGGACCTTCCCGGCGGACTCCGCACCGGCCGGCATGCGGGCGAAGATGGATCATCAGGTTGCCGCTGACCTCAAGAAGATCCGGGCCCTTCAGCGCCCGGATGGAGCGTGGGGCTTCTCCCCGCGCGAAGTGGACGAGAAGCCGGATCCCGCGCCCACGGCTCTGGCGATCGCAGCGCTCCACGCATCGGGCGCCGGCCCCGACGATCCGCAGATCCGGCGCGCGGTGGAATGGCTGCTGAAGAAGCAGGATCCCTACGGCCGCTGGAACGAGTCGGCCCTCACCGGTTTCGTCACCACTGCCTACGTGTTGCACTCGCTGGCCCGGCTTTATCCGGAAAACCCTGCACCCCTGCTCCAGGCGTCGGATCCCGTGTCTGAACAACGGATGCTCGCCGTGACCGGCGATCCGAAAACGGTACACCGGATGCTCGTCGGTGCCAGGCACCAGCGCCCGCACGTCCGCTACTGGGCAATGCTGGGACTGGGGGCGGCGCACGACCAGACAGGTGTCGCCGCGCTGATCGCCGGTCTTGGCGATCCGGTCAAGATGGTCCGCGAGGCCGCCCGTTGGGGTCTGCGGCAGACCTTGCTCGACGACAAGGGATGGCAGGCCGCGATGCGCGCCGGCGAAGCGGGTTCCGATCGCGTTCGGGAACAAGTGGCCGCAGCGCTCATCATGCGGGCCGATGCGGTGATGCCGCGCGCCGCAGTCGACTTCACCCGCCTCGGCGTCCTGCTCGATCGCATGATGAACACTGACCCCAGCCCGGCGGTTCGCGCCTGGGCAGCCCGCGCCGCGTGGAACTGGTGGGTCTGGAATCCTCCCATCCGCCCATCGGTCAATCAGGCCCTTGTGAAAGCGCTCGAACGGCCGGAGCCGAGCGCGCTGGCGGAGAACGCCCTGCGCTACCAGTCGCAGGCTCTGTTCATCGCCAACGGCCAGCGGGCCAACGGCTCGGTGGATCATCAGTATCCGGAACTGGCCAAGCTCTTTGAAGCGATCTCAAAACGGCTCGATCAGTCGCCGCCGCAGCATATGGTGGATCGCATCGTCGCCGCCGCCGGGACGTTCTACAACATGGCTGGAGGCGACGGCGGGCCCGGTCAGATGGGCTACGTCACCGAGCACTCGGCCGACATGGCGGGAAAAGCCGTCATGGCCTACCTGGCCCGCGCCGAATCGGCCAAGGATTCGGACCGCATCCGGCTGTCCCTCGAAGCCGCGGCCAACGCGACCTATCTGCCCCTGCAAGAGAAGTTGCTCGAATACGCGACCAGCGGGCCCGAGAACCTGCGGACGATTGCCGCCACGTCCGTCTCCGACCCTCGCGTGATCTCGCTGCCGGGAACCCAGGAGTTTCTCGAGCCGTTGATGGAGCAAGTCCGGCGGGGCGCCAGCGACCCTGACCGCCGCGATCAGCTTTCCCGCCCGGTCATCCGGCTGTTCAATCGCGCTCGCTGGAATCTGCCCAGGACCGAGGAACAACAACGCATCTTCTATGGGCTGGTGATTCCCAGGTTCGAGAATCCCAAGGACCCGAAAGCCAACGAGACGGAATGGTATCTCGCCGAGCAGTTGGGCGGCTTCGTCGGGTCCAATCCGGACCTGCGCACGGACATTCTGTTGCAGCAACTGCCGAAAAGCTTCTCGAACCCTGTGGAGGAGTATTTCTGGGTGCCCAGCGTCAGTTGGCTGATCGGCTACGGCAACCCGATTCCCGAGGTGCGCGGGCCGAAAGCTCCCAATGTGCGGCCGGACCTCGAGCAATGGGCGCTGACGCTCTATCTGAAACAACTCGACGCCAAGGTGGATCAGCGCCTGCGCGAAGCCGCCGTCCGCATGGCGTTCCAAACCGAACTCCGCCAGAACGCCTCCGTGCGCTCGGCGCTCGAGAAACTCAACCTTCCGAATCCGGAGCGGTACCAGCCTGAAGTGTTCGACCGGGAACTCGAACAGGCCGTCGCCTCCGACAAAGGCGAACGGATGCCGCCTATACAGAATGAGGCCTGGCGGGAGAACTTCCGCTACTTCCGCGACCACGTCCTTCCCGAAATGAACACGGCGCAGCGGAACGACGAGCAGGCCTGCTTCGGATGTCACGGCGTGGCCGGGCGGGTCCCTTCCATGGAACTGGCCGCGCCCGAACGCCGCACGGGTTGGTTCTCCGCCAGGGACGCATGGAAGAACTTCCGCATTCTCCTCGAGCGGGTCAACGAGGCCGACGTCGAGCAGAGCAAACTGCTTCGCAAACCGCTCAATGTCCAGACCGGAAAGGAAGACGGGCATCAGGGCGGCCGACGGTACAATCCGGGCGACCGCGGCTATGAGATCCTGAGACGGTGGGTTCTCGACGCCGCCCGGTTGCGGCGTCAGGCGCAGCCCGCGGCTACAGGACTCTGACGGTCCTTGCGCCTCGTCCCGAGTGGCGCCGGTCCCTGGGGGCCTATGCAGCTTGAAGACAAGTACACGATCGACGGCGGACGCGTCTATCTGACGGGCATCCAGGCATTGGTGCGCCTCCCCATGGAGCAGGTGCGCCGTGATCGGCGCGCCGGACTGCGTACGGGCGCGTTCATCTCGGGCTACTCCGGATCGCCGCTGGGCAACTACGATCTGTCTCTCCAGCGCGTCGGGCGTCTACTCCGCACGCATTCGGTGCACTTCGTCCCCGGGATCAATGAAGAAGTAGCGGCCACCAGCGTCTTCGGCAGCCAGATCGTCGAGATCGCCGGAGGCGCGAAGCTCGACGGAGTCGTCGGCATCTGGTACGGCAAGGGCCCCGGCGTCGACCGCACCGGCGACGTCTTCCGCCACGCCAATCTGGCCGGCACCGGCCGCAATTGCGCCGCGCTGGTGCTGGGCGGCGACGATCACATCGCCAAGAGTTCCACCATTCCGCACCAGAGCGATTTCAGTTTCTACAACGTCGGCATGCCGGTGTTCTACCCCGGCAACGCCCAGGAGATTCTGGACTACGGCCTACTGGCCATCGCGCTGTCCCGATTCTCCGGCGCCTGGTGCGCGATGAAGATGGTCACCAACGTCTGCGACGGCGGCGGCATGGCGGAGACCGATCCCGAAAGGCTGTCTCTCCGGCTTCCGGAAGGCTACGAAAAGGTCTTCGACGCGCGTCTGGTGGTGCCGTACACCCTGATGCTCGAGCACGAAATGGTCAACCGGCGGCTGGCGGCCGCCCGCGATTTTGCCCGCATCAATCGCGTCAACCGCTGGGATGGCGCACGTTCGGACGCCTGGCTCGGAATCGCCTCCGCCGGTAAGCCGTACCACGACCTGCGGCAGGCCCTCCGCGACCTCTCCCTGAATGAGGACGACCTGAAGCGCCTGGGTATTCGCATCGCGCAGTTCGGCATGACCTTCCCGCTCGAGCCTGCTTTCGTGCGCGAGTTCGCCGCGGGCCTGGAAACGATTCTTGTCGTCGAAGAGAAGCGCAGCTTTCTCGAACTGCAGCTCCGCGAGTTGCTCTATGAGGACGCCCGCCATCCGCGCATTGTCGGTAAGTTCGATTCGAACGGCGAGCCCTTGCTCGCGGCGACCGGAGAACTGACGCCGGAGGACCTCTCGGCCGCGCTCGCCAGAGTTCTCGCGGGGCGCAGCCTGCCCGTAGGCTTTGACGCCCGCCTCCAGCGCATTGCCGCGATTGATAACCGCGTGTATGAGCAACTTCCCAGCCGTTCGCCGAATTTCTGCTCCGGCTGCCCCCACAACCGCTCCACCATTCTGCTCGACGGGCAGTTTGCCGGGGGCGGCATCGGCTGCCATGCCATGTCGCAAATGCTGGGGCACACGGGCCGGGGTTATTCGTTCCTGACCCAGATGGGCGGCGAAGGCGCGCCCTGGATCGGGATGTCGCCCTTTGTCGAACGCAGCCACATGTTTCAGAACGTCGGCGACGGCACCTATTTCCACTCCGGCACCATGTCGCTGAACGCCTGCGTCGCCGCCGGCGTCAACATCACGTTCAAGATCCTCTACAACGGCGCCGTCGCGATGACCGGGGGGCAGGTGGCTTCCGGCGCGCTGCCGATCCCCGATCTGACCCGTAGGCTCGCCGCCGAGGGCGTCAAACGCTCACTGGTCCTCACCGACGATCTCGCGAAGTACGCTTCCGTGACTCTCGCCGCCAACGCAGAACTGCGCGGCCGCGACGACCTCGCCGATGCCATGCGCGAACTGGAAAAGGTGGACGGAGTCACCGTCATCATCTACGACCAGCAGTGCGCGGCCGAGAAACGCCGCCTCCGGTCGCGAGGCAAGCTGGAAGAACCGGCCCGCCGCCTGGTGATCCACGAGGAAGTCTGCGAGGGTTGCGGCGACTGTGTCAGGAAGTCGAACTGCATGAGCCTGTATCCGGTCGAGACCGAATACGGCCAGAAGACGCGCATCCACCAGTCGTCCTGCAACAAGGACTATTCGTGCGCGCTGGGCGACTGCCCTTCGTTCGTCACGGTCAACCTGAAGCCCGGAACCGGGCTGAAGAAGCGCGTCATCGACCCGGGCGCGGCGGGGCCGATTGCCGAACCCCGCGGCAAAGCGAAGGCAGGCGAATACTACGCGATCCTGTCCCCGGGAATTGGCGGCACCGGCGTCGTGACCGTCAATGCGCTTCTGGCCACCTCCGCGTGGCTGGACGGTGTCTCGGCGATCACGCTCGATCAGACCGGCCTAGCGCAGAAGGGCGGCGCAGTCGTCTCGAGCATTATTCTGAGCGAGCGCCCGATCGAGGCTGCGGCCAGGATCGGTTACGGCAACGCCGACCTCATCCTCGGCTTCGATCTGGTGGGCGCGGGTGCGCCCGAAAACCTCAAGTGCGCCGAACCATCGCGCACGGTGGCCGTCATCAACACGTCGGAAGTTCCCACGGGCGAAGTGATTCGCGGCGAGATCCCGTTGGCCGGACCGCGGCGGGTGATGGCGCTGGTGAATCAATCGACCGATCGCGGGCGCAACGTCATCGTCGATGCCAGCCGCATCGCCGAGTCGCTGTTCGGCAGCCATCTTGCCGTGAACGTATTCCTGTTGGGCGTCGCGTATCAGGCAGGCTTGATCCCGCTCGATGGGACCTCGATCGAAGAAGCCATCCGCTTGAACAAGGCCGAGGTCGAGCGCAATATCGAGGCCTTTCGCTGGGGGCGGCGCTACTATCTGGACGCTGGGGCGGTCGAAGCCCTGATCGCGCCCGCGAAGAAAGCCGCGGATCCGCGGCCGATGGCTGATCGCCGTTACGACGACCTGGTCGAGTATCAGGGTGTCCGCTACGCGGACGAGTACCGCGCGTTTGTGCGCGAGGTGGCGGCCAGCGCTCCGGCCATGGAAGAACCGGTAGCCCGGTATCTGTACAAGCTGATGGCGTACAAAGACGAGTACGAGGTGGCGCGGCTTCTCTCCAAGCCGTCGTTCCGGCGTGAACTCGACGATCAGTGGGAGCAGATTCAATCGATCGAGTGGAACCTCCATCCTCCGTTTCTGCGGGCATTGGGATTCAGGAACAAGATCCAGATGGGCGCCTGGTCCCTACCCCTGCTGCGGATGCTGGCGCGGCTTCGCTTCCTCCGCGGCACCCCGTTCGATCTGTTCGGTCTTCAACCGTCGCGGCGGGAAGAGCGGGAACTGGTCGCCTGGTATCGGGACCTGATTCGACGCCTGCTACGGGAATTCAATGCCTCCAATCAGGCCGAAGCGGTTCACATCGCCTGCCTCCCGGATCGAATTCGGGGATACGAGCAGGTCAAACAGGCGAGCATCCGCGAGGTAAAGGCGGAGGCCGAGTCGCGCGCCGCGGCGCTTTCGAGCGCGATCAGCGTTCTGCAGTAGTTGGGGAAGCCCTCCCAGGCGGTCAAGCCTCGGATGGAGGAGCGCTATGGCACGCGCACCCGGGCGCACTGGATGTCGCCGTATTGCACCGTATCGGCAATGCCGATGTCGGCCCACAGAACCACCAGTGTTCCGTCGGCCAGTTGCGCCACCGTGGGATAGCTGACTTGCCGCCGGATGTCGCTGCCGCCCGGACGCCACTCCGGCACAGAAGCCAGAATCAGCGGCTGGCCCCAGGTTGTCCCGTCATCGGACGAAATCCGCATGGTGAGTGGCGTGCGCGCGCTGGGCGACGCATTGTGCGTCAGTACGATTCTCCCGTCCTTCAACCGGAACAGGCTGTGCGACGAGCGCGCGGCGACAATCTGGGTGTTCTCCGGCGTCGACCACGTTTCGCCCTTGTCCCGCGAAACGGTCCGCCACAGGGTTCCGCCGCCCGTGCGCAGATACATCAGGATCGCGCCGGACTTCAGCTCGACGATAGTAGGTTCGTCTTCGCCCTGCGGCGACGTGATCTTTCCATAGTGATTCCACGTCTTGCCGCCGTCAGCAGACTTCAGCACGCCACTTTCTCCGCCACGAATCTTGACGATCGGCAGGATGAGTTCTCCAGTCGTGAGGCGGATGCCGTTGTTGCGGCAGTTGTAGCTGCGCCCGATCGCCGCCGGGACCGGCGGTGTCCACGTGCGTCCCGAATCGTCGGTGGTCCGTACGTAGATCTGGAAGGAGTTCTCGCCAACGTTGTTTTTTTCATCGCTGACGAACGGGTAGCGATTCCAGCGTCCGGCTGAGAAGAACAGCCACACGCGCTTACCGTCCGACAGAAGTGCGGGATCGAAATCGGACCGGCGGGGGAAGTCGCTCATCACCTCAGGCCGGGTCCACGTGCGTCCCTGATCGGCGGAATACGAGCCGATGACCGACTGGTGCACGGACGCCTCGAAGGGTCCCGAGAACCACACCGCGAACAGCCGCCCGTCGGGCAATACGATCACGTTGGGGGCGTGATTGAAGCCAAACAGGTTGGCCGGGTCATAAGGGTTGTCCAACTGATGTTTGTAGACGGTGGAACGTTCGATCACGTCCCACTGCGCCGCCAGCGCGCCGGCGGATAGGAGACACACAAAGAGAATTCGAAGCAAGCTTGAGAGTCCTCGACTTTTCCCCATCACTATACGCCATCGTCCCCCTCCCGCTCTGGCTCAAACCAACAGCGCCTTCAGAACCGCGGGTCGTAGCCGACTCAGAAGAACGGTAAACGGATGGCCGCCGGGGATGGGACCGGGGGGGGTCAGTTTGCCAGAATACCAGCAGGCCAGCGCCAGGGCCATCAACAGATCATCGTGCTGCTGCTCGCCGCGGGGGCGGAAGGAGACTCGCGCCGTGGGCCGGATCTCCGCATCGAACGACGCCAATTCTTACACCGGACCCCTTGAACAGGTCGACCATCACCTCGCCGACGCCGCTCGCATCGACGACCAGAAGCGTGTCGCGCGGGAGGGCGCAGGTCCCAACCGTAGAGATGCTGGAAAGTGACGGCGTCGAGACCGAGGTACGCGTGCCGGTATCGACCACGACGAACGCGGTGTAGTCCTGAAGCTTGCCGAGGTCGAGGCCGCAGTAGAAAAGGGGAGTGTTCGTCAGTCACTCAGTCGGAAACCGGCTTCTTTCCCCGTCGCCTCCTCGAAGACATCCTCATCGGCATGGATGGTCTGTGAACCATCCCCACATCGCCGCCCTCGACCTTGGCCGCGAGCGCGACCACTCCGCCCTGGGTGCGCGACGTAAAAGTGAGAATCAAGCCCGGCGGGCCTCCCAGTAGTCTTCGAACTTGCCATTCATCTGGCAGCAGCGGAGAGCCAGGATGTCGTTGGCTCCTCGCACGGTCCAGAACATGCCGGACTGCTTGCAGCGAGAACCGATCACGGTCTTGCAGCCGGCTTCGAGGACGCCCGTGCCGACAAATAGATGCTGACGGCGAAACTCGGGGTAACGCATGCGCTCGGCGTTTTTCTCGAAGTAATCGGCCTTCTTGCGGATCTCTTCGGCCAACGTGGGTGTGGAGAAATCGAGGGAGCGGAGCGCGTGCACCAGGTTTTCGATTTTCCCTTCATCCAACATATCCTGGTGAATCATCATCCAGCGTCTCTGCTCGGCCTCCTGGTTCGGATGTAGTTTGCGCGGCACTTCCCCGTGGCTGATCCGGGATTCGAAGCGGAACCTCTCCTCCCGGACTTCCAGCGACGCCGGGACGGCCGCACGCGGAACGAGGGACTTGGCCAGCGTGACGGCTTCGGCCCCAAGGCGCTCTCCATAGCCCCGATAGTCGAGGGCTCCACGGTTGGTGGACTGATCGCCTTCGGCCCCTTGCAGGAACACGACCCCCGCTCCCGTCTCCCGCGCGACGAAGTCCTTGAGCGCTCCCACATAGTCCGCCGAGAAACGGTGGTCGGACGATGGGAGCGAGGTGGGATGCGCCGTGAAGTTCACGACCGTTGCCACCGGTTCTCCGTTCCTTCCTTCCAGACGCAAGACCACCAGTTCCCGGTCAACGGGTTTGGGGTCCTTCTTGGTGTGCCGGTTGCGGTTCAGATTGCCTACCAGGACCGATCCCGCCGCCAGGCGAACGGGTTGGAGACGGTTGTTTGCCTCGACAAGGGCGTCGGCAACGGCCTCCTCCATTTGGCGGTAATAGCGGAGGGCGGCGTCGAACGTGCCCTTGCCCTTTCCGGGTTCATCTTTCAATTCCATGACCGGACCGTGGTGGGTGTGAGAGCCGGCGTGGATTGAGTGGGCGATGCCCGCTTTGTCCAATATCCGTTTGCGAATCGCCTGGAGCGAGGTCTCATTGGGAGAACGTCCCAGGTCGAGCCCGACCAGCGCGAACTTGTTCTGGCCGGCTTGAAGGACCAGTGCATCGGCGTAGAGTGGGTCTCTCACGCCTTCCGACAGCGCGCCATGTCGATCGCCGTACCCCCACATCGGGGTGGGCTCCCTGGGGGTGATGTCGCGGCGCGCGTATCCGGCCAGCAGGCCGTGTCCTGCCGCCACCCCGCCCGCGGCCAGAAGCGCGAGTGCGATCCTCACTACACGCGTTAGCGAGTCCACAGACACCCGGTAGGGCACGCCGCCGCTATTTGAGGTTGGCACAAGAACGATAGAAGACCGAGCCAGACTTCCCTCCCCAGGTGGCAACGCCTACTGGCGGATCGAAATAAGCAAGCGGCGATACTGCGCTTTGCGATCCCGCTCCTTGATCTGTTTGTGGGATTCGAACTCCCGGCGCGCAGAATCGGCGTCTCCTAATTTCTGGTACAGCCGTGCAAGGACGTAGTGAGCCCGCTCGTGGTCCGGATCGAGGCGCAGGGTTTCCTTAAGCTCGATCAGCGCCTTTGGATCGTCGTTCGCTTCCTGCCAGGCGCGGCTCAGCAGGAAGTGCGCGCGGCTGTTGGCCGGATCGAGGGCCAGCGACTTCTGGAAGGCGGCGACCGCCTGATGGAGCGAGGCCGAATTTCGCCGCGCGTCGAGCAGGCTGCCCGCTCCTTCCAGGTACCACCCCAGCGGATTGCCCGAATTCAGCGTCTGAAGCTTCCGGCCCAGTTCGATCATCGCGGCGGCGTTGCCACGGTCCTCGTAGCATTCGCCCAGTGCCTTGTATACCGGCTCGAACCGAGGCTGGGACGCCAGCAGTTGCTCCAGCAGGACCTGCGCTTGGTCTCCGCGGTTCTGAAGGATATAGGAGACCGCCAGCCCGAAGATGACGCGCGGCGAATGCGGCATCCTCCTGGCAGCGACCTCGAAGACCCGAACCGCCTCGTCGTACGCCCGATGCTGGCCCAGGAACTCACCCAAGTCCAACAGGTAGTCCTCGTTGTCGGGGTCGAGCCGCAGCGCGCGCTGCAAGTAGTCGAGCGCCGGTTTAGCGTTCCCCAGCTTGAACTCGGAGTAGCCCAGCAGGTTGTTCCAGGAGGGCGCTTGCGACAGCGGTCGCCCTGTGGCGCGCAATAGCCTCCGGGCTTCCGCGTAGCGTCCGTTTTCGATATGCCCGGCGGCCAGCGTGGCCAGGCGGCCCGCTTCGTCCAGCCAAGCCTTGGTCGTGGCGGCGTCGCGCGGCCGCGACCGCTGGGCCTGGTCCAACTCGCGGTACGTGGCCAGGTCATCCGCGCCCGCCAGCGATGCCAGCAGGAGTAGCCCGAGACTGCGCACTCCGGGCGTCAAAACAGAAACTTGGCTCCCACCTGCATCACGCGCGCCGGGGACGTGCCGAAAATCTGGCCGAATTGCGGCGAGTTGACCGCCGCGGTCGGGAACGTGAACGAATGCATGTTGAACGCGTTGAAGCCTTCGAAGCGGATTTGGATTTTGCGCTGCTCGGTCCACAGGAATTCCTTATACAGCGAGAGATCCACATTGTGATACGCGTCGCCGCGCAGGATGTTGCGGCCGGCGTTCCCGCGCCGGAATTCCGGCGGCGGCGGCGGCGCCGTGAAGCACGAGGTGTTAAACCAGCGTTGGGGCGTGCCGCCTCCCTGCTTGTAGTCGCATCCCGCCACCACGTCGGCGCGGCTGCCGGTGCCCGTGTTGGACGGATCTCCCGAGAACGTGGGAGTGTACGGGAAACCGTCCTGGAACGTCATGATACTACCCAGCGTCCAGCCTCCCAGCAGACGCTGGGGTCCTTTCGCATTGCGGAGCCACGGTAACTCGTAGACCAGTCCCGTGGTAAAGACGCGAGGTGAATCGAAAACGGAAGGGCCGCGATTCAGCCGGAAGTTGTACGGGTCGTAGTGACCCTCTCCGTTGGTTGAGTCCTGGTCGATGCTCTTGGACCATGTGAAAGCGGCAAGCAGAGACAACCCCTTGTAGAACCGCCGCTCCAGCTTCCACTGCATGGAATGGTAGATGGAAGACGCGGACTGCTCGTTCCAGGTGATGACGCCGAAATCGGAGTACGGGCGCCTCGCCTGCACCGCGCCCGGACCCTCGCGGGGAACGTTGATGCCGCGCGCGCTTTGCAGCCGCGTGCCCTTGGTTCCCACGTACGCCACGTCGACCGAGAACTGCCCCGGCAGGTGCCGCTGGATCGAGAAGTTCCACTGCTGCGAGTAGCCGAAATCGCGCGCCCGCGGATCGTGCGCGAGCAAAGTCGCAAACTGGCTGAAGCTCGATCCGGCTGGAAGGAAGTTGCGCGTATTCCGCGTGGGGATGAACGAGTCGTTCAGGATGCCGGATTCCCGAATTAGGAACGGCACCGATTCGAACTCGCTCTCCCGGTTGCCGTCAAGCTGCACCCAGAACAGCCCATAGCCGCCCCGGATGACGGTTCGGTTCGTGAGACGATACGCTAGGCCAATCCGGGGCGCCCAATGGTAGTGGCCCACGTCGCGAAGGTATTTCTCGCTGATCCCCACGTCCTTGGCGAAAACCGAGAACTGGCGGTAAAAGGACCACGACCGCTCGACCGAGCTCTGCAGGTAGGGAGCCGACACGGACTGCTCGTTGGGTACCACGATCGCTCCCCGCCCGTTGCGCGCCGTCGGCAGGAAGCTGGCGAACTGTTGCCGCTTCTCGGTAGTCGGCAGATTCAGTTCATAGCGGACGCCCAGATTCACCGTCAGCCGCGACGTGGCCTTCCAGTCGTCGTTGAAGTAGGCCCAGTTATTCCGCAGCCGCTGGTAATACCATCCCGGCGGAACGTATCGGCTGGCCGAGGTGGGAATCCCCAGGATGAAGTCAGCCAGGCCCGCGCCCGTGTTGGCCAGGTTCGCCGGATTGTTGGTGTAGTTCCCGGTGTAGTTGAAGGTGCCGCTACCTTGTCCGCTGGTGGTGAGGTTCTGCTGCCACGACCGGTACGTCTCCCCCATCTTGAAGGTGTGGCGGCCCCGGATCATCGTGTAGTTGGCCGTGTATTCGAAGTTGTTGGAGGTGTAGTTCAGCAGGAAGCCCTGCGGCAAGCCGGTGAATCCGGTGATGTTCATCACGGGGTAGGTGGGGTAAATGTCCGAGACGCCCTTGCCGAAGCCCTGGATGCCGAGTTGCGTGGTGAAGTCCGTGGTGCCGAAATTGGGCGTGTCAAATAGCACTTTCGCCCGGCTGAAGGATGCACGAACATCCAGCAGGGTGGTCGGACTGAACAGGTGCGTCCAGCTCAACACGCTGTTGTAGCCGTTGGGCCGCTTGGGATTGGCCCCGGGGTCGAAAGGATTCAGTCCATGGTAGTTGCCGTAACTGCCTTCCACCGCGCGCTTGCCCGAAAAGCGGCCGCTTAGAGTGTCGCTGGGCCCGAAGCGATGGTCGATCTTCACCGTCTGCTGGTTGTAGTGGCTGGGCACGCTGAACTCGCGGCGCAGGTTGGCGGCGATGCCCGGCTGGATGGGCAGCGGGAGCCATTCAGGCTGGAAGAAGAATTGGGCAATGGAGTCGATGCGGGCGCTCGGGATAAGGTTCCCGGCGAAGGGCTGGCGCAGAAACGCGTTCGGCCGCGCCGGATCCGGAACGGTGGTGGCGGGGTCGAACACCGGCGTGGGCAGCTCCGATAGATCGCCGGTGCGCATCCGCGCCGTCGGAACCGAGGGCGCGAAGCTGGCCCCCTGGCGCAGCCGCAGCCCTTCGTAGTTGAAAAACCAGAAGGTCCGGTCCCGGCCGTCGTACAACTTCGGGATGATCACCGGACCGCCCGCGTTGGCGCCGAACTGGCTGCGGCGCAGCGGCGGCTTGCGCGTGGCAAAGAACAGCCTGGCATCCATCTTGTCGTTGCGCAGGAATTCCCAGGCCGCCCCATGGAGCTGATTGGTCCCCGATTTGACGCTCACGTTGACCGTGCTGCTGCCGTAGCCGAACTCGGCCGACATGTTCGAGCTCTCCGTCTTGAATTCCCCGATTTCGTCGATGGAGGGCGTCAGGATGATTCCCCGCCCGTTCTGGTTGGAGGCGTTCGAGCCGTCAATGGTGAACAGAAGCTGCCCCGGCCGGCCTCCATTGGCGATGTTCATCGTCCCGGTGGTGGTCAGCGAGCTGGCGCCTCCGCTCAGTCCCTGCCCGGTTTGGAAGTTCGTCCCGGAGATGTTGCCGGGCGTTAACAACTGGAGCTGCTGGAAATCGCGGCCGTTGAGCGGCAGCTCCGTGACACGCTTGGCCTCGATCACCTGTCCGGTGCTCGCGTTTTCGGTATTCAGCAGCGGCGCGGACGCTTCCACGCTCACGGTCTCGCTGATTTGACCTACTTTCATGCTCACGTCGACGCGCAGGGTCGCGTTCACGTCCACCTTGATCTCCCGGACCTCGGCGGTCTGGAAACCGGTAGCCGTGACCTTCAACTCGTAGGTGCCTACCGGGAGACTGGTGAGGGTAAACAGCCCAGCGGAGCCGGTCTGCATCTCGCGCGTGGCGTTAGTGTTGACGTTGCGCAGGACTACATTGGCCGACGGGATGCCCGAACCGCTCGGGTCGTTGACTACCCCCGTGACCGTTCCGACCGAGCTACCCTGTGCCCAAAGCGAGCCGGCGGCGACGAGCGCTACCACTCCTGCAAAACACCACAATCTTGCTCTCATTTCTCAGCCTCCCTTCAGGACGTGAATCCGCGAGGAACTCCCGGATTGCGGTTAGTGTATATCAAAAAAGCACCCCACAAGAGTAAAAAGGCAGCCTGCGACCGGGTTTCGACCGAAAAATTCGCGGTCGTCTGCGCCTGAGCAAAAGATTCCACTGTCAAACCAAGGCCATTTGCACGAAAAACATCCCTTACCGCCATTCCCATCGGCCGGGCCGGGGAGTATATTGCTGGTGAAGCGAAACAAGCGGACGCCCAATGGCATCGCTAAGCGCTCCTCGAGGTGAAATGATGCGAACGACGTTCATCCTGGCAGTGGTGCTCGGATCCACCGTTTCGGCGGCGCTCTCCGCGAGCGACGTCAAAACCAGACAGATCGCCGTCGAGTGGAAGAACGGCCGTCCCCAGGGCGTCGTCTCCGTGACCGGCGGCGCCCTCGCCCGGATGAGCGTCGCGCGCGGCGAGGGAACAACAGGGGTCGGGGGCCAGTTCACCGCCACGCAAAATGCGCCCTTCCGCCTGGAGATCGCGCTCGACGGCTCCGAGGCCGGTTACGGAGCGGGGGCGGCCATCGTCACGGTCGCCGCCGGTTCGGACCCTTTCAGCTTTTTCCTCCGTGACGTCCGCCGCCAGCACCCGATCTACATTCCAGAATATGGAGTGACGGTGACCGATGCCGCCGACCGGCGTTCTCACTCCGGGATCGCCGACGCGATTCGGGACCGCGGTCTTCAAACCAGGATCCAACAGTTCGCGAGCGACCCGGAAGAGTCGTTCGACATCGCCGCCGCGAACACGCGCAGTCTCAAATGCCAGACCTGGCTGGGTCTTGGCCGTGACTTCCGTATTTTCTCGCTCGGCGAGCGGCTGGACACGATCACTCCCCGCTTCCACGGCTACGAAGTCACTCTGCCGGAGGCCGGCGACAAACCCGTGCCGTACAGCTTCCTGATGGGCCGTGGCTGGGGCGCCGCCGATCACATCGGCCGCCGCCTGGAAGACGGAACCCTGCCCATTGTCCATGGCACGCTGATCGATGACGACATCACGTATCGCCTGACCGCGTTCGCCGGCTTGGAAGCGAATGCCCTCAATCCTGAGCGTCTGCGCGGCACACATTTCCTGGTCGCCGACGGCCACGGCCGCGGACACATGTTCACCAAGGAACAAAAGGCACAATACGACGCCTTGCTTCCAAGAGAGCTGAGCCAGCCCGAAGAGACCGTGTTCTACCTGCGGATGGTCGCAATCAACACCGCTGCCGTGCCGCGCTACGCCTTCTTCAAGGTCCCGTACCCGCGCGCCGTCAAGTATGCATTCGACCGCGCCGCGGGACTGGGTTCTTACTCGGCGGATCGCGTGTTCGCTGTCGCGAAGCTGAACGGCCAGCCCCTGCGCGAAGAGGAGGTCGCCGTCGACCTGGCGGCGGGAGAAAGCGCCGTCCTGGAGGTCTATCTGCCGCACCGGCCGGTCTCGCGAGCACGCGCGCTCAAGCTGCGCGACGTGTCCTTTGAGGCGGCACACAGTGCCGTCCGGCGCTTCTGGAGAGAACGGCTCGCCCGCGCCGCGCAGATCAGCGTGCCCGAAAAGCGGATCAACGAGATGCTTCGCGCTGGCCTGCTCCATCTCGACATCGTCACCTACGGCCTCGAGCCCAGGGAAACCCTCACGTCTACCATCGGCGTCTACAGTTCCATCGGCTCGGAAACGTCCCCGATCGTGCAGTTCATGGACTCGATGGGCTGGCACAACGTAGCCCGCCGCGCGCTCATGTACTTTCTCGACAAGCAGCACGAGGACGGGTTCATCCAGAACTTCGGCAACTACATGCTGGAGACCGGCGCGGCGCTGTGGAGCCTCGGCGAGCACTACCGCTATACGCGTGACGACGTGTGGTTGCGGCAGGTTGCCCCCAAGCTCATCAAGTCCTGCGAGTACATGAAACGCTGGCGCGAGCGCAACCAGCGTGAAGATTACCGCAACCGCGGATACGGTATGCTCGACGGGAAGACCGCCGACCCGGACGACCCGTTCCACTCGTTCATGTTGAATGGCTACGCGTACCTGGGAATGCGGCGCGTATCCGAGATGCTCGCCGGCATCGACCCGCCCGCGTCGAAAAAGTGGGCCGAGGAAGCCGAGGCCCTGAAGCGTGACATCCGCGCGGCGCTCTTTCAGGTGATGGGCCGTTCTCCGGTGATTCCGCTGGCCGACGGAACGTGGTGCCCGACCGCGCCCCCATGGGCGGAAGGGCGCGGCCCGCTCGCCCTGTACGCGGACGGTGGCAAATGGTTCACGCACGGGGCTATGGTCAGCCGCGACTCGCTGCTCGGGCCGATTTACCTGATCTTTCAGGAAGTCCTCGACCCGTCTGAACCCGCGGCCGGCTTTCTGCTGAACACCCACAACGACCTGATGACCCACCGCAACGCCGCGTTCAGCCAGCCCTACTACAGCCGCCATCCCATCACCCACCTGCGCCGCGGCGAGGTGAAGGCCTTTCTGAAGTCGTACTACAACACGGTGGCCGCCCTAGCCGATCGCGAAACGTATACGTTCTGGGAGCACTACTTCGGAGCCAGCCCCCACAAGACGCACGAGGAGGGCTGGTTCCTGATGGACACCCGCTGGATGCTGTACCTGGAGAAAGAGCAGGCGATCGACCTGTTGCCTGGCGTCCCGCGCGCCTGGCTCGAAAGCGGCAAGCAGATCGAGCTAAAGAACGTGGCCACCTATTTCGGTCCGCTCTCCCTGCGCGTGACATCGCTCCTGGAAGTGCAGAACCGGATTGAGGTCGAAGTGGAATGCGAGTCGGACCGCCGGCCGAAATCCGTGACGGTCCGCATCCCGCACCCGCTGGGCCTCAAGGCGGCAACGGTGACGGGCGGCGCCTACGATCCGGCCACGGAGCGTGTCCGCATCGATTCGTTCACCGGCCGCGCCCGGATCGCGCTGGGTTATTGAATTTGCCGGAGGTGAGAAGGACGGAGCCAGTCTCAACAGGGCCGGTCCGTGCCGCGACTGTGAAGGAGCGGTGTCCGGAATGGGATTGGATTCAAGCTGTGACCGAGGCTGAGACTTAGAGAACGCGCGACCGCGTCGCCGGATCCTCTGGCGGGAACGCTCCATCCCGGTTCAGCCCCAACACCTGGACCTCCCACGGCGGCGATTCTTCGAACTGCAACTCTCCCTCCGTGGATTCGGCGATCCGCGCCGTTCGCCATCGCGCCGCGACGAGTCCGGCGCC
>JBJXGR010000386.1:0-13677 GCA_046160045.1 Bryobacteraceae bacterium
AACCCGAAGTCAGCACTCTCTTCGGTGAAGTTGTCGGGCGTTCCCTGGAGCCGACGGCCATCCTTACGTGGTGATGGAATACGTCGAAGGGAAGCCGATCGACGAGCACTGCCGCACCTTGTCCGTACGGGAGAAAGTGACGCTACTCGAGCTAACAGCCAGCAGAGATCGGCTGCATCGAGCAGGTGAGCAGCAGGAATAAGAGTTTCTCGATCCGGTGGAGGCGAGTCAAGAGCAGGAACAACGGCAAATCATCAGCCGGCTCAATCGGCTGGACCGATACCTGAAAGCGGTAGGTATTGCCTCCGCTGGCCTGCTCGTAACGGCCGGTTGCCTGTGGCTGTATGGAGGACTGAAGACCTTCTGGTAGTAGCCGAACTTCCTGGCTTTAGTCGATGACTTGAGAGCTGGCCGCGGCGGCTGTGGGCCTGCGTGCAGGAACCGAGCCGGAAGCATGTTCTCCCAGTATTCACACGCCTCGAGGCGGGTGGCCCTTCTCGCTCGAGTATTTGTGCAGCATGGGGCGCTTGGCCAACGGCACCAGCGGATCCCAATCCAACAGCGGCTTGGGTTCAACCACTCCGGCCTCCGTGCGGAAGCGGAGTGTGACGATCTGTTGCGGCCGAACGGGAAACGCGTAGCGGGGTCCGCCGGAGAGCGGCCTGGCTGCGGCACCGACCATGTTGGTGATCTCGGCGCTCCGGTGAGGCAGCGCCAGCGTCACGTGCGCAGTCCCTGGTTGTCCGAAACACTCGGCCATGCGGACTTCAACAAATTCTCCATACCGGCGGATGGCCTCGACGATGACGTTTTCACTCGATTGAACAAAGGAGATGGGCCAGGCCGGTGCGGTATTCACTGCGTAAGGCGGGCTGTTGTACTCCCAGGCCATTTGTGGAATGCGCGCGTCAGCCCAGGCGCCCTCGTGCGCCACAACGGCGTATTCGAGCACATGCCGGCCATCGCCGGAGAGCCATGGACTGGGGTAGCCGTAGTACTTCTTGGTGGTATTCAGCAGGAACAGGATCGGAGTCCTGCCGGTCAATTCACGCCCGCTCAGGCCGCGGTCGAGGATCGCCAGGCCGCCGCCCTGGAACGCATAATGGGACCATCGTACGGCCGGAGTGATGCCCTGGTTGCGGCCCGGCATTGCGTCGGTAGGCTCTGGCCAGGCTCCATGCGTGAATCCATAGGGAATGCCACGGCGCACCTCCGTGACCTCTTGCGCCAGGGGGAATTCGGACACGACCACGGTGCGGTCGGGGACGTCGTTCAGGGTAGTCTCGAAGTCGATGCGGGGCGAATCGTGATAGAAGCGCACGAGCCGGCGGCACGCCCCACCTCCGTGGAAGGTTCCGTCCGCGATGACGGTTAAGCACAAGGGGCCGCGCGTTGCGGTGATGCGGACTGGGGCGTCCGACGAGGTAGCGAGACGGTCGCGCTGCGCCCGAACCAGCATGTGGTCTCCCGGCTCGCCGGATTGTTTCCGAGGCTTCTCGGCGACCAGCAGGTTCGCGGGTCCGCCCAGCACTTCGCGCCCGGAAGATTTCAGTTTCAGGCTGACGAGGACGCCCGTGCTGGGATCGATTCGAACGGTGTAGAAGCGGTTCTCGATGGCCGGCGGCAACGCCAGGGACTCGGGGACGGCCGGAGCCGTCGTAGTTCTCTTCGCCGGAGTCAGAGAGACTGGCGCCAACTCCGGCCTCGAAACGGCGCGGCCGTCCGGCAGGGCCTCGCTGAGGATGCCGGCCGGCACTTCGGAGGCGTTCAGAATCACCGGATCGTGCCGTTTCCAGTTCAGTGCGTTGAACAACGCGATGTGCGAACCGCTGCCGGCGAGCGAACGGCCAGCCTGTTCGATTACCGAGCGCGAGGCGGAATCGACGTGGCGGAAACGGTCGGACACGTCCCAGGAGGTGGCGTGCGCGAAGACCATGCCACCCGCCGCTCCCCAGAGCGTATTGCGGTCCATGTTGAGGAACATCTGGAGCCACGAGTGATAGAGACTTTCGACCGGATAGGTGTACCGGGAACGCAGGCTCGCCGCCGTGGCGAGCATCTCCGCGGCCTGCAACTGGTGCTCCGAGCGGCGGTAGGCGGTCTTGACACGCGGGCATTCGATCCAAAACGAGAGAAAAAAGTAACCGCCGCCTCCACGCTTTGTGGGAATCCGGATCGCGCCCGATTTGACTTGAGGCGCAACGGCATCCAGGTACTTCGACAGCGTCGTAAAGCGGAAGTCCAATGCGGGATCGATCGCGCGCCACTCGCTCATGAAGGCGGTGGGATAGTCCAGTCGTTTCGGAGCCAGGCTATAGTCGGCATGGCCGCCAAGGGCCAGGACCGGGGCCCCTTCCGGAGTGATCTTCGTCCGCGCCTCGATCTGCTCTTTCAGCGTAGCGATTTGCTCAGCGGTGAGCGGCCCCGTGGCGGCGAAGATGTTACCAAGATCGGAGTAGTGGCCGGGAGCGATCGCCAGTACCCTGGTTCCATCGGGCGCTTCCAGCCAGTGCAGGGCCGACCCGGTGTCGTTTCCCCGTGTGTAGACGAACGCCTCCAAACCCAGCCCCTCCGTAATCTGCGCCATCTGCGGGTGTGTGCCGCAGATGTCGATGCACCAGGCAAAACGAGGGCGGACTCCGAAGACCTGCTGCTGCCAGCGAAGCCCTTCAATGCCCAGGCGGACCAGGGCTTCACCCCCAGACAGGTTGGTGGTCGATTCCAGGAAGAATGCATTGACGAGTTCGACGCGTCCGGAGCGGATGGCGGACCTGAGTTCGGCGGCCCGCTCCGGCCTGAAATTCAACATCGCGATCAGGTTGTTGCATTCGGAAAGGGCGAAGGAGTAGTTGGGGTCGTCGCGCACCCGGTCGAGGTGGTCGAAGTAGCTGTTGGCGCAATAGACGCGCTCCATCGAGAAGTTGGTCAACCACCCGCAACTGGCAGGGTGGAAGTTGGGGATGACATAGACGGAGCGCCGGGCCTGCGCCGGAGCGGCAGCGAGGGCGGAAGCTGCGATGAATGCGCGCCGGGAAACTGGAGTTTTCAAGGGCATAGGCCGAACCAACTGCTGGCTAGACAAACTCATGCAGGATCCGCTTCGCAGAAACTTTGCAGTTGGTGCTCCATGTCCGCCTATGCGAGAGCCGGCGGGACCAACCCGCTGGAACAAGCCACAATTGCGGAGTGAACCACGGCTGCCCACGGCTGCCCGCGAACGCCCGACGAGCAACCGACAACAGTCACGCCGCCCGGCGCTTCTCCTCATCCTCCCACACGATCCGCTCCGCCACCTCGAGCAGGGCTTCCTCCGCCCCAGGGAACCGCCGCACCATTTCCCTCAACGTTCCGTTCCCGGCCGTCGTTCGCGTTCGCTCCCAGCCACCGTCCGCCGACTTCCGGTATCCCGCCTCCAGCGCCACTCGCGGCTTCTTCCGCTCGTGCCGCCCGTACATCAACGTCATCACTTCCCGCATCCAGTCCAGCCTCTGGAGCAACTCGTCCTGCCGTTCCGCGTCCTCTTCAGTGCAACGGGCCGCAATTCCTTCCGGCGGCCGTCATCACATGCCGAAAGAACACCGCGCCCAGGTGTTATCGATCCTTCTCGAACGCGAGAAGCTGCATTGTGTCTGGCGCCTGCTGTTTGCGCAGGCGCTCTACAACGAGTTCCGCAACTTCAAGGTGAAGGTTCGCCCCAATGGCCGCTGGAGTCTTGGCGGGTTTCGGGATGGGACTCACGATGACTTGGTGATGTCGGTCGCGCTGGCCTGCTGGTACGCCCGCAAGTTGTGGCCGGACTCGTTCACGCCCCCATTCCGCAGCCAGCGCACATTCTTCTGCGCAGGATGCTCGTGGCGTCTGCGCGACTAAGGGAACCACTGCAAAGGCCCGTGACTGGTTCAACGAAGCCGCCCCCATGGCGCGCTACCGGGCTCTGCTCGAACTTGTAGGACGGGGGCGTCCCCTTCCCAGGCACATCGACACAGGCACATCGACCGGATGATGTCGGAGCACCATGGCGTGTAGGATAGATGGAACTGCCGTCTATGAAAAAACTCTTGATGTTTCTGTGGGTCGCCATGCTTACCCCGGCGGAGAACTGGCCCCAGTTTCGAGGTCCAGGGGGACAGGGTCATTCGTCTGAGAAAGGTTTGCCGTTTGAGTGGAGTGAATCCAGCGGCGTCAGATGGAGGACGGCGGTTCCCGGCAAGGGCTGGTCCTCCCCCGCAATTCAAGGAAAGCACATCTGGCTAACCACAGCTACCGAAGAGGGTTATTCGCTGCGCCTGATCGGGCTCGATCGTGACAGCGGGAGAATTCTGAAGAACGTCGAAGTGTTTCGACTGAACGGCAAGATCCCAATCCACACAAAGAACAGCCAGGCCTCACCGACGCCGATCCTGGACGGAGATCGAATCTTCGTGCACTTCGGTTCGCATGGCACGGCGTGCGTCCGGACATCCGGTGAAACGGTATGGAAGACGCGACTCGAGTATTATCATCGACACGGTCCCGGCGGTTCGCCCGCACTGTACAAGGATCTCTTGGTCCTCAGTTGCGACGGGTACGACATCCAGTACATGGTCGCGCTCGACAAGAGCACCGGCCGGATCCGCTGGAAGAAATCGCGCACTGGATACCAAGCCTACACAACCCCGCTGGTGATTCGCGTGGACGGACGAGACCAGTTGGTCAGCCCCGGTGCGCACCGCGCAGTCGCCTACGAACCGCGAGAGGGAAACGAGATCTGGAGCGTGCGCTATGGGAAAGGCTACTCCAACGTGCCCCGCCCGCTGTTCGGGCACGGCCTGGTGTTTATCTGCTCCGGATTCGACCAACCGTATCTGTTGGCGGTAAAGCCCGACGGGCGAGGCGACGTCACCAGCAGCCACGTCGCATGGACCGTGAAGCGGGGCGCCCCGTTGACGCCATCGCCCCTTCTGGTGGGCGACGAACTGTACTTCATCAGCGATACGGGAGTAGCGACTTGCGTCGATGCCCGTACAGGCCGTGAACACTGGCGCGAGCGGCTTGGCGGCAACTACTCGGCCTCGCCCGTGTATGCCGACGGGCGCATCTATTTCGCCAGCGAAGAATGTGAATTCCCGGTTGTCGCGGCCGGTAAGACCTTCCGGCTGTTGGCGAGGAACCGGCTCGAAGGCCGCTGCCTGGCCTCGATGGCCGTCTCGGGCGGCGGCTTGTTCATTCGTTCCGATAGCCACTTGTATAAGATCGGCGGCTCGCCGGCAGGGCGATGAGAGGCCCGGCTCGAACGCATGTCTGACCAGGCTGCCGCCGCCAGCCCGAGCGTCGGAAGAAGGACACCCGGAATCTGTAGCGGGAAGTCGACGGTCGCGTGAACAAGGACAGCCCCAAGTCCCCAAGCCCAAGGCCGTCTTCGAACGGCATACGCGCACATCCCGACCAGGGAGATCAGACACAGGGCCGCCGGGACGCCTCCTTCGACCAGCCACTGCAGCCAGTCGTTGTGTGCGTGATCCACGCGCAGCCGTGTATCAAAGCGAGCGTAGGCGGGGTACGACGTTTCAAATCCACCCAGGCCCACGCCGGACAATGGGTAGTCTCTCCACATGTCGAGGGCGGAGCGGAAGATGTCGCGGCGATACTTAAACAGGCTTTCCTGGAGCAGGCGCCTGCCGAGGACGCTCCAGCCGCAGAGGGCGATTCCTCCAGCGGCGCACAGCCACAACGCCGTTACACGCCGCCACAGGGCCGGCCGCATCCTTGGACCTGCAACCGCCCACGGAATCAATAGCAATTCGACCGCCACGATGGCTACACCCGCTCGCGAAGCGCTGACAATAGCAGAGCCAGCCAGCATCGCGACCGCTACGAATGCCAGGGGATTGCCTCCCCTTGCCGTGGCCCTCCACAATGCGATGGGCAGGACCAGTCCGATCAATGCCGCGAAGTGATTCGGGTTAACAAATGAGCCCATGGGCCGGGAACCCGGCACCTCGATGAAACCCCACATCTTGTTCGCAACCAGTTGGTGGCTGGCTACGGCAGCAACGGCAAGGCATGTCGTGAACCAGAGAAGAAGCTCCCGGAAGCGGGCGATGGCGCTGCCGTGCGTCAGGAGATCGGAAGCCAGCAGCAGGAAGGCGCCGATCTGGGCCCAGTACAGTGTGGCGTAGAGGGAGTCCGCTCGGCTCGCCGGAAGTCCGAGGTAACTCTGCGCCCAGGCCCATAAAGCGAGGAATGCCGGTGGGAGGCACAACGCCGTCATTTGAAGACGGCGTCGGGTGATTGCCCTCTGAACGGCGCGCAAGCACAGCAGTGCAAAGACCGTGGCCTGCAGAGCGGCCCGGATCGCCGGCGTCGCGCCGGCAAAGACCAGCACGGCCGTCATGGTCAAGGCGGCGACAGCGAAGAGGAAGAAGCGGTCGGCCGGCCTCATCCGCCCGCTCCTGGAATGGCAGTGAGGTCGAGACTGCGGAACCGCGCCACTCCCTCAGGCCGGCCAGCGCCTGGTGGATGTTCGTAGCGGAGGATGATTCGCAGCTGAACCGAATCCTCAGGGCAAATGAACTCCAGTTGATGAGGGGTCCAGTCGGCGGCATCCACGGGCACCGTGGCGAGGGTACGGACCGGCGAGCGCGCAGTCGCGATGATCCAGGAAAGTCCCGACCCGCGCCGGAAGTCCGTCAGCCGGGCATCAAACCGGAAGCGGTATTTCCCGCCTGGATCCAGGCGCAGGTATTGCTGGAACAGGTCCGCGCCAGGAGGCTGCTCACCGCTCATTTCGATCCGCAGTTCCCTGGTCTGCCCGGTGATCGTCAGGGCGACGCCATGGCTGACGGAAATCCGCCAATCGAAGCCTCGATTCAGCGGCTGGTGGTCGAGCGTTCGGTTCGTCAACCGATGTGCCGAGCCACGGCTCAGCGGATCGTAAGGGATCAAACGCCTTACCGCCAGTTGATTCCAGCGGGCAGCGGCGATCTCCGGATCGCCGAACAGGAGCTCGAAATCAAGATAGTGAAGTAAATCCGGCGTGTGGGAGGGGTTTGCGATCTCAGCCAGGCGCGCCGCTGGAGCGCGAGCCGGGACGAACTGGTTTCGTCCCAACCAGTAGCCGAGATACGTCCACCACAATGAGGACCGGGAAGCGATGACGGTGACCCACGTTTGGGCGCCATCCGGTGACAGCCGCTCGCAGAGAGCCAAGAGCCCATCGATGCGGGCCTCGGGGACATCCGCCGTTTCGCGGGTCCAGAACCAGAAATCTTCGACGTGGCCGGCGCGGAAACTAAAATTGGCGAGCATTGCCCGGGGCGCGGCTCCGCGATCGAACTTCGCCGCCTGCAGGTAGGCTTCGCGAGCTTCGGCCGCACGGCCAGCCAACTCCAGGCCAACACCGAGTGCTGTCCAGGCATGCGCATTCCTTGGGGCAAGATGGATCGATCGGCGCAGTTCGGCTTCGGCAGCGTCCCCATGGAGGTGACGCGCCGACAAAAACCGGAATCGAGGTTCCACCGGGAGTAGCTGGGAGGCACGCGACAGGTTCTCCACTCCTCCCAAAGCAGCCACTTGATAAGCCCACGCGACGCGGAGGGTGGCCCACGTGAGGAAAGCCGCCAGGATTCCGACCGTCAAGGAGATCAGCCGCACCACACTTCTTGATCGGTGGAAAGGGTGGCGAGACTGCATATGCCGCAGGAGGAATGGCGCTCTCAAAGAAAACCCGGTGGCAAAGTCTCATGGTTTCCTGCAACGGGCCGATCAAAGGGGTGTGTTGATTTTTCCGGAGTGGAAACGGTGAATCGAATACCAGATTACCTGTTGATCGCGTTCCTACAGATTGGCCATCTGGCCCTGGGAGCAAACGGAGGTTCGGCTTTGGGTGTTGCCACAGCCAAGGGAGAGTTCGCGGTCGACCGGGCTGCCATGCCTGGCAACGCAACCCTATTTGATGGAAGCCGTGTGGAGACGCAGAAGGTGTCCTCGTGGCTGCAATTGAAGAATGGCGTGCGCCTGCAGTTGGGCGCGGAGTCGGGCGGGACCGTATATCGGGATCGGACGATCTTCGAGCGAGGCCAAATGAACGCGGAAGACCTGGGTACGTATCAGATCGAAGCACTGTCATTGAGGATTCGAGGGGAGCGGAACAGCGCGATTCAGGTCACGATGCCGAATCAAAGAGTTCTGCAGGTGGCAGCCGTGCGCGGTCCGGTTCGAGTGCTGAAACCCGACGGCGTGGTTGTAGCCAATCTCGCCCAAGGGGGTGTGGTCAGCCTGACGCCTGAGAGTTCGGGTGCTGTTGCGCCATCGACCATTACCGGATGCGTGGATGGGAAGGATGTCCTGTTCCTCGTTGATGAAGTGTCCGGAGTACGCTTTCGCTTGGACGGGGAATCGTTGGGGGCCTACGAGGGAAGACGAGTGGAGGCGACCGGGTCCGTGTCCAACGAGGCAGACTCAGGCAATGCGCTCAAGGTAATGCGTGTCAAGCCCCTGGAAGGGAAGTGTTCATCGAAGCAGGCTGGAGCGGCGGCGGGGGGAGCGGCCGCCGCGGGCGCCGCAAAAGGGGGAACGGCGGGCGCGGGGGCGGCTGCGGCAAAAGCGGGCGCGGGGGCGGCTGCGGCAAAAGTGGCGGGAGTCACGTTGGCATCGAAAGCCGTCATCGCCGGAGTCGTGGTGGCAGGAGTTGCAACCGGAACAGCCGTGGCGGTGATTGACGACCAACCGGAGGCCATTAGCCCATCCGCTCGGTGAAAGAGGGCAAGACCCGCAGGGTCGGCTACCTCAACCGTCGCGGTGTCGGCCCTTATCCTGAGATCGAGGTGGAGAACCCTCAACAGATCTCAATGATGCATCCGCAGAGTTCGAAGGGCGGATTGGTCTCCTCGGCTCTGCTTGGCTGAGAGCGAGGGCCCAACGAGCAACCATTGACCGGGTGTAGCGGAGCGTCAACGCATTGACTGGACGCTTCATGGTCGGCTCATGACGCTGGATTAGAAACAGCGCCCACGTCTTGATTCAGATCGGGAACTGGTGCGCCCGAGCGCATCAGCTGAAACCGCTGACGCGAAGGGAAGGAAGACATTTGAGTTCGAGCAGGTTAATGGCGGATGACTCGGCGCAGTGGCGAACTCTGAGGCATGCTTACCTCGACGAACCGCCGGCGCGACCCTCGCCTCCCCGAACTGGGGCTGACGGCGCTGCAGCCGCGGTTGTTGAAGGATTCGAAGGCATCGGTGCAGACGTGTTCCGGTACCCGGAGTAACCAGAACTCGAATGGGAGATCGCCGTTGGACCGTTCCACCCTGTTTGTTGCTGGTAGCCGCCACCTACCCCGTTCCCTGGGTAATACCGATAGAAAAGCTGGTTGACCGCATAAGGCGAGTAGTAGCGGCACCGGAAGGGACTCAGCCAGGTACCACTCATTGGGACGAACGTGAACATGCCAAAGTACGGATTGTAGATCCAGCCGTTGCGGCCGTACGACACGTTGCCATCGGAGATCCGCTTGGCGGCCCACACGTTGGCGGTTGCCAGTGATTCCGAGCGCCGGCCAGCCCATCGGTAAAACGCATCTCCCAGCTTGGGGTCGAACTTCTCGGTGGTAAGAACGCCCTCGAGCGGCAGCATCTTGCCCTTCTTTACTACCGCCATGTCATTGTGCGTGCGCACTTCGGCTTCGCCGTCGTAGACGCGCAGTCGCATCGGATCCGAATCGATGCGATACACGCCAGCCTTTCGCAAAAAGATAGTTGCGCCCCCCAATTCCACCGAGACTTGATTGTCCTTGTGACTCTTGGAAACATCGGCCGCCTCGATCAGAATGGAGCCATCCAGGAACTCCACGCGCGAGTTGGTCAGGTCGGTGTCCTTCATCCGGATCGAGGTGTTCTCCGCCAGCCGCAGAAACGCACCCGGCGTCAGCAGGACCTCCGCACGGCCCTCGCCGGTGCGAAAGACCATCTCCTTCCGGATCGACGGGTACTGTGCGGCCTTCAGTTTGACGGCATCCTTGCCGAGGAACGCTTCGCCTTCCAAATAGTGGATCAAACCCGACTGGGCCGAAATCACATTTTGGGAATGGGCCGGGCCCGCCAAGGCCAGAAGAAAAGAGACGCCAGCCACTGCCATCCGCATCGGGACACCTCCTATCACATCCTGCTATCCGATACGGACGCTTGTCAAGCTAGACCGGTTCCAAGACTCTAACCTTGGCTGGACAGGGCTGACCCAACCCAGCGCAGCAGCGGGGAATCAGGCCAGCCAAACTCCGGACTGTGCGGTCCCTGGCCATGGGCGGCCAGGAAGACCAGGGCGGCTAGAAGGGGGGCGGCTTCCGCTGCCAATAAGACGTCGAGCAAGAATTTCCCGCTCGGGAGGGTAAATCGTTTCTGGAACATTCAGTTAGCCACCATAAGTGAGTGTGCTGCCGGAGAGGTTTCTCTCAACTACAAGGACATCGGGACCGTTGGACGCAGGTAAGTCCGGGACCGTACAGACTACCTGCGCTCTAAGTGGGGCCATTGCCATTCGGTCATGTTACGCCTACTGTTCGCCGGTTGGCATCCCGAGTTGGCAGTACAGGTTCTCGGGATTTTACTCTCTTCCCTGCGGGCGCGCATCGAGGACTTCAACAGGTGTGGCTTATCAAAGGAAACTGAACGCGGGCAAAACGGGGTGTTGGTTGCGGGGGTAGGATTTGAACCTACGACCTTTGGGTTATGAGTTCAACACGTGGTTCTGGATGGATAGCACTGTTGCGAAGAATCAATCACATACGGTCTCCATGTGTTGGATAATATCGATTGTTCCCGGATCTCCTGTTAGCAATTTGTTAGCATTTTTCGGTTTGCGGCCGACACGACTCGCCAAGCTTCCGGCTTCCAGTTTATGGCGCGTCGTCATCATCGCTGTACCTCCAGCACAGCCCCCCACGTGGCTATTCGCGAGAAAAAGCCGACGAGTAAACGCGTCCAGATCCTCCCGCGTGATCGCAGCCCAGCCCGAGGCTCGGCTGCTTGAGATATCCTTAGCGACAGCCTACGACGATTTTAGACATTTCTCAACAGCCTTCGACAGGTTCGACACTTTGCGGCATTTTGGGCAGCTCCCAGTGGGTCGGTTTGGACAAACAGGAACTGCGTTGACGATGTCTCAGCTTCCTGTGGTATCCTTGATTTGTCCGAAACATGTATACATTTTTCGGACGGGCAGATTGAAGAATCTGGCCGAAATATGCGCACACATATCGGACAAAACACGTTGCCGCATCGAGGCCCGAGCCTCGACCTCAGGCGGAGCATTCTCGACCGCATCAAGCGGGACAAATCCATCCAGGTCTGGACCCCGAACGACCTGCTCGATTTAGGCGCAAGATCTGCTATTGACAAAGCGCTCCAACGGCTCGTGCTTGCCGGCGATGTCCGGCGCATCGATCGCGGGCTCTACGATGTTCCCCGCACGAACTCGCTAACCAGCAAACCGAGCAGCCCCGACTACACCGCAATCATCGACGCTGTCGCGCGGCGGGAGAAAGCTCGATTTCTTCCCGATGGAATCACGGCGGCCAACCAACTGGGCCTCACCGACGCAGTACCGGCGAAAGTCACGGTTCACACAGACGCCCGGCTGCGCCCGATTCACCTCGACAGCCTCGTCATCAACTTCAAACCGACCGCTCCGAGCCGGCTGTATTGGGCGGGCCGGCCGGCGATGCGAATCGTTCAGGCGCTTCACTGGCTACACGATATGCTTCCAGCCGACGGAGATTCAATCCTCAAGCGGATCAGGAGAGTTCTGGACGACCCAAAACAAGGAGCGGCGATTCGCGACGATCTTCGGGGCGGTCTCGATGCGCTACCAGGATGGATGCGCGACTTGGTGATCGGACTTCTTCAGGATGGGGATCACTCGAATGCAACCGCCCGCAAGGGCTTCTCTAGACCAACCAGGAACGCGATGCCAGGCCCGGAGAATCGCTCAACGAGGCGGCGGTCGTGATGAATTCCGGTTTCTCGGAGTTTCTCAGAGCAGCACCACGGGACCGCCGTGACGTGTTCCTTGGCGCGGCAACTCGACTCGGCACGCCGGAACAGAACGTCGAAAAGGATTTTTGGGTCACCTGGACGCTCGATGTACTTTTCAATGGACTCCCCGCTGGCCATCCTCGTTTTCTCTTCAAAGGGGGAAGGTGTTCTGTGTGAAATTCCAAAAAGAGATGCCGGGCCTCAGCGAAGTTCCGTTCGAGGGACATCCGCTGGGCCAGAAGGTCTATGAAAATGTCTCCAAAGAAGGGTGGAGCATGTGGCTTGAGCACATGAAGATGATCATGAACGAGTATCGCCTGAACCTTGGCACTAAGGAGGCGCAGGAACTCATTATCAAACAGATGGATGAATACTTCTTCGGGGAGGGCTCCGCGCTCCCGGCGGGATACGTACCCGAAAAGACGAAGTGATGATTGCCCAAAGCCATGCGGTTGGGGTCAACCTGGGTCAACCCATGACATTGCAAAGTCCAGGGATCGGAACAAGATGTCCGAAGCGGCGATGCAGCTGAAGACGGACAGGGACACCCTCGATCTTCCTGCCGAACAAGTCGTGGTCGCTTACCACGAGAGAACGAAGCACTACTACCGCCGCTACGCAGCAGCGCCTGGCTACATGGATTGGGCTAACCAGCCGGATCCGTTCCGCCGTTACGATGGAGCGCCGCTGGTTAGCCTTCCTATCCCCGACGCGGGGCGCGCGCTTCCCTACTGGCAACTCTACGTCGCGGACAACATGGTGCCGGCACCGCTTTCGGTCGACTCTATCTCGCTCTTCTTCCGCTACGCACTTTCGCTAACAGCTTGGAAGCGATTCGAGGGAACCACATGGCCTCTGCGTGCCAATCCATCGAGTGGGAACCTCCACCCGACGGAAGGATACGCGCTCTTGCCGTCGTTGGATGGTATCCAAAACCGTCCCGGCGTCTACCACTACGCATCGAAGGAGCACGGTCTCGAGCGCCGCGCGGATCTCGATCCCTTGGTCTGGGCAGGCCTGACTGCAGCGTTTCCGGAGGGCTCATTCCTGGTGGGGCTCTCGTCCATTCTTTGGCGGGAGGCCTGGAAGTATGGCGAGCGTGCGTTCCGGTACTGCCAACACGATGTCGGTCATGCTCTGGGTACGATGCGATTCGCGGCGGCTGCCCTCGGGTGGAAACTCCATCTCCTCGACCGTGTGGGTAACGCCGCCGTGTCACAACTTCTCGGACTCGACCGCGAGGCCGACTACGCGGGCGCGGAGCGAGAGCATCCCGAACTCGTGGCGCTTGTGGTCCGGGAGAAATGGGCCAGCGACCGGGGCCTCTGCCTGTCCGAAGAGTTGGTATCCCAGGTGGCCACTTCTCGATGGTACGGCACGGCGAACGTGCTGAGTCCCGAGCACGGCGTCGATTGGCCAGTAATCGACCAGGTGGCTGCCGCCGCCACGAATCCGAGGATTGCGGCCGACGAAGAGTTCTCCAGGTTCCCTTCGGAGGAAGAGCTCTTCGGGGCGCCAGTTCGGTCCGGCGCGTTCACCGCTGAGAAAGTCATCCTGGGGCGCAGAAGCGCGGTGAGCATGGACGCATCCACCGCAATTCCTGCGGCGACCTTCTTCCGGATGTTGGCTCGTCTCGTGCCCACCCGAGACGGCCGATCTATGCCGTGGG
>JBJXGR010000387.1:0-2941 GCA_046160045.1 Bryobacteraceae bacterium
GGGCTATTGCGCATTTGTCCTGGGGGAAGCGTGGATTTTTCAGATACGTGCGGACCGCGAACTGGAACGCCGGCTCCATGACGAGCGGATGGCCCGCGGCGGCACGCTACGCGCTGCGCCTCCCGCCTTTCCGGAAGCCCCGGCGGCCCCAGCGGCCGATGGTCTGATCGGCCGCATCGAGATCCCGCGAATCGGCCTTTCCGCCGTTGTTCTGGAAGGCATAGACAAGAAAACTCTCCGGCTCGCGGTCGGTCACATACCTGGCACTCCACTGCCCGGCGTACTCGGCAACGTCGGTCTGGCGGGCCACCGCGATACTTTCTTCCGGCCACTGCGAAACATCCACCGGGACGACACTATCACGCTCACCACGCTGCTTGGAAACTACCGCTACCGCGTCGTATCGATCCGAATCGTGAATCCTCATGACGTTGCGGTGTTGGATCCCAGCGCCAATGAAGTCCTGACGCTGGTCACCTGCCACCCGTTCTATTTCGTCGGTCCGGCGCCCAACCGGTTTATCGTGCGCGCCGAGAGAATCACGGGATCGACAGAACGGACCTTGCGTAGAAACGTCCACTACCGAGCCGCTCTGGTTACGGCCCTGCTGAAGACCGCAAGAGTCGGTCTCCTCCGGCCCGGAGTACAAATGAACCGTTGATCCCGTATCCCTGGCGGTTTTGCCGCCAGCGAGGCCCACAACCAGGGCAGCGGTTAGTCGGACTACGTCATCCGCCGCCCTTTTGTGGACCCGGAAAGCGGTTCTCCCCGGATGAGAACTCCTGCCTGACTCCGGGGAATTCGTGACCTGTCAGTGGCCAATTCGGTAACTGGAGATCCCTCCCCACAATCCGGCCGCCTGCAATAGCCAGACGCAGACGACAACCACGACTACGACATTCAGAATGTTCTTGATGCTGGAGGCCATGGGGATGTACGTGTTGACCAGGTACAACGCCACGCCGACCACGATCAGCGCAATCAACAGATTTATCAAAGGCATCTTTTCTTGCTCCTCGAGACCGAATCAATGGCACTTGGCTGACCAATCGCCGCACCGGGCCGTGGCACCGCGCGGTGTGCAGCCTGGAAGGTTTTGAAAGCTACCGTGCCCGATCAAGTCAGCCGCCACCGTGCAGAGCCAGGCAATACCTACAGCTTGGCCGGGTACTGCCCGCTCAACCTTATTGCTGGAACGCCTCCTGATTGCCGCCAGGCTTGTCGTTCTCTGGTCTTGATTTCCGCCGAGGCGCCGAAACCGCCGCAGAGGCGGAATGATCATATGTGGTCAAATGACCCCGCACGGTCAGGTCACCTCAACTCAAGTCCGCTCCGCGGGGCCGCCGGCCTCCGAAATACGTGGCATGGGAGCGATTTGGGGAGTATGGACCCCCGAGTGCCTGTCAGTATTGCGTGGGACTGGCCCGCCGACAATCGCATCACAGTCGCACAAAGAGCGAACAGCAGACCACAAACTCTGAAGCAAAGGAACGAATTATGAATCGGTTTGAGACAGCAACAACGGTGTGTTGTATTGCGCTGATCGGCGCAATCCTCGCGCCAAGTGCAAAGGCTGACGCCTGGGACAGGAAGACAGTAGTCACATTCAGTGCTCCAGTCGAGATTCCCGGAGTTCACCTGGCCGGATGGGGCGTGTTGCCGGCCGGTACCTATGTGTTCAAAATCCTGGACTCGCAATCCGACCGCCACATCGTCCAGATCTTTAACAAAGACCAAACGACTGTCTACGCGACGATCCTCGCCATCCCCAACTATCGCCTCAGGGCGACGGACAAAACCGTGATGACCTTCCGAGAAAGAGCGGCTGGCCAACCGGAAGCGTTGCGCGCGTGGTTTTATCCCGGCAGGAACTGGGGCGAGGAGTTTGTCTATCCGAAGGACAAAGCGATCGCGCTGGCCAAAGCCACGAATACGCCCGTCCTGTTTACCCCGGTCGAGATTCCCCTGGAAGTCGCGGAGCCGGCCAAATTGGCGGCGGAGCCTGTTGTGACTGAGCTGAAGCGTGCCCCTATCATGGCCATCAAGCCGACCGGAGAAGAAGTGCAACTCGCCGAAGTGGTGACGCCGCCGCCCGCCGAGACTCCCGTGGCGACGACGACCGCGCCGGTAGAAATAGCGCAGAGGACTCTTCCCGAGACGGCGAGTCCGCTGCCCTTGATCGCCATGTTCGGATTGCTGGCGCTGGGCGGGGCCATGGCCGTCCGCGTAGTTGAAAAACGCCTTCAATAAGGCGTGAACCTTGTTGTCCGGCGGCGCGCCAAGTTCGCGCGACCGCTCGGGCGGCACGGACCGGAAGGAGGAGTGAACCGCATGCGACAGAGAGTGATCCCGCTACTGGCGCCGATGACGAAGCACCGCCAGAATGGCGACGGTTGCTACGAGACCAAAGCCCGCGGACTGGCCGTGCTCAATTCGCCGCTGTTGAACAAAGGGACCGCCTTTACGGCGGAAGAACGAAAGGCGTTGGGTCTGACAGGTTTGCTCCCGCCGGAGATCAGCACGCTGGAAGCTCAGGTCAAACGGGCCTACTTCCAGTATGAGCAGCTGCCGGATGCGCTGAGCAAGAACGTCTACCTGACCGCCCTGCACGACCGCAACGAAGTGCTGTTTTACCGGCTGTTTTCAGAGCATCTTCGCGAGATGATCCCCATCGTCAACGATCTGACGGTCGGCATGGCCATGGAGCAATACCACCATGAGTGCCGGCCTCCGCGAGGCGTCTATCTCTCCATCGACCATATCGACGGGATCGAGGAGGCGTTTGCCAACCTCGTCGCCGGCCCAGGCGATATCGACCTGATCCTCGCCACCGATGCCGAGCAGATTCTCGGCATCGGCGATTGGGGCATAGGCGGGATTGAGGTATCGATCGGCAAACTGGCGATCTACACGGCGGCGGGCGGAATCGATCCGGCCCGCG
>JBJXGR010000388.1:0-6160 GCA_046160045.1 Bryobacteraceae bacterium
GGCTCATGTCGGTAAAGGGCAGCACGGCGATGGTGCGCGAGGGCTGCCTTCCGACTTCGGCCCGCGGCATCAGCCGGCTGGGCTGCGACTGCATGTCGTAGCGCAGATCCTCGAGCGCGCTTCGCAATGCCACCGCCCGCTGATACCGCCGGTCGGGGTTCTTCTCCAGGCAGCACCGGACGATCATGTCGAAGCCCGGCGGCAGACTGGCCGGCGGCGGATCCTCGTGCAGTACGGCAATCACGGACGCAAGGCTGCTGGTCCGTTCGAACGCCCGCTTGCCGGTCAACATTTCGTAGAGCAGGATGCCGAAGGAGAAAATATCGGAGCGGCTGTCGACCGCCTTTCCCTCCGCCTGTTCGGGCGACATATAGGAAGGCGTGCCGATGACAATGCCATCGTTCGTCAGCACGGTGGCGGTGGCATCGCCCGTGCCCGGCGCGTTTTTGGCGAGGCCGAAATCGACGATCTTCACCAGACCGGAATCCAGCAGGAAGACATTGGAAGGCTTCATGTCGCGATGGACGATGCCGTTGTCTTCCGCGCAAGTCAGCCCGTCGGCAATCTGGATGGCAATCCGCAGGGCCTGTTGGGGGTCGAGCGTCTTGCCGATGAGTTGGTCGAGCGTCCGGCCCTTGAGCAATTCCATCGCGATAAACACGTCATCGCCCTGGACGCCGACCTCGAAAATCGTGACGATGTTGGGGTGGTTCAGCCGCGAGGCGGCGCGTGCTTCGTGCAGCAGGCGCTTGCGGCGGTCCAGCCTCGCCATCGCCGCCGGCAACAGCAGTTTCAACGCCACATACCGGCGCAGCAGCGTATCCTGCGCCCGGTACACCACGCCCATTCCCCCTTCGCCGATCTGCTCCTCGATGTAGTAGTGGGAAAGCGTGGTCCCAGTCATGACAGGGTTAACCGGATTGCGCCTGAAGCATGGATCTTACCATGGTCTATTCCAGCGCCTGTTTGAAGTCGGCCAGCAGGTCTTTCCAGTCCTCGACGCCGACGGAAACCCGTACCAGTCCGTCGCCGACTCCCGCGCCGGCCAATTCCTCGGGGGTTGCGCTGGAATGAGTGGTGGTCTTGGGATGGCAGGCCAGCGTCTCGACTCCGCCCAGCGAAACGGCATTGCGAGCGATCTTGAGCCGCCGCAGCAGATCGAAGGCTCCCGCCTTGCCACCGTCGAGGTCGAGTGAAAAGATCCCGCCTGGATACACGCACTGCTGCTGAAAGATCCGAATCTGCTCGGGATCGTCGAACAAGGTCGGGTACAGCACCTTGCGGATCCGCGGATGGCCATGCAGGCGTTCGGCCAGCCGCTGGGCGTTCTTCGATTGGCGGTTCATGCGGAGAGAGACCGTGGGCAACCGCCCGTCCAGCATCCAGCATTCGTCGGGCTGCAGAATGTTGCCGAACAGGACGCGCCGGCTTCGCATCTGGCGGATGATGGCCGGGTCCCTGGCCAAAGCAACCCCGGCGATCATATCGCTGAACCCCGACAGATACTTGGTGGCGGAATACAGGCAGAGGTCGGCGCCCAGCTTCAACGGATGCTGAAACACCGGTCCGAGGAACGTGTTATCCACCATGACGAGCGGCTTCGACGGATGCCGCGCGGCGGTCGCGGCGGCGCGCGCGAGGTCGGTCATCCGCAGATTCGGGTTGGCCGGCGTCTCGATCAGGACGATACACGGATCCCTGGCAGTGCGAATGGCCGCGTCAAGGCCGTCCCCGTCACCCGCGGTCACCGGGATACCCTCCACGCCGAAGGGCTGCAGGAAGGTATGAATCAACTGAATGGTTCCGCCATACAACGGCATGGTGTAGACGATGCTGCTGGCCGGCCTGGCGAAGGTAAAGAAAGCCGTCATGATGGCGGCCATGCCGGAGTTAAACACGGCGGCTTCCGTGGCCTCGGGCTCGAGCGGCACGATCTGGTCTTCGAGAATCTCGGCGTTGGGGTGCGAAATGCGCGAGTAGATCAACTCGGCGCGCTCATGAGGGCGCGAAGGCGCACGCCCACTGACCACGTCGAACGCCCGTTCGGCCTCTTCCGGGGTGGCAAAGACGTAGGTGGAACTGCGAAACACAGCCGGCCTCGCCGACCCCACAGAGAGGCGCGGATCGAAGCCTCGTGTGAGCATCGCAGTCAACGGCCGCAGGTGGGATTCGTGTTCGATAGGCATACCAGATCACTCCACCCTGAGTCTACGCCCGCGTTCTGCCGGAATCGACGCTGCGCCGCCGTCGCGTGTTACGCTGGCGCCCATATGCTCTTTCAAGCGGAGGTCCTCGAGGCCTTCACTCAACGGATTCTGCAAGCATTGGGAACCCCGGAAGATGCCGCGCGGCTGGTGGCTCACTCCCTGGTCAAGGCCAACCTCCGCGGCGTCGATTCGCACGGACTGCTGCTGGTGCCCGTCTATGTGCAGCAACTGGAGATCCCGAGCGTGGACCCGAAGGCCGAGGGCCGGGTGATTCACGAGAACGGTCCGTGTCTCGTCTACGACGGGCAGAACGGGTTGGGCCAGGTGGTCGCCGACCGCTCGTGCGACCAGGTGATCCGCCTGGCGAAGAACTACGGAATGGGGATGGTGGTCGCGCGGGAGTCGAACCACTTCGGATCGGCCGGATACTGGGCGCGCAAAATCACACGAGCCGGCCTGCTGGGAATCGTGATGACCAACGCCTCGCCGGCCGTGCCGCCGTTTCAAGGCAAGGAGCCGCGCTTCGGCACATCGCCCATCTGCGTAGCGGTCCCGAGCACAGGCGAGGGCGCTTGGATGCTCGATATGGCCACGACGACCGTATCGATGGGCAAGCTGTACTCCGCGTTCTGGCGGGGCGAGACCACGATACCGGCAGGTTGGGCTACGGACAAGGACGGTGTGCCGACCACGGATACCGAAACGGCAATCAATGGCCTGATGAGCCCGCTGGGCGGATACAAAGGGAGCGGCCTGGCAATGCTGGTGGAGATCCTGTGTTCGGTGCTGAGCGGCGGTCCGATGAGCGGCGAGGTGCACTCGCTGAGGTGGAGCCGCGAGCCGCTGCGCATCAGCCACATGTTTCTGGCCGTGGACATCAGCCGCTTCCTTCCGCCCGAGGAGTTTCAACAGCGAATGCAGTGGCTGGTGCCGCATGTCAAGAGCGCCGCGCCGGCGGCGGGCTATTCCGAGGTCCTGGTGGCCGACGAGCCGGAACTTCGTATGGAAGCGCAGCGGCGGGTGGAAGGCATCCCGATCTCGGAGAGCCTGTGGTCGGATTTGTGCGCGATTGCGAGGCGGGTGGGCGTGGAACCGCCGGAGGTGGGCCAAGCTGTAGGGGCGAAGGAAGAGGGAGGGGCCGCCAACGTGCCTTGATGGCCGGAGACTCGATGTTACGCTGGTATTCATGCGTTCTTTGGTTGCGCTTTTTTTCTGCGCATTCAGCCTCGCCTGCGCCGGCGAACTGGTCGGCAAGCGCGCCCCCGGGTTCACGTTGCCGGATTCTTCGGGACAGTTCTTCGAGCCGGCCGACTACCGCGGGCGTCTGTTGCTGGTCGATTTCATGCAGGTGACCTGCCCTCATTGCGCCGAGTTCTCGAAGATCCTGGAAAAGGCAAAAGCGAAGTATGGCAATCGCATCGCCGTGCTCTCGGTGGTCAATCCGCCGAGCGACAAGAACGGCGTCGCCAAGTTCATCGCCGACAACAAAGTGACCAGCCCGATCCTGTTCGACTGCGGCCAGGTAACGTTTTCCTATGTCCGGCCGAAATCGACGTCACTGCCGATTCCGCATATCTTCTTCATCGACGCCGACGGCGTGATCAAGAATGACATCGCGTACGGCCCGGCGACCAAGGATGTGTTCGAGGGCAACGCCTTGTTCCCCGAGATCGATCGACTGCTGGCGGCTCCCAAAGCGCCGGCAAAGAAAAAGTAGCTGGCTCGTGTCCGGCGTTTACCTTTCCTATCCGTTCTGCGCACAGAAGTGCACTTATTGCAACTTCGCGTCCGGAGTGTTCCCGAAGGAACTCGAAAGCGAATACCGCCGGGCGCTCTACGGCGAGATCGGCGGGCACGAATGGAAGTGGAGCCCTGAGACCGTCTACTGGGGCGGCGGAACTCCCAGCGTGATGGACACCGATTTCCTAAGATCAGCCATGTCCCTGATTCCGGGCCGTGAATGGCAGGAGGCCACGCTCGAGGCTGCGCCCGGTTCGCTGACTCCAGAGCGGATCGACGCCTGGAGACGCTCCGGCATCAATCGGATCAGTCTTGGGGTCCAGTCGTTTGTGCAGCCGGAGATCGCGCGTACCGGACGCAAGCACACGGCGGACATCGTCGAGCGCGAAGTGCGCCTGCTGCGCGAGAGGGGCCTCGATAACTTCAACGTCGACCTGATCGCCGGCCTGGCGGGACAGACGTGGACCAGTTGGAAAGCCTCGCTCGAATGGATCGCACGGCTCGAGCCGCCGCATGTATCGGTGTACATGCTGGAAGTGGACGACGACAGCCGCCTGGGCAAGGAAATGCGGTTGGGCGGAGTCCGGTACGGCGCCGGCGACGTGCCCCCGGAAGGCCAGATCGCGGACTTTTACGAACATGCGGTGGAGACGCTCGCGGCGCTGGGCATTCCGCGCTACGAGATTTCGAACTTCGCGCGGCCGGGATGGGAGTCGCGCCATAACCTGAAGTACTGGCGGCTGGAACGCTACATGGGCTTCGGGGCCGATGCCCACTCGTTCGACGGAGGCCTGCGCCGGCAGAACGTGGAGTCGCCGCGGGAGTATGTCGAGCGGGGCCGCGCCGGCCAGGCGTTCCACGGCGTCTCGACGCTGGCGGAACCGCGCGAAGAGAAGTTCTTTGTCGGCCTCCGGCTGAGCGAAGGAGTCCGGCCGGACCAGGAGGATCTGCGCCGTTTCGGAGAGCCCATCAGGCGTTTTCTCGAGGATGGCCTGCTGGAGCGGGAGGGCGACCGCTTGCGCCTGACCCATCGCGGCGTATTACTCTCTAACGAAGTATTCGAGGAGTTCATTCACGGATGAAAACGATCGACCTGCGCAGTGACACGGTGACTCGCCCGACGCCGGAGATGCGGCGCGCGATGGCGGAGGCGGAAGTCGGCGACGATGTTTACGGCGAGGACCCCACCGTCAACCTGCTGGAGCAGCGCGCGGCCGAAATCATGGGGAAAGAAGCCGCGGTCTTTGTGCCGACCGGCACGATGGCCAATACGATTGCGGTCAAAGTGCACACCGAGCACGGGCAGGAGGTGATCTGCGACGCGCGGGCGCACCTGCTGAATTACGAACTGTCGATGATGGCGTGGTTTTCAGGGTGCATCGGGCGGCCGATCGCGACCGAAGACGGCATCCTGCGGTGGCCGGCCGTCCACGCGGAGATCCGGAACCTCAGCCCTCACTGGGCGCCCACCGGACTCATCGAAGTCGAGAACACGCACAACATCGGGGGCGGACGCGTGTATCCGCAGGAGGTGCTGAACGAAATCTGCGACGGCGCGCACAACGAAGGCATCCCCGTCCACATGGATGGGGCTCGCGTTTTCAACGCGGCGGCGTATCTGGGCTGCCCGGTCGGCCAGGTGGTGGAGCGATGCGACTCGGTGTCCTTCTGCCTGTCGAAGGGACTGGGGGCGCCGGTGGGTTCCCTGTTGTGCGGTACGGCGGGTCAGATCGAACGGGGGAGGCTGTACCGGAAGCGCCTGGGCGGCGGGATGCGCCAGGCCGGCGTACTGGCGGCGGCGGGCCTGATTGCGATGGAGCAGCATCCGGCCCGGCTCGCGGCCGATCACGACAAAGCGCGGTTCTTCGCGCAGTCGCTCGAAGGGACGCCGGGCATCGAGGTGCATCCCGGCAAGGTGCAGACCAACATTGTGATGTTCGAGGTCCGCGGCACGGGCATGAGTGCGGTGGAGTTCGTGAAACACCTGGCCGGACGGGGCGTGAAGCTGAACCCGTTCGGGGATTACCGCGTGCGGGCGGTAACGCATTACGATGTGACGCGGGAGCAAGTGGGCGAGGCCGTGGGGGTGATCGCGGAGATGTGCGCGCAAGCGGTGGCGTAGGGATCTCTCGATCTGCCGGCGCCCGTCCCCGCGAGATCGCCCACCCCTCATCCGAACCGCGGCCGGAAGGCCGCGGACACGGCGTTGAGGG
>JBJXGR010000389.1:0-42347 GCA_046160045.1 Bryobacteraceae bacterium
TCCTGCAACGACGATCACCAAGGGGGAGCGGATGAAACAAACACGACGCAGTTTTCTGACGGGCGGGAGCGCCACCGCGGTCACGATGGCTGGCATCGCCTCGGGCGAGACGCCGCAGTCCACGGAGGTCAAGACGCTTCGCGCGGAGTTTGTGCCTTCTGTGCCGGCGGTGGCCCTCTCCAGCGTCCACGATGCACGGGAGCCAGTCACAATCCTGACTGCGTCCGGCGCCGTCCTGCTCGCGGCCCAAGGGCTTACTACCCGGTCGATTGTGATCACGCGGAGCGAGGATGGCGGCGCCACCTGGGGTGACGCCAGGGAGGTCGCCAATGCCGGCGCCGGCAATCAGATGTCGGCAGGCGCCGGTGGAGCGCTTCCCGGAGGGAAACTGCTGCTGGCCGTCTCCGAGTGGAACGAGCAGCCGGGTGCGGTGAAGTGGGTCAGCGAATCCATACCCGGCGTTCACCGCTACGCCTGGGCCGGATTTCGCCGCACCAGCCAACTCCGCTTGCTCCGGAGCGCCGACGATGGCAGGACATGGGTTCCGGCGAGTTGCGACGTCAGCGGCGGCCCCATCGCGCCTGCCGCCATGGGACGCGTCATCCAGGCCGGGAAGACCAGTTGGCTGGCCGTGTACGGCCCTGCAAACCGGGCAGAAATGGACGCCGCTCTCAGCAGCGCCGGCCTGATGCGCAGCGACGATCACGGAAAGCACTGGCGTTTTTCTCATTGGGTGGCTCGGGCTGACTCAAAAGAGGGCCTCGGTTACGGTCCGGGCGAAGTGATCATCCTGCCAAACGGACGCTGGCTCGGCATCCTGCAAACGGAGGATCGCGGCCATGGTAGCTATACTCGCCCGCGGATCAGCCGCACCATCAGCTCGAACGGCGGCTCTACCTGGAGCGCTCCGGCCGTGGTGGTGATCGGAACCAAGCCGAGCGTGGTCCCGCTGGATGGCGAGCGCCTGATGCTTGGCACGACTCAGGATCGGGGCATCATCTTCAACGTGATGCTGCACGAAGCCGCCGAAACCGTCTACCAGGAGCACCTTTGGGCGTGTATCTGGTATCAGAAGGGCGACCGCGGCGGCACCAACCTGCTGCGGCTCAAAGACGGAACGATCCTGGCCGCGTTCCATTGGATGGATCCCAACAGTCCGCTGCGTTGCGAGGTGCGGACTCAGCGCATCCAATCCAGGCCGGAGTTCAAACCGGAGCCTGGCCGCCAAGCGAAGGCCCCAGCCCGCCAGCCCCACTGGGTAATGGCCGAGGCGTACCAGTTGCCGCCGATTCCCGATGCTCCCTCCGGCGTGCGGATCGGATCCCTGCTCCGCGACCGGCTCGGGGACTGGCTTTGCATCGGCTACGCGCAGACAGTGAAAGGCGGCGCGCACGGTTTCTCGGCGTCAGGTCTAGTCGTGCTCCGAGCTAAGTCCATTGATGGGGACTGGAAGAAAATCGCGGAACTGGTGCAGCCGCGAGGAGTCGTGGCCGACACTGGAAGCGGCAGCAATCTGCCGGGTGTACTGATGCAGACCCGGTCAGGCCGGCTGCTGCTTCCGTTTGTGCGAGGACAGTGGAACTCCCCGGACCGGGACGCCGAGCTGCTGTACTCCGACGACGGAGGCGCGACGTGGAGGTCGTTCGGGTACATCGGGAAGCACCTTGGTCTTTCTCCCACCTATCTCAGTGGCGCAGCTCGCATAGAGCAGTTGGAAAACGGCCATTTACGATGGCTGCTGCATGTTGGGAACGAGAAGTGGAATGCCGCGAAGGGAGACCTGTACTTCGTCGTCAGCTCCGACGACGGAAAAACGTGGGGCGGGCTGCGCCGCTGGGCCCGATCGCAAGAACAACACTATCCCGAGCTTCCGTACGGCCGGGATGGATGGGTCCGTGCTCCTGAAGCGGCGCTGGTCAACGCCGCCGACGGGAGTCTGCTCGGTATCTATCGCGAGGAGCGCGGAACCATCGCAGCGGAGAACGCCCGGTTCGGCCCGCTCTCGATGCCACACCTTTGCCTCACGCGGGGCTCGAACGGCGGGAAGGTTTGGACTCCTTCCTTCGGGTTCCTCGGCGTCGAGGGGGATATGGCGGTGCTGCCAGGCGGCGACATTCTGGTTGCCTACCGGGAAGACTGCCGCTCCACCGCCTGGATCTCCAGCAACAACGGCCATACCTGGCAGCAGCAGATGGATCCTGCCGAGATGCCTTGGCAGCGCGGCGCCGCAGAGGCGCACACACAATGGCCGCCCGGCGGAGAATCCGTGATTCGGGTCCTCGACCAAGACACGGCCGTTGTCATCACCGACACTGGTCTGGTTCCGTCTGGCAAACCGCTGCCGCCAGGGTTTGTACCTACACGCGAGATTCACGGCCGGGTGCAAATCCGGTATTTCCGCCGTAAGCCCGCCGGCTCATAGACTGTCATTTAAGAGCACCGGTTGACAAACACTGCAGTGCAACCCTACGGCTCACGCCGTGGGCTCCAGGCCTGCGGGATGGAAATCGCTTTTCCCCGTCGCGAGAAAGGAACGAGGTGACACCCACTTGACCCCAGTTCCCCGGCATTCGGAGCGGAGGCCGGGACGGATCAGGCCTCCGCTGTTTGGTCGCGATCAGAAGTAGAGCTTCATGCCGAACTGGATGATGCGCATCGGAGATACCAGACCACGGATTTCGCCGTTGCGAGCGCCATCCGGAACCACGGAGTCCTGCGTGGTGAAACTGATGCCATTTGGTGTTCCGTAGTGCGGCGTGTTGAAGGCGTTGAAGAACTCCGCGCGGAACTGAAGCCGTCCCTGCTCGCCGAGCGGGGAAATGCGCCAGTTCTTGTAAATCGACAGGTCAAAGTTGTGCGAAGGCGGACCGATCATGGCGTCCTTGGCGGCATTGCCGTAGTGGCACAAGTCCTGGCGGCTGGCGATGTTGCATTCGGTCCGACGGAATGCGGTGATATCGAACCAGAGTGCGCGCCTGGCCGCGCCGGCGAGGCGTCCGTCCGCAATGCGGTCGGGACGGGACGGGCCTCCCGTGTTCAGGTTCCCGCCGCCGCCGAAATTGAAGGGGAAGCCGGTGCGCATCGTGACGATGCCGTTGGTCTGCCAGCCGCCAATGATTCCGCCCAGCACGCCTTTGAAGCGGTTCAGGAACGGCATTTCGTACACGTAGTTGATATTGGCGTTGTGGGTGGTGTCGAAGAAGTACCGCTGGCGGTCGGCCCGGCGGTTGCGAGGGTCCTGACTAACCTCGCCGCCATTGCGCTCGTAGCCTTCGCCCATCGACTTGCTGAAAGTGTAGGCCATGTTGACGACAAGGCCCTTGGAATAGCGTTTCTCGACCGTGGTCTGCAGGCCGTGGTAGAAGCCGTTGGCATAGCTGTCGAGATAACGGATGGTGCTCAGGCCCCGCGGTTCGTTGTTGAAGTAAGGATCGACATACGCCTGCCACGGGCGGCGTCCGTCAACATCGGAGTTGGGTGAGGGGTCGGGACTGTTGAAGTTGGCCCAACTCGTGTCGATGTGACTGGTCTTGCTGCCGACATAGGCGACGGTCAGGAAGGCCTGGAACGGCAGGGCGCGCTGGATGTCGAAGCTCCACTGCACGTGGCTGGAGTACTTGTTGTCGGGCGGGATGAGAATCAGTCCGGTGCGGCGCTGCACGTTCGGTGAGCCGGGATAGACGTTCTCGGGAGTGATCGTCAGAGTTCCCGGCCGCACCGCGCGAGTGGAGATGTTGTACGTCTGGCCGGCGTACGCGTAGGGGATCACCTGTGCCGTATCCTCCACATACTGGAAAGTCAGGTTTCCAGAGCGCGGAGGGGCACGGCTGAGGATCTGATAGTTGTCCAGGTGCTGGGCGTTGACGAACCAACCGCCGCCCATACGGAGGACCCACCTGTCGGTGAGGCGGTAGGCGAGGCCGACTCGCGGCATGAAGAAGCGATTATCGCCGTTAAAGAGCTTCGCGCCGGCGACATTGCCGCTCGGAACCAGTGTCGGCAGGCGGCGGCCGTCAGAGGCCTGGGTAAGCTGATCGAGGCGCAGATTCCGCCACCCGCCATTGGCGTCGGTGGCGACGGGGAAATAGTCCCAGCGAATACCGAGGTTCAGCGTCAGCTTCCTGGTAGCCTTCCAGTCGTCGAGGAAGTACAGGCTCGATCGTTTCTGGCGGGGTTGGGTGAGGGGGAATCCTTCAGCGGTCAGTGAACCCGAGTATTGACCCAGCAGGAAGCCCGCAAGTTCATACCCGCCGGGGCAGCAAGTGATCGATCCTCGGGGATTGTTGGTTGATTGATGGTTCAGTTGGAGCACCCGGATTTCCCCGCCCATCTTGAAGTTGTGGGAGCCGCGGTTGATCGACAGGTTGTCCGCGAACTGGTGGACCCAGCTATTGGTCGCGTTCAAGCTGGCGTCACGGTCGCCGATACCGCCGAACATGAACGGGATTCCGGTCTCGCGCGGCGTCATCTTGCGGTTGTTGTCGATGGCCACGCGAATCTGCCCGATCCCGAGCGAGTCGATATCGAAGTCCGTATTCGTGCGCGGGTTCGTATACTCGGCGCGCATGCGGTGTACGCCGTAGCGGAATTCATTCAGCACACGCGAGCTGAACAGGTGGATGTGCTGCGTCGCCACGTTGTTGACGGGCGATTGGATGAACCTGGGGAAACTGGGATTCAACACCTGCTCCACCATGTTGGAGCGGTCGGTGGCGTAGCGCACAAATACTTTGTCTTTCGAGGTGAGCTGATGGTCGATGCGGAAAAAGTACTGGTTGGACTTGAGGGTCACCGGCACCGACGCGCGCGCGTTGACGTCCAGAATGTCCTCGGGCTGGAACATCGGCAGGGGTTGAAACCGGTTGATGAAGTCGGCCGAGGCCTTGCGCACCCGGCTGGCCGGGATGATGTTGGTGATATTGCCTTGAGTGTCGCGGAACGGTTCGCCGGTGAGCGGATCGAAGATAATGATGGGCGAGCGGATGGCGCGGCCATTGCGAATGACGGGCCGCAACAAGGCCGAGAAATCGCCGCGGCGGAACGGTTCGGGATACCAGAAACCCTCCTGCACGGATTCCTGGGTCTGGCGAAGTCCCTCGTAGTTGAAGCTCCAGAACGTGCGGTCCTTGCCGTTATAGATCTTTGGCAACAGCACCGGCCCGCCGAGAAACACGCCGAACTGATTGCGGCGCAGAGCGTTCTTGGGCCGGCGCGCGGCGCCCGCGGGGAGTTCGAAGTTCAGGAAGTAGTTTTCGGCGGCGGTCTTGTCGTGGCGCAGGAACTCGTAGAGGGTCCCGCGAAACTGATTGGTGCCGGACTTCATGGCGATCTGCACCACCGCGCCGCTGTTCTGGCCATACTCGGCCGAGTACGAACTGGTCTGCACCTTGAACTCCTCAATCGCGTCGACGGAGGGAGTGAAGGTCATGGTGTTCGTCTGGGGCTCGGTGGCGACGACTCCGTCCATGGAGATCTGCTGGTTGATCTCGCGCTGGCCGTTGGCGCTGACCGCGACCATGCGACCGGGGAAGGGCGAGCCACCGCTGCCGTCGCCGATGCCCTGCCGGTTGCCGAACTGTACTCCGGCCGTGAGCACGGCGAGTGCGGAGATGTTGCGTCCGTTCAGAGGGAGTTCGACGATGCGCTTGTTGTCGATGACGTGGCCGACGGCGGCGTCCTCGGTCTTCAGCGCCACCGCGCTGGCAACCACTTCCACGGTTTCGGCGACCTCGCCGACGCTCAACTGGAAGTTGACGCGGGCCTTCTGCTGCAACTGGATGACGATGCCCCTCTTCTCCTGTGCCTTGAAACCCGACGCCTGAACCGTGACGCTGTATTCACCGATTTCGATCAGCGGGAAGTTGAAATCACCGGACGAACTGGTGGTGGTTTCGCGCTTCTGTCCCGTAGCGATTCGAAGGAGAGTGACCTTGGCTTCCGGAATGACGGCCCCGCTTGTATCCGAGACGGTGCCGAGAACCTCCGTGGACGTGGTTTGCGAAAATAGCTGGCTCGCAACGAAAAGAGACACCAGGACAAAATGTCCCGCAGAGACTTTGAGCTTCATGGCTTGACTTTCCCCTATTCCTCAGCTAACGGTTGCGATAGATTTAGCAAATTGGGAAGTCGAAGTCAAGCTGACTACTCCGCGATGTTGCGTAAAATGTCGTAAAACTCGGGGAACGACACGGAGGCGGCGTCGGCATGGTGGATGACGCTTTCGGCGTCGGCCCGGAGCGCCGCGACGGAAAACGCCATCGCGATGCGATGATCGCCAAACGAGTCGAACTCGGCGGCGCGGAAGGTCTGACGGCCGGGCACGATCATGCCGTCCGGCAATTCCTCGACGCGGATGCCCATGCGGCGGAAATTCTCGGCGACCGTGGCGATACGGTCGGTCTCTTTGATGCGGAGTTCGCCCGCATCGCGGATGGTGAGCCCCTCTTCGCTCGCGGCGCCCAGAACGGCGAGGACGGGCAACTCATCGATGAGGGAGGCGGTTAGATCCTTCTCGATGACCCCCCCGCGTACGGGCGCGTGACGTACCACCAGATCGCCGATCAATTCGCCGTTGTGCTGTTCGACGTTGGCGACACGGATACTGGCGCCGATGGACAGAAGAAAATCGAGCAGTGTGGAGCGGGTGGGATTCAGGCCAACCGCGCTGATTTGAAGACTCGATCCCGGCACCAGGAGGCCGGCTACCAGGAAGAAGGCGGCGGAGGAGAGATCGGAAGGCACGATCAGGGGTCGGCCGACGAGCGTGGGCCGGCCTTCGAGGGTGATGCGGCGTCTCTCCACGGTCAGATTTGCTCCGAACTCGCGGAGCGCGATTTCAGAATGGTCGCGCGAACGAACGGGCTCTTCAACCACAGTCGTCCCGTCCGCATATAGTCCGGCGAACAACACGCACGTCTTCACCTGCGCGCTGGGCACGGGAAGAAGGTATTCCATCGGGCGCAGCGCGGCGCCATGGATCTCGAGAGGAGGGAAGCGGCCCTCGCGCGCCTGAATGTCAGCGCCCATTTGGGCGAGCGGCTTCATGATGCGGTCCATCGGCCGCCGCGACAACGACTCGTCGCCGAAGATGCGGCTGGAGAATCTCTGCGCGGCGAGGATGCCGGACAGCATGCGGATGGTCGACCCGCTGTTGCCCGCGTCGAGATCCGCGGACGGAGCTTCAAGGCCGTCCAGACCGCGGCCTTGGATGGTCATTTCCGTGCCGTTCTCTTCGATCGGCACACCGAGCGCGCGCATGCAGCCCAAAGTGGAATGACAATCCGCGCCGGTGGAATAGTTCGTAATTTTCGATTCGCCTTCGGCGATGGAGGCGAGCATCGCGTACCGGTGCGAAATCGACTTGTCGCCCGGCAGGCGGACGGTCCCGAACAGACGCTTGGGGGGTGAGATTCTCTGGAGCATGCGGTTATCAGACGGTGGCGGATTCCTCGAGGGTCAGCGAGCCTTTGCCGGCGTCCAGGGTTGCCATCACGCCCAGGGGCAGGGTCAGTTGGTCTTCCGTGTGGCCAATCGTCATTCCGAACAACACGGGGATCGACAGCTTGCCGAGGATGTCATCGAGAATCTCGCCGAGCGAGAAATTGGACTCGAACGAGGGCTTGAAGTCACGCGGGCGGCAGTCGGTGCACTCGCCGAAAATGATGCCGGCGGCCTGATCGAACTTGCCGGCCAGACGCAGGTGAGTGAGCATGCGATCGATGGAATAGGGCTGCTCGTCGATGTCCTCGAGAAAGAGGATCTTTCCGCGCGTATCGATTTCGTAAGGCGTGCCGAGAGTGGTAGACATCAGGGTGAGATTGCCGCCGGTCAATCGGCCTCTTGCGACGCCGGGGCGTACGGTCCGGGTGGTGTGTTCGGGGCGCAATGGGTCGGAGTCGGGCGGGTTGCGCAATTCGCCGAGCGGCTTGGAATCAAACAGCGCCCGCCGGAAATGTTCCTGCGTGTACTCGGTAAACCGCGCCAGGCCCATCGGCCCGTGGAAGGTCACCAGGCCGGCCTTGCGCTGGAAAGCCAGGTGGAGCGCGGTGATGTCGCTGTAGCCAAGGAAGATTTTGGGGTTGCGGCGGATCAGATCGTAGTCGATGTGGTTGAGCAGTTGCGCCGCGCCGTAGCCGCCGCGGATGGCGAACACCGCGCTCACCTCGGGATCGCGGAACATGTCGTGGAGATCGCTGACCCGCTCTTCGATCGATCCGCCAAGGTAGCCGTTGCGCTTTTTGACGTTCTGCCCGAACTTGTACCGGAGCTTGAAAAAGGCCATGGTGCGGGCCAGCAACTGCAGGCTGTCCGGATTCGAGATATAGGTGGACGGCGTGATCAGGCCGACGGTGTCCCCCGCGCGCAGCGCCTTAGGCTTGATCAGCGTGGGCGATTGGGCTAGCGCCCCTCCCAACGACAGAGCGCCCGTCAACAGCGTACGGCGTGTCATTTTACGGCGGCCGCGGCGGAACCGGCCAATTGCCGCAGCACGAAGGGCAGGATGCCGCCGCTGCGGTAGTAGTCGGCTTCCACCGGCGTGTCGACGCGAACGACCACGTCAAACGTCTTCGCGCTGCCGTTCGCCGCAACCGCTCTGACGAGGGCCTTTCGCGAACCGGCAACCGCCTCCTTGACGCCGGTAATGTGGAACACTTCTTCGCCGCTCAGGCCCAGGGATTCGCGGTTCTGGCCCGCGGCGAACTCCATCGGAAGCACTCCCATCCCGACCAGGTTGGAGCGATGGATGCGTTCAAAGCTCTCGGCAATCACCGCCTTGACCCCCAGAAGCGCCACGCCCTTGGCCGCCCAATCGCGCGAGGAACCTGAGCCGTACTCCTTGCCCGCGAGGATGATCAGCGCCTCGCCGTCTGCCAGATATCTCACGGAAGCGTCGTAGATGAACATCTGCTCGCCATCGGGAAGATGGCGGGTCCAGCCGCCCTCGGTGCCGGGAGCCAGTTGGTTGCGGAGGCGGATGTTGGCGAGCGTGCCGCGCACCATCAATTCATGGTTGCCGCGGCGCGAACCGTAGGAATTGAAGTCTCGCGGCTGGACTCCCAGGCTCATCAGGTATTTCCCGGCGGGACTGTCCACGGCGATGTTCCCCGCGGGCGAAATGTGATCGGTGGTGACGGAATCGCCGAGCACGGCCAGGGCGCGCAATCCCGTCAGGTCGGTGACCGAGGTCGCGGGATCCACCATATTGTCGAAGTACGGAGGACGCTTGATGTACGTGGAGGCATCGTCCCAGGCGTAGGCGCTGCCCGCGGGAATCTGAATGCCTCGCCAGGCGGCGTCGCCTTCAAACACGGACGAGTACTGGCTGGCGAACTGCGCGGGATTCTGGGCGGAACGGACCGTCTCCTGGATCTCGGCGTTCGAAGGCCAGATATCACGCAGGTAGACGGGAAGCCCGTCCGAACCGGATCCAATCGGCTCGTTGACGAGATCGATGTCCATCCGGCCGGCAATCGCGTAGGCCACCACCAGGGGCGGCGAGGCGAGGTAGTTCGCCTTCACCTGGGGATTCACGCGGCCTTCGAAGTTGCGGTTGCCGCTCAAGACGGAAGCGACGGTGAGGTTCGAGTCCTTGACCACCTTGGCGACGTTCTCAGGGAGCGGTCCGCTGTTGCCGATGCAGGTGGTGCAGCCATAGCCCACGACGTGAAAGCCGAGCTTTTCCAGGTACGGCAGCAGGCCCGCGGCTTCCAGATACTCACGCACCACCTTGGAGCCCGGTGCGAGCGAGGTCTTGACCCAGGGCCGCACGGTCAGTCCTTTTTCCACGGCCTTCTTTGCCAGCAGTCCGGCGCCCAGCATGACCGAGGGATTGGAGGTGTTGGTGCAACTGGTGATGGCCGCGATGGCGACCGCGCCGTGCCCGATCGTCACCGACGATCCGTTGACCGGCACCTCGGCTTGCTTCGGCGGAAGGTCCTTCGAGAAATCGAGGAAGTTCTTCTTGACCTTTGACAGTTCCACCCGATCCTGCGGGCGTTTCGGCCCCGCCATGGAGGGCACGACCGTGGCGAGATCGAGTTCCAGCGTGTCCGAGAAGACCGGATCGGGTGTCGCATCGGTGCGGAAGAGTCCCTGCTCCTTCGAGTACGCTTCCACCAGTTCGATGAGGTCGGCCGGGCGGTTGGAGAAACGGAGGTAGTTGAGCGTCTCCTCATCGACCGGGAAGAAGCCGCAGGTGGCTCCGTATTCGGGCGCCATGTTGGCGACGGTGGCGCGATCGGGCAACGCGAGGTCGCTGAGGCCGGGTCCGTAGAATTCGACGAACTTGCCGACCACCCCCTTCTTGCGCAACATCTGGGTGACGGTGAGAACCAGGTCGGTGGCGGTGCTGCCTTCCGGAAGGCGGCCGGTCATCCGGAAACCGACCACGGGCGGGAGGAGCATCGAAATCGGCTGGCCGAGCATCGCGGCTTCAGCTTCGATCCCGCCGACGCCCCATCCGAGCACGCCCAAGCCGTTGATCATCGTGGTATGGGAATCGGTGCCGACCAGGGTGTCCGGGTAGGCCTGTCCTTCGGAATTGCGGAACACGACGGTGGCAAGGTATTCGAGGTTTACCTGGTGCACGATGCCCGTCGACGGCGGCACGACGCGGAAATTCCGGAACGCCGTCTGGGCCCAGCGGAGGAAGCTATAGCGCTCGCGGTTGCGCTGGTACTCGAGCAGCGAGTTCAACTCCAGGGCGTTGGCGGCGCCGAAGTGGTCCACCTGCACGGAATGGTCGATGACGAGATCGGCGGGCAGCAGGGGATTGGCCCGCGTCGGGTCCGCGCCGATCTTGCTCAGTGCTTCCCGCATGGCGGCAAGGTCGACCGCGCAGGGCACGCCGGTGAAGTCCTGGAGAATCACGCGCGCGGGCATGAAGGCGATTTCCTTCACACCGGTGGCGCTTCCGGAGGCAACGGCCTCAATGTCGGCGGCACTCACTTTGAGGCCGTCTTCCTGCCGGAGCAGGTTCTCGAGTAGGATCCGGGTGGAGAAGGGAAGCCGGGAGACCTGCGGGAAGCCGCGCTGCTCCAACGACTCCAGGCGGTGAATCGTGTAGGTGGCGGACCCGGCTCGCAGGGATCCAGCCGCGCCGAAACTATTCAATCCGGACATGGGAGTAATTCACTATTCTATCGCGCCCAGGCAAGCTTTGATTCGAGTGGTGCGGTTGTCTACCATAGTCGACAGCTATGTCACCGCAACTTTTGAATCTCGTCGGGCAATTGGACGCTGCGAGCGAACGGGCGAAGAAGCTGGTGGAAGGCCTGCCGGAGGAGGCGTTGTTGCGGCGTCCCTGGCCGGATCGATGGTCGATTGCCGAAAACCTGCAGCACCTCGATCTCACGTCGAAGGCGTATTTCCCGATTCTGGATGAGGCGGCTGCTCGCGGCCTGAGGGAGGCCGATTACGGCAACAGGCCGTTCCGGCTTGATTTCTGGGGCTTCGCGTTGAAATGGTACCTGGAGCCGCCGTCACGAATGAAGGCCAAGACGACCAAGCCGTTCGAACCGCCGAACTCCGCCGGCGCCCTGGAGGCGTTTCTCCGATCGCAGGCCCAGATTGGGCAGCGGTTCGAGTCGTTGAAGGGCCTGGCGATCGACAAGATCAAGATCAGATCGCCGTTCGCGGAGCAGGTTCGCTACAGCGTCTGGTCGGCGCTGAACCTGATCGTGGCGCATGAGCGGCGGCATCTGTGGCAAGCGGAGCAGGCAAAGCTGCACCTGGATTGATCGGCACGCGTCAGCGTGCATGGGGACTTTCAGTCCCTACAATGGGGACTTTCAGTCCCTACGGAGCCGGCCAGGGGGCCGGCCGCGGGCGAGGGCGCCCGCCCCACGCCGGTCAGGTGGCGTGCGGCATCCGCACCTGCTTCTGGTGCTTGAACGCCAGATTCGCCAGATGCGGCGCGCTGACTGCGCTGGCGCCCACCTCGACTGTCGCGTTCGGCTCCTGCCGCGACTTCACGCAATCGAGGAAATTCTGGATGTGCGACTCAATCGGCACCGGGGCGTCCATGCGCTCGAACGGCTCCTGGTTCTTCGGCCAGGGCTCCTTCCACACGCGATAGCCCTTTTCGTCGAGGATCATCGTGCCCTGATCGCCCTGGAACTGGATCGACCAGCCGTTGTCGTACGAGTTGGAATAATTCAGGGTCCAGGTGGCCATGAAGGTCGGGTACTCGAACACGGCGCAGAAGACATCGGGCGTTTCAGAGCCCTTCATTTTCGCCACCTGTCCGTACGAGATGGCCGACACGGCGCGCGGAGAGTTGGTGAACCATTGCACGACGTCCATGAGGTGAGTTCCCTGATCCGTCATGTTGCCGCCGGAGTAGTCCCAGAAATAACGCCAGGACCGGAAACGCATTGGCTCCAGGTCGCGTTCCTTTGCCGAACCGAGAAACCGCTTCCAGTCGAGCTTGCCGGGCAGGGGCGTGTTGTTCAGCTCTTTCGAGATGTTCCAATTCCACATCGGCTTGACCAGCGTGATCTTGCCGAGTATGCCGCTATCCATCAGCGCTTTGGCTTTGTGGATGGCTTCCGCACTGCGCCGCTGCATGCCGATCTGAACCACCTGCTTGGAGGCGCGGACGGCCCTGATCATCTTCTCACTCTCGTCGAGCGACCAGGACATCGGCTTTTCCAGGTAAACGTCCTTCTTCGCCTTCAGCGCCGCCAGCAGGTTCGGGCAGTGCTGGTGGTCGGGCGTCGCCACCACCACCATGTCCGTGGAGGCCTTGTCAAGAAGTTCTTCAGAGTCAAGGTACGTCTTGGCGTCCGGGGCGTCTTTCAACGCCAACTCCGTATTAGGCTCGTAGACTTCCGAGATGGCCACGCACTGGGCTCCCAACTTCTGAAAATTCCTGCTGAGATAACGCCCGCGTCCGCCTGCGCCAATGAGGCCATAGGTCATGCGATCGTTCGCCCCGAAGGCAGAGGAGGGAACAAACAGGGGCGCGGCAGCGGTCGCGGCTTCGATGAATTCGCGGCGAGTTTTGTCCATGCGGTAAGAAACTCCTTTGCGCCTTACTCTAACACCGGGAAAAAACGACATCCAGCCCCCTTGTCGCATAATCTAAGAGACTGTCCATGAAGGAAGCGATTCTCATTCTGTCGTTTGGCGGGCCGGAAGGTCCGGACGAAGTGATGCCGTTCCTGGAACGGGTGACTCGCGGCCGCAATATCCCCAGGGAGCGGTTGCTCGAGGTCGCCGGGCATTATCACCATTTCGGCGGAAGAAGCCCGATCAACGACCAGAACCGGGCGTTGATCCGGGATTTGGAAGCGCAGATCGCCCAGGATGGGCCGCGGCTTCCGGTCTATTGGGGCAATCGCAACTGGCATCCCCTGATCGAGGACACGGTGGCGCGGATGAAAGCGGACGGGATTGAGAAGGCCTGGGCTTTCGCGACGTCGGCGTTCAGTTCGTATTCGGGCTGCCGGCAATACCGCGAGGACATTGACCGCGCCCGCGCGGCCAGCGGCGAGGGCGCTCCCGAGATCACGAAATTGCGCGTGTTCTTCAATCATCCCGGCTTTCTGGAACCGATGGTGGAGAGAGTGAAGACGACATTCGGCTTGCTGCCGGTGGAGGAGGCGGCGGGATGCCAACTCGTGTTCACCGCGCACAGCATACCGGTCGCCATGGCGGAGACCTCGACGTATGTTCAGCAGTTGGTGGAAGCGAGCGCGCTGGTGGCCAGCCTGAGCGGCCATCCGGAGCATGTGCTCGCGTACCAGAGTCGGAGTGGGCCTCCCACACAGAAATGGCTGGAACCCGACCTCGGCGACTGGTTGAAGCGGTTGGCCGCCTCCCAACCGGCAAACCGCAATGTCGTCGTCGTGCCGATAGGCTTCGTCTCCGACCACATGGAGGTGCTTTACGATCTGGATGAAGAAGCGAAGCACCTCGCCGATGGGCTTGGCTTGCGCCTGATTCGCGCGGGGACCGTCGGCAACCATCCACGATTCGTGCAGATGATCCGTGAATTGGTTCGCGAACAGACGGAAGGGCGGGAACCGTTGTGGTTGGGCGCGAACAGGCCAAAGGCCTGCCTTCCCGATTGTTGTCCCGCGCCGCAGCGGCCGGTTCCCGTTAGCGGATCAAGGTAGGCGCTTTCTTTTGTGTCCCCAGCCAGGGAGGCCAGACGGGCCTGGAAGCCTATCCAATCCTGCGCAAGGGCAGCACTTCGTTCATCGAGCCCTGGCGGTACCCTTCCAGGTCGAGCGTCACGTACTTGAAGCCCAGGTTCTTGAAGATCGCGGTCAGCTTGCCCGCCATTTCCAGGGTGAACGTTTTCTCCAGTTCGTCGCGGGCGATTTCAATCCGCACCACCTGATCGTGGAATCGCACGCGGAACTGCCGGAAGCCGAGGGCCTTCAATTCCTCCTCACCCGTCTCCACCTGCTTGATGTTCTGAATCGTCACGGGCGTGCCGTAGGGAATGCGGGAAGCGAGACAGGCGGCCGCCGGACGGTCCCAGGTGGGCAGGCCAGCGTCGCGGGAGAGTTCGCGGATCTCGGCCTTGGTCAGTCCCGCTTCCACCAGCGGCGACTTCACCTGGTGGATCTTCGCAGCGTTCTGGCCGGGACGGTAATCGCCAAGATCGTCGACATTGACGCCGTACACGATGTTGGCGATCCCGCGCGACTGACCCACCTGTTCCAGGCACTTGAACAGTTCATCCTTGCAGTGGAAGCAGCGGCTGGCGTCGTTCTTCAGATAGTCCGGGTTGTCGAACTCGTTGGTGGGAATCACCTCGTAGTTCAACCCGTACCGTTTGGCGAAGTCCGCCGCGTCGCGTTTGTGCGATTCGGGGATCGACGGCGAGTCGGCGGTGATCGCGAGCGACTGGTCGCCGAGCGCCTGGTGAGCCGCCCAGGCCAGGTACGCTGAGTCGGTCCCACCGGAGTAAGCCACGATCACGCGATCGAGATCCCGCAGAATCGAGAACAGACGCTCCTGTTTGGGATGCATACCTCCTCAGTATAAGACGCTATTCTGTTGGTCAGCATGGATGTCGCCAACGACGAGCCGCTGACGCCGGAAACGCGAGGACAAATGAATGCGGTCCGCGATGCTCTGCTCGGCCTGCACAAACTGCTGATGGACGACGAACGGCGGGCCTATGAGCGCGTGCACGGACGCGTCAGTCCGAATGAACTGCTGCAGTTGCTGATGTCCGACAGCCCGTTTGCATGGCTGCGGACCGTTTCCGGCCTGGTAGCGAGGATCGATGAGATGGTGTCGCCCAAGGCGGGAGCGGGTGAGCAGGAAGGGCGCAAGTTGCTCGCGTACGTTCGCGACACCATGATGCCTTCGGAGACCGCTCTCGGATTCGGCGCGAAGTATCACGAAGCGATCCAGCGCGTGCCGGAGATTCTGCTCGCGCACCGCGAGGTGCGGAAGTTGCTCGGCGAGTGATTCAGAATGTCTCCCAGCGCGGGAACTGCCGGCAGCAAGTCTTCTTCCGTGATGAATGGCCCTCCTCGGCGAGTTCACGCAGCATTATGGCGGGCACGGGGATGGCCTCGTGGTCCATGTTCCACACGTCGCGAGCCAGTACTCCGCCACTTCAGGCGCCGTGTCCGGCCGGCGGCTTCGCGAGGGTCGACTGGGGGTTCGGGGCGGGTGCGTCCTTCTTCTCAGCGCATCCGGCGGTCACGGCCAACGCAGCGGAGCCAAGCGTCTTGGGGTGGCAGGTTACGCGAAGGAGTCCCGGCTACTTTCCGGCGCAAGATTCGATTCGGACGGCAAGCCACCGCTCGCTGACGGGGCTGTGAAAAAACGGAACATCCACCCCGTTTCCCGGTCAACGTTCTGTGGAGAATCGACGATTTGTGGGCGTGAAACGGGGTGAACGTCCCTGTTTTTTCACGGCTTCTGACGCTCGCGGCTCAGAAGGAACCGGCGGGCGGTGGGATCGCCGGACAAATTGGCAAAGCGCTAGTCGATGGAACCGCCGGCTTCCGTTTCAGGGATCGCACGGCCGATGCCAATTTCGAACTTCAGTCGCACGCTGCGGTCGGCGGTGCCGTGCCACTTGGTGAAACAGTCTTTGACGACACGATAGATGGACTTCCGGTTTTCCACAAATACCTTGACCCAGGACAAGGCGCCCTTCTGTGGGAAATAAATGCCCCGGAAGCACAATCGCGCCACCAGGTGGCTGATCTTGTAGGCCGCCGGCTGATCGTCGATTGCGTCGAGGGCCCGCGTGATCGCTTCCGGGCTGTAGGAGTTCGCCCAGGCATAATTGACTTCGTGGTGCACCTCCGGAATGGACATCTTCAAGGGCGTGTGCGCCATCTGAAACGGCGCGAAGTCGAACCAGTGCTTCGGCCTGGTCAGCCGGCCCGAGGCCGCCAGGCGGTCATAGAGAGGAGTCGCAGGGAAAGGCGTAATCTGTCCGAACACCGGCAAGCCCGGAGGCCACTGGCGAATCTGCTCGAGAGTGCGCTCCCCAACTCCCGGCGTATCGTTGTCCAGGCCGAAGATGAACGACGTGATGGCGTAAAGGTTGCGCCGGGCCAGGCGCTCCAGCACGGCGGCATACTCGCCGGGCTTGTTGAAGCTCTTGTTCACGTCTTTCAAATTGGCCGGATCGAGCGACTCCATGCCGATGAAGATCCACTTGCCGCCGGATTGTGCGATCAGATCCACCAGTTCTTCGTCCCGCAACAGGTTGGCGCTGATCTGGGCGACCCACGACATCTGCGCGCCCGCGGCGATGATGTCGCGGAGCAGGGACTTGGTACGCTTGACGTTGATCGCGAAATTGTCGTCGACAAAGAAGACCGCGACCTTGCCGCGCGTCTTGCGGGCCCGTTCTTTCAGGCGCAACATCTCATCGACGACGCTCTGATTGGTGCGAAACCGGATGGAATCTCCAAAGAAGCCCGTCACCGTGCAGAACTCGCACCCATACGGGCAGCCGCGTCCGGATTCGATCGGGATCAGATGGAAGCGCTCCCAGGTGAGATCGAAGAAGCGCATGACGGGCCGGAGGGCGGCCGGAATGCGATTGAACTGATCGATCTCCATCGTCTCCCAGGGGATATTTGGATACTTCGCCAGATCGGGCTTCTGTTCCTGGCCAAAGGCGTCGACGGGCGAGTAGACGTCCTTCAGGCGGCCGGCAGCGGCGTCCGCGACGATCTTGGGCCATGTCTCGTCCGCCTCGCCCAAAGCGATCGCGTCGGCATGACGCGGACCGCCATCGCGGCCGAGCGCCTCATCCGGAATCTCGGTGACGTGGGGCCCGCCCATCACGACTTTGAAGCCGGCGGCGCGCAACGCGTCCGCGGCGCGATAGGCGCGGGCGATCATGCGGGTCATGGCGCCGATGCCGACCAGGCCGATGCCGTTGGTTCGCGCAAACGCAACCAGTTCCTCGTCGGTCAGGTGCTTCGCGTTGCCGTCGATCAACAGGACTTCATGCCCGGGGGGCGTGATCGACTGCAGCAGGAACATCCACAGGTGAGGCATGAAATTGCCTGTCACGCCATTGTCGGGATTGTAGAGGAGAATCTTCATTAGCGCCGGTTTTGGTCGGCCAAACGTGGGCCGCGCTTCCTTTCCCCGGCGAACTGGACTGTCTAGAAGAGAGAGAGTGCTGACTCACTCGTTCGGGCGGGATTTCAGTGGTCTCTCAGTTTAGCACCGAAATCGGGGGCAGTTTGCAAGCGGCAGTCCAAGCATGAGCAGGCGACAGGTGGTGATAGACATTGACGGGCCTTCGGCCTGGCTTCGCATCGCCGGCAGGCTCGGCGATGGAATGGTTGTTTCTCGAGAGTCCTCAGCCTCCGGCTGACTCATCGAAAACCCGACAACAGCTTGAGATCCCCGTCGCGTTTCTTGCGCCAGACGCCGGAAACCAGGAAGCGCCGGTCCGGCGACACGGTGAGACCCATCGGGACGAACTTGCCAGCCGGATAGATCATCTCCGATTTGCCGGTCGAAAAACGGTAGAACCGGAGCGGAATCCCGCTCGAATTCCGCTGACCGAAATAGTAGACGCCATCGCTGACAACCGTGAAGGAGAAGAGATTGAAAAGGGCTTCAATTCGCACTTCTTCGCCGCCGCCGATGGGGGCCCGCCAGAGGTCCATCGAACGCCAGCCCGCCGAATAGTACAAGAAACGGCCGTCCGGGGAGACCTGCACATGCGGCCCGCCATGTCGCGTGATTCGCTCCGCTGGTTCCCCGGCCAGGGACACCTTCCACACTTGAAATGTGCCGCCACGACTGGAGCAGAAGTAGACCCACCGTCCGTCGGGTGACCAGGTGGGAGAAGTGTCTTCGGCCAGGTGGGTCGTCAGGCGGCGAGGCGTGCCGCCCGAGGAAGGGACGACATAGACATCGCGGCTCCCCGCGGCATCGCTCGTGAATGCGATCCACCGCCCGTCCGGCGACCAGCGGGCTTGCAGTGCCCAGCGTCCTCCCAACTCCGTTAACTGCACGGCGCCACTGCCGTCGTGACGGCAAACCCAGAGTTCGTGGTCTCCCGACCGATCGGAAGTAAAGGCGATCTGACTCCCATCGGGAGAGTACTCGGGGAACCATTCGCGGCGCGACGAGGTGATAATGGGCGCCGGAGGCTGGATCTGGTGAGGGGAGCGTGAGAGTTCCATTCGCCAGATATCCATGTCCTCCTTGTCATCGGAGAACGCGATGAGAGATCCTTTCTGTGTGATGGCGAGATCGCGCCCGACCGGCTCGCTTCCCGGAACGTGCCGCCGTTTGCTTCCCGGCGCCGCCGGGATCCGGAACAGACCAGCCGGCACGTTGTCGCGCGAGGCATACAGGATTTCACGGCCATCGGCCGTCCAGAGCGGGTTGCTCAGCGCGAACTTCTCGAAGGTGAGCTGTCGAGGAGGGCCTTGGGCCAGAAAGTCCCGTGTGAGCGAAAGAAGATAGACGTTACCCGCACTGGTATCGCCCCGCACAAAAGCCAGGGTTCGCCCGTCGGGCGAAAGAGCCGGCGCAGTGTCCCCCATTCCGGCCGGTGGAGTGGTCAGCCGGCGCTTGTCTCCACTCGCGACAGACATCAGGTACAGGGAGGAGAACTCCGACTCAGCGGAGGCTTCCATCAGGACCAGGCTTTTTCCATCCGGGGTCCAACCCAGGAAAGGCTTTGGAACCGTGAGGGCGGGGCGAAACGTCTGTCCCAGCTTTCGCTCCGGGCCCCCGACGGCGGGCACCTCGATGATCTCGAGATTCGTGCCCACGTTCATGGAGCGGCAGAACACAATGGAGCGCCCGTCCGGGGACCATGCCGGGAACTGATCGGCTCGGGGATGGGTGGTGAGCCGTTGGGGCTCGTCGGCGCCCAGAACCTTCACGTAAATGTCGGAGTTGTTCCGAGCCTCGCCGTCCCAGCTAAAGGCCACGCGGCGGCCATCGGGGGAAAAGGCCGGGTATCGCTCGACCCCCGGGTACGCCGTGAGCGGCGCCACGCGGACGGAAGCCTCGGAAGGGCCGGCGTTGGGAAGGCGCGCAATCGTCACCCCGACGATTCCCAAGACCGCCAAGCCGGCTGCCGCGGACCACGCGTAGAGCCGTCCCCGCCAAGGTTTCGCGGGAGGCTCGCGTTCCTCGGCGAGGCCGGCCCTTGTCCGCCACCATTCGTCCAGCTCCGAGCCGACCGCGAAGACCGTCCCCCGTTTTCGGTGGGACATCCGATGCACCGGCAATCCCTCTTCGCTCGCCCAGCGCTGGACCGTCCGTTCGCTCCGGTTGAAGTAGGCGGCGATTCCCTTCCAGGAATCCAGCCTTCCATGCCCATCCAGAGATGAACCGGCCGCTCCGGGGATGTGCGCCAGCTTGCTCACGCTGGCAAAGATTATACGACTCAGCAACGACAGCAACAAGAAAGAACGTTCCGGATCGGTCCGCAAAGACCCGACAAGGTACGACAAATCGCGACAACTCGTTTGCGGCCAATGATTTCGATTTCCCGCGCGGTTTGGGCCTCGTACGATCAATCTCAAGAGGAAACCGCCAGGAGGTTGAATCATGAAACCCGCGGATTACGTGCTGATGTTCTTTCTGATGGGGCTGGCCCCTGCCGGCGATTGCGAATGGGCCGCCGGCCGCCCCGAGCCGGAGCGCCGGCCGGAGACCGGCGCCACGAGCCGGTCTCCGACTGGCCCGGAGGATGCCTCCACGGCAACGATCCTCTGCGGTCTGGCCGCCCGCAGTTACCAGAACGGCCGTTTCGCCGAAGCTGAGTCCTCCTACGGACGCGCGCTGGCGATCTGGGAGAACCTCAACGTGGAAAGCGCGGAGTGGGCCAAAGCCCTCAACGACTTGGCGACATTCTACCGGAAGCAGGGGCAGTTCCTTCGGGCGGAACCGCTGTTTCGGCGGTCCGTGGCCATGTACGACCGTACTCTGGGACCGGACCACCTCCACAGCGCGACTGCTTTGAGCAACCTGGGCTTGCTCTACCAGGATCTCGGGCATTATGACCAAGCCGCTGAACTTTGCGGGCAGGCCCTGGCCACTGCCGAGCGGACCCAGGAACCTGCCAGGTTGATTCCCTTTTTGACGAACCTAGCCGAAGTCCATCGCTCCCAGGGTGCTTACGGCCGCGCCGAGCCTCTCTTCCGCCGGGCGTTGGCCATTGCCGAGGAGACATTGGGACCGTACCATCCGGAGTTGGCGCGCGTTCTCAACAGTCTCGGCTCGTTGGCCATCGTTCGGGGCGCATTCAGGGAAGCCGAACCCCTTTTGAAGCGGACCCTGACCATCTGGCGAGAAAAACTCCCACCTGAGGACCCTCGGCTGGGGGTATTGATGAGCAACTTCGGCGAACTCGCGTTCCGCCAAGGCCGGTACGCCGAAGCCGAGCGGTTCTACCGCGAGGCACTGAAAACCGCGGAAGGAGCCTACCCCGCCGGCCATCCCGCCGTAGCGCGCGCCCTGGCGGATCTGGCCGAACTCCACTACACGCGCGGCGAATTTGACAAAGCAGAGTCACTCTACCGCAAGGCCCTGGCGATCGAATACAAGGCATTGGGCCCGGCTCATCCCGGCGTGGCTCAGTTGCTGACGCGTCTCAGTCACATCCACCTCCAGCGCGGGCAGGTTGCGGAGGCCGAGTCCGTGCTCCAGCGGGCACTGACGATTCGGGAGCGGACGCTCGGCGCCGGCCACCCGGTAACGGCGCAAAGTCTTAACAAACTCGCCGAAATCGCTGTCATGGGACAGGAATTGCAGAAAGCCGAACGCCTGGCCCTGCGCTCATTGGGCGTTGTGGAAAAGACGCTCGGACCGGACCATGCGGAGGTTGCCGTCGGTCTGACCACGCTGGCCTGGATTCGACGCGAGCAGAAGCGCCCGGAAGAGGCGATCGAGCACTACCAGAGAGCGCTTGGCATCCTGGAGAACACACTCGGGCCGGCGCACCCGCAGGTCGCCTCCGTCGCCGGCAACCTCGCGGCTGTCTACTTTGCGCAGCGGAATTACGCGCTGGCCGAAGGCCTGCTCCGCCGGGCGGTCGAGATCCGGGAGGCGGCCTTGGGCGCCAGCCACGCGCTGACGGAGGCGACGTGCCGCGACTATGCCTTGGTGTTGCGGAAGTTGAAACGCAAGAGCGAAGCCGCCGCATTCGAGGCGCGGGCAAACGCAGTTCTGGCGAAACCGTGACTTGCTTATTGCTTGATAATCGAAGGGAACTATATCCCGGTCCTGGACTCCGCGGCAAGTTTGCTGTGCTTCCGGCTGAACACGAAGTAGACGACCAGGCCGATCGCCAGCCACACGACAAAGCGAACCCATGTTTCCAGTGGCAGACCGAGCATCAGCAGGAGGCATGTGGCAATGGAAAGGGAAGGGATAAAGGGCGATCCCGGGACCCGGAATCCCCGAGGCCGCTCTGGTTGTTTACGCCGCAGCACCAGCACGCCCGCCGACACGACGATGAAGGCGAACAGTGTGCCGATGTTGGCGAGATCGGCGAAGGTGCCGATGTCCCAGATTCCCGCCGGGATGCCGACGGCCAGCCCCGCGATCCAGGTGCTGAGATGCGGAGTCCGGTATCTCGGGTGTACACGGGAAAACGGCGACGGCAGCAAACCGTCCCGCGACATGGCGAACCACACCCGCGCCTGGCCGTATTGGAAAACCAGCAACGAGGAGATCATGCCCATCAGCGCGCCCATACCTACGACGCGGCGAATGCCTTCATAACCGAGTTGTTTCAGCACGTTCACCACCGGCGCCGCGTTGTTGAGCGTTTGGTAGTTGGCCACGCCGGTGAGCACGAGGGCGACCGAGATATAGAGTAGGGCGCAGACGATTAGGGTTGCGATGATCCCGATCGGCAGATCGCGCTGCGGATTGCGGCATTCTTCGGCCGCGGTGGATACTGAATCGAAACCGATGAAGGTGAAGAAGACGATGGCGGAGCCTGTCAGCAGCCCGGAAAACCCGTTCGGTAGAAAAGGCGACCAGTTTTCCGGCTTCACTGCGTGTGCGGCCCCAAAGACGAAGATCAGGATGGCGGCAATTTTGAGAATGACCATCAGGTTGTTGGCGCCGGCGCTCTCGCGGATTCCGATCACCAGAACATACGTCAGAATCAGAAGGACCACCAGAGCGGGGACATTGAACCAGTTCCCGGTCAGTTCTCCATTGGCGATGACCGGGCCGCTCAGCTTTTCGGGAAGATGGAGTCCGAACAGGCTCTCCAGCAGGTCGTTGACATGCGCGGCAAAGCCGACAGCCACAGCCATGTTGGAGACCGCGTACTCGAGAATCAGGTCCCACCCGATGATCCAGGCGAAGATCTCACCGAGAGTGGCGTAAGCGTAGGTGTACGCGCTGCCGGCGATGGGGATCATGGACGCAAGTTCGGCGTAACACAGCGCCGCGAACCCGCACACGATGGCCGTGAGCAGGAACGATAACGAGATACCCGGACCCGCACCCGGCCTCCCGATGGTGGACACGGCCTTCGAACCGTTCAACAGCAGGTCGAGGACGGGAGCGTGCAGAATGGAGTGGAAACTGAGCGTTTCGCCCGCGGCGGCGGTTCCCGTGAGGATAAAAATTCCGGATCCAATGACCGCGCCGATGCCGAGAGCGGTGAGGCTCCAGGGCCCGAGAGTCTTGCTGAGACGGGCTTCGGGAGCCTCGGCAGCGGCGATCAGTTTGTCGATGCTCTTGGTGCGTAAGAAGGACATGAGGACGCTGAAGCGTCCCGCTATCTTATCGCTTCCGCTGACCCTTGGCCATGTGGCGGATCTTTTTCTTCATGGAACCGCGGGCGGTGCCGGAGGCGCGCTTGGCCTTCGCCGGCGCCTCCTTGCGGGCTTTCCGCTTCAGGGTCTTGCGCTCTTCGCGATCGGTGACGTTCTTCGTGTTCATTCGTTCTTCAATCCTGCGTATTTGGCGATCAGTTTCTTCAGTCCATGCCCTGGGAAACTCACGGTCAGCTTGGCGTCCTCGCCATCGCCCTCGCGGCGGACAATCGTACCGCGCCCGTACTTGGGATGGTTAATGACGTTCCCGGGCCTGGTCCCTGCCTTCTTCGCCGGCGCCGCGGTTGACGCCGCAGCGGCCGGCGGCTTCGGAGAGAAAGAAGCCGCCGCCGCGGGCTTCTCAGCCGCGGCATTTCCCGGCGCCGCAAACGACTTCCCCCGGTCCGTAAAAAACTGCGAGATGTTCTCTAGAGAATTATAGGTCTTTCCGGTGTACAGATTGCGGCGGACCGACTCGCGGACCTGGTGCCGCTCGGCGGTCAGGTCCACTTGCGCCACGGTGGGTTCGCTCGGGTTGACTTCAGCAACGAGGTGAGGCGGCACTTCCTTGATGAAACGCGAGCGGATCGAACGCTCCTGCTCGCCGCCCCCGAAACGGCGCCGGTAACGAGCCCAGGTGAGGTACAGTTTCTTCTCCGCGCGCGTCATGCCGACGTAGCAGAGCCGGCGCTCCTCCTCGAGCAGCGCGTTGGAGTCGAGCGAGCGGACATGAGGGAACAGCCCTTCCTCCATGCCGGCCAGAAACACGATCGGGAACTCGAGTCCCTTGGCGTTGTGCAGCGTGAGGAGATTGACCTGAATGCGCTCATCCACCTGGTCGGCGTCGGCCACCAGCGCGGCGTGGTCCAGAAAGTCGCTCAGGGTTTCGCCCCGCTCGCTGGCTTCGAGCGCGGCGTTCAGCATCTCGTCCAGGTTCTCCACCCGGCCGCGCGATTCGTCCGTGTTTTCCTGTTCGAGCATGCGGCGATACCCGCTGCGTTCGAGAAGGTGCTTGATCAACTCATGGGGAGGGCGCTCCGCCGCCATCGCCGCCAGGTCGCGAATCAGGCTCCGGAACGCGGCCAGCGCGGCGTGCGCCCGTGCCGCGAATTGCTGCTCGTCCACCATCTGCTCCACCGCCGACCAGACGCTGAGTTCCTTAGTCAGGGCGTAGCGTTCGATCTGCTCCACCGTCGTCTTGCCGATCCCGCGTGCGGGCGTGTTGATGATGCGGAGCAGGCTGATGGAATCCTGCGGGGAGGCGGCCACCTTCAGATACGAGAGGATGTCCTTGATCTCCGAGCGCTGGTAGAAGCTGAACCCGCCGACCACTTTGTAGTTACGCCCGTACCGCCGCAGCGCTTCCTCGATCTGACGCGACTGCGAATTCGTGCGATAGAGAATGGCGATATGCTCGCCGGGGTCCTTCCGGAGAATGCCGTCGATCGTATCGGCGATGAACAGGGCCTCGTTCTCCGCGTCAAAGCCAGCGTACAGCGAGACGTTCTCTCCCGCGCCTGCATCGGTCCAGAGAGTCTTGCCCTTCCGTTCGGTGTTGTTCGCCACCACCGCGCCCGCCGCGGCGAGGATGGTCTTGGTGGAGCGGTAATTCTGTTCCAGCCGAATCACCAGCGCGTTGCGGTAGTCGCGCTCGAAGTCGAGGATGTTACGGATATCCGCGCCGCGCCAGCTATAAATGGACTGATCCTCGTCGCCAACCACGCACACGTTGTCGTGGCCGGTGCTGAGCAGGCGGATCAGGTCGTACTGCGTGCGGTTGGTGTCCTGATACTCGTCGATCATCAGGTACGACAACCGCCGGTTGTATCGTTCGCGGGTTGCCTCGTCGACGCGCAGCAATCGAACGGTCTCGAGCAAAAGATCGTCGAAGTCCAGGGCGTTGGCGTTGCGAAGCCCCTTCTCATATTCGTCGTACACCACCGCCGCTTTGGCCATACGGGGATCCTTGGCGGAGCGGTGCATTTCGTCCGGTGTCTGCCGCTGGTTCTTGGCGTTGCTGACGATCGACAGCATGGCGCGCGCCTTCATGAACGTGTCGTCGAGGCCCAGGTGCCTGTAGGCGGTTTTGATCAGCGCGATCTGATCGTCGTCATCGTAGATGTTGAAGCGCCGCGTAAAGCCCGGGCGCACCTGCGCCAGGCCATCGCCATCGCGGCGCAACAGGCGCACGCAGAAGGAGTGAAACGTCGACAGATTGAGCTCGGAGGGAGCGGCGACTCCGTCCAGGAGCGCGCGTACGCGATTCCGCATCTCTTCAGCCGCTTTATTGGTGAACGTCACGGCAAGGACGGCTGAAGCGGGAATATGGCGGGTGCGCACAAGATGGGCGATGCGGTGGGTGATGACACGTGTCTTGCCGCTGCCCGCTCCCGCGAGGATAAGCAGCGGACCATCCACATGCATGACCGCTTCACACTGGGGAGGATTCAGCCCTTGGAGGAGGTCCATTCGGAGTAAAAACGACGAACTCTTTTGATCCTACCATGGCAGTACTTACGGAACTGTCTAGTCTGGATTACCCTCATTGATCGAATCGACGCCCCACAACATTTCGGGAGAAGAACGCGAAGTGGGAATTGTAGAATACCCATGCTTACTAGTACCTATATAGTCATGAGAAATATTGCTACCTCCCCGGTAACCGTGAAACCGATTGGTGATCAACTCGCTGTTTTGTACTCGCGGAAGCAAAAGTTGGACCTGGCCATTCATCTGCTTGAGGAGTATCTGACCGAGCGAGATGGGAATCGAGAGGATTCGACGCGCGCTGCGTAACGGTGACGCTCGCCAGATGAACCCCGTTCGGCGGTGCCTGCCGCCGTTGCGGATCAAGTTCTGCAGTTTCCTTGCCTGGTGACGCGACATCAGGGCCCTCCGTGGCGTGCGACGGGCCAGTCGGGCACGAGCGGGTGGTCCCCGAGTTTGGAGTGCAAACTCCACGCCGGTTCCAGGGCGTGTTGACGCCGCGTCGTCCAGGATTCCGCCACGAACACAAAAAGCTCTCGGTATAATCGATTCTTTCTCATGCAAACGCGAAATCTCCTCCATACCGAGTTGAGGGTGTCGCGCGCCTGCTTCGGCACCATGACCTTCGGCTCGCAAGTGAATGAAGCCGGCGCGGCCCGCATCATTGACCGCTGTTCCGACCTCGGCATCAACTTCGTCGACACGGCGAACGTCTACAGCCAGGGTGTGTCCGAGGAGTATCTTGGACGCATCCTGAAGGGGCGGCGCCAGCAGGTGATCCTTGCAAGCAAAGTTCGCGGCAAAATGGGCGAGGCGCCCGACGAAAGCGGCCTCTCCCGCGCGGCGATCCTTCGCGGTATCGACGATTCGCTACGCCGTCTTCAGACCGACTACCTGGATCTCTACTATCTACACCAGCCTGACTATGCGACGCCGATCGAGGAGACGCTCGAAACCATGGACACGCTGGTGCGCCAGGGAAAAGTGCGGTATCCGGCCAGTTCCAACTACGCCGCCTGGCAGGTCTGCCAGATGCAATGGCTGGCCGAGAAGAGCGCCTACGCGCCGATCAGGTTGACGCAACCGATGTATAACCTGATCGCCCGCGGAGTGGAACAGGAGTACCTGCCAATGTGCCGGAGCCTCGGCATTTCGACTATCGTCTACAACCCCCTTGCCGGCGGCATGCTTACGGGCAAACAGAAGCGGCAGGCCCCGATCGAGGGGACGAGATTCGATGGCAATAAGATGTATCTGGACCGCTATTGGCACGACGCGGCGTTCGACGCGGTGGAGCAGTTGCGGGGTATTGCGGCCGAGGCGGGCCGCTCCATGGTCAGCCTGGCGCTCAACTGGCTGATGCACCACACCCCCACCGATTGCGTGATCCTCGGAGCGTCCCGGATGGAGCAGTTGGAAGAGAACGTCGCGGCCATGGGCGAGGGCCCGCTCACTCAGGAGACCGTCGAAGCCTGTGATCGTGTCTGGGCGCGCCTGCGGGGGGTAACTCCGCAGTACAACCGCTAACCGACCTGCTCGAGGATGCCCGTCACGCGGAGTTGCCGCTCATTGAAGCCGTGACGTGCCAGGACCATTCGCACCTGGTCGAGACCGCTGGAATAAGCGGGGAACTCCACCGCGGTGCCTCCGCTGCCATTCGAATGGACAATCTGCGGGTTGATGGGAAAGTCGACTTCGGCAAGAGCTTCGAGCAGGGACTCAAGGTCGCGCTCGGCGACCGAGACAGAAACAGAGATCAACTCGCCTTCCGAGCCGAACAGGGCCGGAATGGCATCAGAACTACGCCAGACGCTCACAGGTTCCTCCAGCATCCGGCGGACCGGTCAAAACAAAAAACCCTAAGAACTTTGGCAACTGCGTCCAAAGGCCTCAGGGTCGGCTTCGTTCCTTCTTGACCGATACGCCTTTAGCACTTTTTTACGTGGTTGCAAGTAGCTGAACCCAACAATCCGGTTCTAAATCACTCCACGACTACCCAAAGGATACCATCGCGCGGCACTCGTGACAAGTGGCGTTTCGCCTTATGGTCCCGACAGTACCACTGGATCCGACGTTACGCTGCCCAGGTAGCTTGACGGGAAGGGAACGGAGGTCCGCACCCTTCCCATCTTTTGGCCTGTTCAGAACGAGTAGCGAAGAGAGAACTGGATCTGGCGGCTCGTGCCGGCGCCTAAAATCCTGCCTCGTGTCGCGGCGCTCAGGTTATTCACGGGGAAGCCGAGCGGCGGGGTGTTAAAGAGGTTGAAGAACTCCGTGCGGAACTGGATCTGATGCCGCTCCGTGATCGGAATCTGCTTCATCAGCGAGAAATCGAAGTTGGCGAGGCCGGGAGCGCTAAACGTGTTGCGGCCCAGGTTGCCGAAACAGACCAGAGGACTGGCGAGCGAACGGAACGTAGTCTCGTTGCGGCAATCCGGCGCGTTTACGAACGCGGCCGGGTTATACCAGCTGTCCGCGGTCTGATTGCCCGGTTTGGGGCTGGTGCCCGGAACCGCGTCGGGATGAATGAGACTGCCCACCCCGCTGTTGGCCGTGTCGACTCCGGAGAAGATCGTGAACGGCAGACCTGTGTTGAGGGAAATGATCGTGTTGACCTGCCAGTTGCCCACGATGTAGCTGACGGCATTCTTGTCCGTCATCCAACGTTGGCCGGGCCCGAAGGGCAGAGCGTACACCATGCTATTGACGAAGCGCTGGCGCATGTCGAAGGTGGAACGGCCTCGGTTCTCGCCATCCAGGTTCCAATTGTTGATGGACTGCTGGGCAGTTCCGCCGGCGCGAATCTCGGTGCCGGTGTCGATCGACTTCGACCAGGTATACGAGTTCAACATGGTCACGCCGTGCCAGCCGCGGTGTTCGGACTTAAGTTGCAGTGAGTGATAGTAGCTGTTGACGCGCGGCATGGCGGTCTGGAAGATCGAGTTGAGCTGAGGGTCCCAGGGACGGCGGGGGTTCAATGCGCCGGGGCCGGGGTAGGGGATGTTCGCAATCCCGGAGAACGTCAGGTGGCGGCCGGTGGAGCCGACGTACGCCGCGGTGACGGCCCAGTTGGGTACGAGTTCGCGCTGAACGCTGAGATTCCATTGCTGGATGTAAGGGGTGGGGAACTGGAGCTTGCCGCCTTCCTCCTGGCCGACCGCGAAAAAGCTCGGGCTGATGTTGGCGCCGGGCGGAAGCAGTTGGCGCAAGGACAGGAAGGGGAAGATGGAGTCCGGAAGATCGGCAATTACCCGAACCTGGAAGGGCGCGTTCCTGACAAGGTCAACGGTAGTGTTGCCGATTTGGGCATCGTAGAAGAAGCCATAGCCCGCTCGAACGACGGTCTTGGTCGAGCCCTTTACCCGCCAGGCGATTCCAAACCGCGGCGCCCAGTTGGTGAAATCCGAGTCGAACAGGCCCCGCGGCACCTCGCCGTAGCCTGGCACGTTGACTCCGCCCTGGATCGGAGTCGGGAAAGGACGTCCGTTGAGGTTCGGCACAAAGACGCTGGCGATCTTGTTGTTTTGCTCGACCAGCGGAGAGATGTAGTCCCAGCGAAGGCCCAGCGTCACCGTCAGATCGCGGTTGACGCGCCACGTGTCTTCGAACCACGGCGCGACGATCTTGCGGCGAAGATAAACCTGGCCCGATCCGGAGGTGACCTGGTTGACGTGCGAGATGCCCAACATGAAGTCGGCGAACTCACTGCCGCGGCTGAGGCCGACAGGGTTGTTCACATCGGCGGTAAGCGGCGTAGCCCGGAGCCCGTAAGAGGGCAGAATGAAGTTCAGCGTGGCGTTGTTGAGTTGATAGGTGTTGTATTGAATTCCTATCTTCAGGTTGTGCGAGCCCTTGGTCATCGAGAGCGTGTCCTGAAACTGGTAGGTGTTGTTGCGTGTGACGGTAGGAACGCCAAAGTTAAGGCCGCCGAACCCAGTGATGCCATCATTCGAGAACGCGACGTTCGGCACTTCCCAGGCCGAAGGAGGCAGGCCCTCCTGGCCCTGAATGCCCAGTTTGGCGGGAATGTTTTCAGTGAAGGCGTTCTTGTTGACGATGTTCAGGCGCAGGCGCGTGTAGCCGAGACGGGCGTCATTGGCGACGGAAGGGCTGAAGATGCGCGTGTGCCCGATGGTGGCGATCTGCGGCCGCGGCTCGCGCCGGGTGGCCTGCGAAGTCAGCGCGCCCGGGGCATACAACTTCTCGTTTGAGAAACTATAGCGGCCGAACAACTGATCTTTCGGCCCTACGCTGTGATCGACACGAACACTGAACTGGTCGTAGTCGAGACGTTGGGAGTCATTGTTCAGGAATCGCCCCAATCCGAAGGCCAGCGCATCCAGGTTGGGAACGTCGACATAATTGAGGATGCCTCTTGCTACCGAATCGAGCCGCCCCGTAGGAATGACGTTGTTCGGAAATTGATCCCTCAGATACCGGGGATTCTGAGGCGACGCTGGCAGGCTGGAGTTAAAGGCCGGATTGTTCCGCGTCGTGAACGGATCGAAGATCGGGGTCAGGGTCCCGGCCGCGTCGCGGCGGTTCGAGAAGTCACCCGCGCGCAGGGCCGCGTTCGGCAGCACCGCGGTGGCCGTCTGGGCCTTAACGACGCGAAAGCCTTCATAGCTGCCGAAGAAGAAGGTTCTGTCTTTGATGATCCGTCCGCCGCCCGTGGCCCCGAACTGGTTCTGGCGGAACGGCGGGATCTTGGACGGCGCCGGCCGGTCGAACATGTTCTTGGCATCGAGAGCGGAGTTGCGCAGATACTCGTACATCGACGCGTGCAGGTCGTTGGTTCCCGAGCGGGTGATCAGGTTGATCTGGCCGCCCGCCTGTTGGCCGAACTCCGCCGAGTAGCTGTTCGTCTCGACGCGGAACTCCTGAATGCTATCGACGTTGGGGCTGATCACGAACGTGTTGAAATTGGGGTCGGTGTTCAGCGTTCCGTCGATCAGGAACAGGTTGGATCCTTCGCGGTTGCCGTTGATGTTGATCGACGAGGACAGCGTGCCGCGCTCGCTCGCCTGACGGCTTCCCGGAGGCGATGGGACGGCCCCCGGCACCAGAAGGGCGAGTTGCAGGAACTGGCGGCCGTTGAGCGGGAGGTCCTGTACCTGGCGGCGTTCGATGACGCTGTTCACACTGGAATTCGCCGTCTGCAGTAGGGGCACGGAAGCCTGTACCGAGACTTCCTGGATCACCTCGCCAACCTGCAACTGCACGTCCAACCGCACACTCTGGTCGACCTGCAACTGCACGCCGGAAGAGATGCGCTTGGAGAATCCGGGGTGCTCCGCACTGACGTCATAACGGCCCGGCGGCAGGAAGTCCATGATATAGTTGCCGCGGTCGTCCGAGACCGTTTCGCGCGTCACGTTGGTCTCCGTGTTGCGGGCGGTCATCTTGGCTCCGGAAACGGCGCCGCCGCTTGCATCGCTCACATTACCGAGCAAAGTGGCGGTGATTCGTTGAGCCTGAGCGCCGGCCGCCAGGGCCAGCAGGCATAGTACGACAACTACAAAACGGCTGTTCTTCATGGTTACCCCTTCCAAAAGTCTTAATGCAAAAGCCCACGGAAACCGGCGGCGCGGCCGGAACCCGTAATGCAAGAGCGTGTGTTGCCGAGTATGGAGCACATACCCGGCTACTGTCAAGAACCGAGCCTAGCTTTGGCCGAAGGCATTCATTTCGGTCATCCAGTGGGCTGGAAACTCCATGGACTTCGCCTCCAGGGCATTGTCGATGTGACCGGGGTGACGGGCGCCCACTAAAACCGTGGCGACATTAGGATTCTGAATGACCCAGCCCATCGCCAGCCGCAGCGGCGGCACGTTCACGCGCTCCGCCATCGCATGGAGTTGCTTTACAACCGTGAAATTTGTCTCGCTGAAGTAAACATCCATATGGCCAGGAATCACATCGAAGCGAGTACCCTTCGGCAGGGCATTGCGATCCGGCGTATACTTGCCGGCCAGGAATCCCGCGCCGAGCGGGCTGTAGGCGACCACTCCGACCCCGCGTTGCCGGCACACGGGCATCGCATCCGTCTCGATTTCCCGAGCCGCGAGGCTGTAGCTGTTCTCCAGCGCTCCGAATTGAGCCATCCCGTTCCGCTCGGCAAACTCGATTGCCGCCGTCAACTGTTGGCCGCTGTAGTTACTGCAGCCTCCTACCCGAACATGCCCGGACTTCACGACCTCGTTCATCGCCGTTACGGCTTCCTCCATGGGCGTGCCCGCGTCATAGGAGTGGTAGAAGTAGACGTCGGCAAAGTCCGTTTTCAGGCGCTCCAGACTGGCGGCAAGGGCTTGGCGGACATGGTCGCGGGTGTGGTCGGTGCTCACTTTCGTCATCAGGACGATGTCCTTGCGGCAGTTGCGGGAAGCCAGCCAGCGTCCGATGATCTTCTCCGACGAATGCATCTCGTGCGAGACCTCGCGCTGGTCGTCGACGCCGAGATACTTCCTGCGGTATTCCTTGGCTTGGCCGCCGCCATACCCTTCCGCGGTGTCGAACAGCGTGACGCCGTGTTCGACGGCATAGTCCATGACGCGAAAAGCCTCGTCCTGATCGATCTCGCGGCCGAACGTCGCCGTACCCAATCCGAGATGACTCACCGCCAATCCCGTGTTCCCTAAGGGTCTTTGTTCCACTGTAATCTCCTCAATAAAGTCAATTTGCCTGGGGCGCGGTGGCCGGGACTGGCACCCTCAGTGGCCGCCGTCCGGTCGCGCTCAGCCGCAGGTCGCGCTCGAAAAAGTACAGGTAGCCGGCGAGCGTAATGACGCCCGCGAGAACCATCAGCAGCGAGAGCCCGCCAAAAATGCCGTCGAGGCCCAGGCTGGATTTCAACGCTCCGGCCATCAGGATCCCGAAGCCTCCCGATGCGCAGTTGGTGGCGTTCATCATTCCAATCGCGGTCGATCGCATCCTGGGTTCCAGCAGGTCGCACACAATCGGCAGTTCATTCGTGCTGCCGATTCGCTTGAAAAAGGCACATATGAAAATACAGAGATTCAGCACCGCGATGCCAGGCTGATACAGAAAGGCCAGAAGAAACGGCGCGGCCAAGAAGCAGCAGACACTCTGAATCAACATTCGCCGGCGAGGCCGGCGGCCGCCATACCGGTCGGAAATGACTCCGCCGGCCAGCACGCCGACCGTTGCCGCCCCCTGGATCATGAAGGTGCCGGCGAATCCCGCGGCACCCAGACTCATGGAATGCACTTCCTTGAAGTAAAGCGGGAGCCAGTTGACAAAGATCCAGTTGGCGACCGCCACCACCATGGCCTGCGCCATCAGGATGGAGTAGCTTGGAATGCGCAGGAGTTGTATCATGCTCGCCGCCATGGAAGGCGATTCCCTGGATGAGAGTTCGCGCGGTTCCGGGGCGTCGCGGACCCACCACCATGCCGCGACGGCCATCAGCAACCCCGCGCCGCCCAGGATGAGGAACGCCGGCCGCCAGCCGAAGCTCTCGCCCAAATAGCCGGTGGCCGTACCGCCCGCCACCAGGCCGAAGCTGAGGCCGGCGGTGTGAATGCTGATGGCGGTTGCCCGCGTGTCGCCGGGATGATAGTCGGCGATCAGGGCGATCGCCGCGGGCAGGTAGAGCGCCTCGGCGAATCCCAACAGCGCACGCATCGCGAGCAGTTGCCAGGTGGTGGTAACCAGGCCGCTGGCCAGCGTAATCAGGCTCCAGGCGGCCAAACTCCACACGATTAACCGGCTCCGCGACATGCGGTCGGCCCACGATCCGGCCAGGGGCGAAGCCAATGCATAAGCCCACAGGAAGAGTGATCCGACGGCGCCCAACTCCAGGTCCGTCATCTTCAAGTCCGCCCGCAGGAGGGGGAATACGGTCGTGATCGCGGTCCGGTCGGCGTAGTTGAGCATGGCGACGCCGAACAACAGCGCCACCAACCGCCACTTGTATCCGGTCTCGCCGGCCGGCATCGCGAGTCTACTTTCGAACGACGACCTGACTGAAGTTGGTGAGCGAGTCCTTGATGCCGCGCAGCAGCCAGCCGTGGTCTCCGCCGCAGGTAAAGATGCGGCCACCCCGGTCGACGATCTTCTGCGCGGCTTCCGGCGTCCCGCTCGTCGAACCCCACCACTTTCCGTGCTTCACCGCCGCCGCCGCCACCTTTTCGTACACCTCTTCGATCACCGGATGATTGAATTGAAACGGCACGCCGTAGCTGAGGGTCAGATCGCCCGGACCGATGAACAGCACGTCGAAGCCCGGGACCGCGGCGATCTCGTCGATCTGGTCGACCGCCTCCTTGTCCTCGATTTGCAACACCAGGAAGACTTCCTCGTTGCCATGCCGGAGGTGTTCATGTGGATCAGCCAACGCATACTTCGCATCGGCGCCGGCTCCATCGAATCCGCGTTTACCTATCGGAGGAAAGCGCGTCCACTCGACCCACTGCCGCGCCTCTTCCGCGCTGCGGCAATGCGGCACCATCAGGCCGTTGGCTCCGAACTCGAGCGCGCACATGGCGCTGTCGTAGCCGTGCTTGCGGATCCGAACCATGAGGTCGATGCCGGTGGAGCGGCAAGCCAGCGAAATCGGATCGATCTTGTCGTACCCGAAAGCACGATGTTCCAGGTCGAGCCAAATCACGTCGAACCCGCTCCAGCCGATCACCTCCGTTAGCCAGGGATCCATGAGACGGCTCTGACCGGCGACCCGGACGCAATCCCCGTCCCTCAGTTTTTGGAGAACTCTGCTTTTGACCATGAATCTTGAAGTCTTACCACGTTTGGCCACCTGTCGACAATATTCAGCACGATTTTTCCCGGGAGGATGCTCCATCGAGGCGGCCCTGTCAAGGGCGCTTGCCGAGCCAGGCGTGGAGAATGCCGAAGAATTGGGGGCCCAGTTGGAACGTAATGCGGGGAATCGAGAGCGCCAGCGGGATTGCGCTGGTCCAGAATTGGGTTGGCCATCCCGCAAGCGCCAGACAGAGCAATAGGGGCGACTGCGTGCGTGTGAAGGCGTAAGCCTCCGTCCAGATGTCCGGTTTGGAAAGCGCGATGGCCGCGGCGGCGAAGAGCCCGCACGCCAATTCCAATGGGCCAGGTCCTCGCAGCAGGAAGGCCTGGACCGCCAGCGCCAGAGCCAGCCACATCCCGAGGATGGCGATGAAGTCGAGCATCGCCGCCTGCTTGAGCCAATCGGTCGGGGTCGCATACGGGAACGGGTGGGCCGTTCTGGCGATCAAACCGGCCAGAGGGAAGCCGGTCCACTTCGTCAGGTCGGCTGCGGTGTGTGCGTGGACGTACAGGGTCCAGAGACCCGCCGGTAGTGAGGTCAGTACAGCGATTCCGGCGTCTCGCCATTGTTTCCGGCGAAGCGCATAGAGTGCGTACGCGACCGGCAGGCACAGGCCCGTTTCTCTCGCCAGGGGAGCCGCCGCCAACACCGGTCCAAGCATGCGCCAGGCAGGCTGCGGCGTGGCATAGACGGCAAACGCCGCGCACAAGGCGCATAGAGCGACATCCACCGTCATTCGATCGAGCGAGACGATCGTCGCCGGAACGGCCAGAAACAGCAGACCCCAGGCGGGAGAGAGCCCCGCGACACCGGCGTGGCGGCCCACCCACATCGCGCCCAAAGCCACAAACAGCAGGATCGTGGCAACGAATCCGGCGTCGATCCCTTCGTCGTTTCCCGCGGCGAACATCCACGCCAACCCTGGCAGGAGGATCCGCCGCCAGCGCAGTCTGGGATTGTCGACGTTCCGGTCGAATCCTCGTGTGATCCACGGATCGTGGGCGATGAAGTGGTAGAACTGGCCGTCGAAACCGGGCGAACGGGGGAACTGATAGGTGCGCTCGAAGTCAATCGCCGCGGGGACGCGGACGGTAGATCCGGTGTAGAAGAGGGCCGACCAGTCGCCTCGATGGTTATACACGACAGTCAAGGCCATCCATCCCAGCGCGAGGGCGGAGGCGGCGAGGCCGACCAGAAAGGGAAGGTAGAGGTTGACTGGCGGTTTGCGCTCGCGGCGGACGTGCGGGTAGCTTTCGTCGTCTTCGATCCAGCGGGCGGCCATTGATTCCTATCGCTTCTTCAGACCCTCTAACGGTCGCGGTGATTTGGACGACCTGCCCGGTCGCCGACACGGTACACGAACCGCGTTCCGTACTACCACTACATTGACTGCGAGATTTCCGCGAAAGCCGTCATTGCCCAAGTCCTGCGCACGATCCAGGTGGACATCGGAGGCGGTTTCTCCCTCCGAATCCCGGGACGCGTCCGAAACCTCCCTGGACCCTCCATCAGGGTACCGGAGAACAGGCTTGCGCGTGGTGCCACCCGGCCAGGGCTCGGCAGTTGACTGAATGTCCGCAAACGCGAGACGATCAGGTCGCCGGGCGAACCGGTTCCCGGGCTGTGCCGATTTCGCGACAATGGCCCTGGAACGGGAATCCCCGGCAAAAGGAGCACGCTTGAACATCTCGAAGTGGGTTTTCGCCGCAGGATTGGCGACAGCCGCCATCGCCGCGGACCGAAGTGTCGTCCTCATCGCCGGGGCGCCCAGCCATGGACCGATGGCGCATGAGCACAACGCGGGCATCCTGCTGTTGAAGAAAGGCCTCAGCCAGGTGCCAGGCATTCGGGTCACCGCTCACCTCAGCGGCTGGCCTTCGGATTCGTCCAGCATCGACACCGCGGACGCAGTCCTGCTCTACAGCGACGGGGCCAACGGCCACATGGCCTTCGCCGGCGTTCATTCCCAGGCGCTCGATCGGGCCGCGAAGCGGGGCGCGGGCATCGTGTGCGTGCACTATGCGGTAGAGCCGCCTTTCGACGAACGCGAGAAGCTCATGATCGCCTGGATCGGAGGAGCCTTTGAACTCAACTACTCGGTGAATCCGACCTGGGAGGCCGATTTCCGCGAGTTGCCCAAGCACCCGGTCACCCGTGGCGTCAAGCCTTTCCGTCTTCGCGACGAGTGGTATTACAACATGCGCTTCGCGGACGGGATGCGCGGCATAACGCCGATCCTGACCGCCACTCCTCCCGATGGCACGCTCGGGCGGAAGGACGGGCCTCGCAGCGGCAATCCGGCCGTACGCGCGATGGCCGGCAAGCCCCAGCATCTGGCATGGGCCTACTCACGTCCCGGTGGTGGACGAGGCTTCGGGTTCACCGGCGGACATTTTCACAGGAACTGGGGAGTCGAGAACTTTCGCAAGATCGTGCTCAACGCCGTCGTCTGGGCGGCTAAGGGCGAGGTGCCGAAGAACGGAGTGAATGTCGACATCACCTCTGAGGAGTTGACCCGGAATCTGGATCCCAAACCGGGCAAGTAAGCCGGCGAACGAAGGTGGGGCCGACCTTCAGTCGGCGGCGCGCTTCAGCACGCCCTTCGTAACGACGGTCTCCGGCCTAGTTCACCCACGGGCCGCGGTCGCTGTCCCGCTTGCGCATGTAGACTTCGAACCGTCTCTTGGCCCGCCGGAGCTTCCAGGCATCGTACTCGCGGCGTACCCACCGGAAATCGACAAAGCGAAACTTCAGGTACCCATAGCCGAACAGCATGCCGCCCAGGTGCGCGATATGGCTGATATTGCTGCCGGCGTCGGCCGCGGCGCTGAGGAACGCAATGGCCCCGACGATCATGACCATGTACTTCGCCTTCAGAGGGAACAGGAAGAACATGAACACCGTCTGGTTGGGATACAGTACACCGAATGCGAGCAGGAGGCCATAGATCGCCCCCGACGCTCCGATGGTCCGGACCAGCCAGTTCCCCCACATGGCGTTCAGCACGACGTCAAACAGCGCGGCGCCGATCCCGCACAGGAAGTAGTAGCGGAGGAACCGCCGCGTCCCCCAATCGCGTTCGAGAGGCGTGCCGAAGAAGTACAGCGCCAGCATGTTGAACAGGATGTGCGTAATGCTCCCATGGAGGAACATATACGTCACCAGTTGCCAGACGCCCAGGTGGCGGAGCACGATTTCCGGCACCAGCGCCAGCATCCAGAACTCGCGGCCGTAGCTGGTGTTCTGGAGCAGAAAATACGGGACAAAGATCCCGATGTTGACGATCAACAGCCACTTGACGCCAACGGGCAGAAAATCCGACGAGAAGCCGCTGAAGGTGGGATAGCGCGCTCGATAAGCCATGTGGGGGACGGTGCGCCGCCTATGTCTCAAGATAGCAGAAAGCGGGAACAAGGCTCAGGAAACGGTTCCCTGGTCGTCATCGCGCCGGTCAGAACGGTTGAGCGACAAGCCAACCCATCCCAAACCTATGGCTGTTGTGAGCCAGACCTGCCAATGGGAGAACACTCCAGAGGAGATGCCGAACTCGCCGGCGAACTGAAGATCGGCGGCCAGGCGCCACACAGCCAGCGCGGCGGCCATCCAGGCGGCTGGCGTGAGCAGGGCGCCAAATCCCTGCACAGAGCGCCGCTTGGCGACGCGAACCCCAAAGGTCTCGCGAGCCCTCGTTACCGTGAGTCCCTTCCCCAACCGGATTCGGACGATCATCGTTTCCCGACTACCTCCTACTCTATCAGCATCGGAGCGGATCGGCGGAGCTTGAGCGAATTCGGCGCGAAAATTCAAGTAACAGTGCGCCGCGGGGCGCCTCCGACCCATAAACGCTAAGTTAAGTGGGCGTCAGACCGATCCAGCCACGCCAAAGAAGGCCCGCAGGAACTTCGCTCAGTTTCTGATGGAGTCGCCTTTGGCAGGTTCCGGCCTCAATCTGGAGCGGGATAGAGATACGGGCTGCGACATCGAGCTATGAGCGGCTTCCTGCTCGACACCGAAGCGAAGCGCAAGGGAACGCCCTCGGCACGGTGAAACGCGATCCGCAGCTTGGCGAGGCGGGCCCAACCGAGGCCCGACCGCGAGGGAGGGCTTTCGCCTAGCCCCGCCCTTCTTTGGCGTGGAGCGGGGACGTTATCTGCTAGGGAATCCCATCGGCCCGTGACACAATACGCTTGGCTGGGCGGGCGATATGAGCGACAACCGCTGGCAGCGGGTTGAGGACATCTTTCATCGCGCCGTCGCGCTTCCACCGGAGGCGCGAGCGGCCTTTCTCGACCAAGCCTGCGGCGCGGACCTGTCGCTTCGCCGGGAAGTGGAGTCGCTCCTGGCCCATGAGTCCGAAGACGGCGCCACGTTTGCTCCGGCCAGGGACGAGGTCCCTCGCGCCATCGCGCACTACCGCATCTCCGGCAAGCTCGGCGAAGGTGGAATGGGCGCCGTCTACCGGGCTACGGACACCAAACTGGGCCGTGACGTCGCCATCAAGGTCTTGCCCCAATCCTTCGCCAAAGATCGAGACCGGATGGCGCGCTTCACCCGCGAGGCGAAGGTGCTGGCTTCGCTGAATCACCCCCACATCGCACAGATTTACGGCATCGAAGAACACGCGCTGGTAATGGAACTGGTTCCGGGGGGGACGTTGAAACGGCCGCTGCCGCTCGAGACCGCACTCCATTACGCGAAGCAGATTGCCGAGGCGCTCGAAGCCGCGCACGAAAAAGGAATCGTGCATCGCGATCTGAAGCCCGCCAATATCATGGTCACGCCGGAAGGCGAGGTCAAGCTGCTCGACTTCGGACTGGCGGCCGTCGCCCTGGGCTCGTTTTCCGCCGGCAGCGATCCGATGGAGTCACCGACGCTGACCGGGCGCGCGACCGAAGCGGGAATGATCATGGGGACGGCGGCGTATATGAGCCCGGAGCAGGCGGCGGGACAGCCGGTGGATAAACGCGCGGACGTGTGGTCGTTCGGCGTGGTGCTATGGGAGATGCTGACCGGCCATCGGCTGTTCGAGGGCGAGACCGCCTCCCTCACGCTGGCTGCCGTGCTGGGCGGCCCGATCGACTTCGACCGATTGCCGAGCCAGATGCCGGCGGCGATCCGAGGCCTGCTGCGGCGGTGCCTGGATCGCAACGCGAAGAACCGGCTGCGCGACATCGGCGAAAGCGAGGATCGCCATCGAGTCAGCGCTCGCCGGTGAGGCGCCGCTCGTCGAGGGCGCGCGCGAAGGTGGTCGGCGTCTGTGGGTGGCCTGGAGCGTGGCGGCGGTGTTGGCGGTGGGCTTGGCTGTGGTCGCGCTCTTGCACTTCGATCGCTCGTCGGAACCGAAGATCACCCAACTGACCCGCGATACCGGCTTCACCGGCGAACCCGCACTCTCGGCCGACGGCAAGCTGGTGGCCTACGTGTCGCACCGAAGCGGCCGCGCGGGGCCCGAGATCTGGGTCCAACAGGTGGCCGGCGGGCAGCCCGTCCTTTTGACCAAGCCTCCCCTGACCGGTTGGTGGCCCCAAATCTCCCCGGACGGGACGACCGTCTTCTTTAACTCGCCACAGGAAGGAGGAGGGATTTACGCGATCCCGGCACTCGGCGGCGGCGAGCGGCTTGTCCACAAAGGACCGGTGAATAGCTACCGCCTTTCGCCGGACGGGGCGTGGATCGCGTTCAATCCCGGACAGGCTATCGGCGAAGAGATTCTCTTAAACGTAGTTCCCTCGGGCGGAGGAACTCCTCGCCGTGTAGAGACTAGTCTGAGGTCAAATCACGTCTCCGGGTGGTCGCCTGACGGTAAGTTCATTCTGGTGTCCGAGGTGAGGCTAAACAATTGGCAATCCGATAACACGGCCTCGCTCTATGCGGTTCCCATCAAGGGCGGCAGGGCCTCGCCCATCGTGACACCAGACGGCAAACCGGTTTCGACGCTCGGCATTCAGTGGGTAGATGAGCGTTTTCTGATGACCGTTCGTCGCGGGACGGTGAGCGCCATCGAACAGTACCGCCTCCAGGCCGGAAGATGGGGGCTCGTAGGACCACCCAGACGGCTGGTTTCCTTTCCGGGCGCGCTTCTCGCGTTCTCGGCTAACCCGGGCGGTCTGGTGGTTTTCTCCACGATGACGGAAACGTCGGATCTCTGGAGTCTCCCCGTCGACGCAGAGCGCGGCGTCGTCACCGGAAGCACCAGGAGACTCACCAATGATGAGGCGACGGAGAGGGTACCTACCCTTTCGGCCGACGCAAGCAAGCTGGTGTACACTTCGGATCGAGGCGGGAACCGCGACGTGTGGCTGCGGGAGATGCGGACCGGCAAGGAGACCCAGATCACCGCGACTCCGGAGACGGAAAAACGCGCGGGAATCTCCCCCGATGGGGCCAAGATCGCGTACGAGGTGGAGGGCCAAACCCACTCGATCTGTGCGAGAGACCTGGCGGGCGGAGAGCCGAAGCTGGTCTGCCGCGATTGCGACAGGCCGATCTGGACGCCGGATTCCCGGAGGGTCACGTTCTTTACGGGCAGCCCAGCTTACTATTACAGCTTGGATGTCGCGAGCAGCGAACGCACCCGGATATTTCCTACGGCCAAGTTCATCATCTCAACCCTCTGGTTCTCGAACGACGGCCGATGGGTCTGTTTCAACGGGTCGAGCGCGGGCAAGATGCGGGTATTTGTGGCGCCGGTGAAGGATGGAAAGGCGGCTGGAGAGGGCGAATGGATTCCCATCACCGAAACCGGACCCTACAATGCCCAGTGGTCGCCCGGCGGCAGTGTTTTATACTTCTTCAACCCTACCAAAACAGGACTCGATATTGCGGCACAACCGCTGGACCCTGTGACCAAACGCCCCCGCGGGAAGATCGTGCCCGTTTTCACACCGCCAGCCGGGCACTTTCTCCGCGACATTTCGTTCTTTGTCGGCCATGACCAGTTGCTGATGTCCGTAGTGGAATCGAAGGGCAATCTGTGGAAGGTCGAAGCCGAGCCGTGATGGCAAGGCAGGTGCCCGTCGCCTGAAGCCACGGCCCTACCCCTCACTCGATCGAACTCGGTGTTGGCTCCACCCCGCATGCGCTAAACTTGGATTGTCCATGGCAAGCGCTGACAAATATGTTCGCGAGGGACACCCGGCGATTGAAGAGTTGATCGCCGAGCAGCGTATTGTGTTCCCGTGCGACCCGCGCGATCTCCTCGGCGACTTCTGGCCAGAAGATGAGTCCGTCGACGATTTCCTCACGGCGATGCGCGAATGGCGAGGGCACGCCAAGACTGACCCGGCTGCATGACGCCGGTCGTCCTCGATACGGACATCGTTTCGTTTCTGTTTAAGAACGACAGCCGAGCCAACGCTTACCTGCCGCACCTCCGTGATCGGCAGTGGTTGATTTCGTTCATGACGGAGGCGGAACTGGAACAGTGGGCGCTTCTCTCAAACTGGCAGGCCAAGCGGATTGAATGGCTGCGGGTCTTTCTCGTGCGGTTCGTGATCGTTCCTTCTTCTCGCGATCTGGTTCTGAAATGGGCCGAAGTCATGGTGGCAGCCCGCAGAGCGGGGCGACGCCTGGAGACAGCCGACGCCTGGATCGCCGCGACGGCCTCGCTGTACGATGCGCCGCTAATGAGCCACAACGCGAGCGACTACCTTGGAGTTCCGGCTGAGGCTGATTACCGAGGCGACCACGTGAGAAAAGAAGGCCGCCGGCAGCCGAAATCCTGGCTTCCTCTCGCCGGGCGCCCAGTGTGAATAAGTCCAGGTGTGCCATTCTGTCCCCCCATGCCGCGGTCGCGCCGCATGATGGCTCCGAACCGCGGCCGG
>JBJXGR010000390.1:0-6579 GCA_046160045.1 Bryobacteraceae bacterium
TTCACTCTGTTTTAGTGGGGCCGTAGGGCGGAAGCAGGAAAACATCGGCGGCGATTGGCAGTGACTCATGCCGCCCGGCGGGCGACCGCTCGTCGAGAGGCGGCGAAGGTCAGCATGGGAGACGGAAGCGAAATTGCACCTTGGCGCGAAGAAAGGCTGCCGCCCGATCAAAGAGCCGCCAGACAAAGAGGCGATCCCGTCGTCGGAGCGGGCAGTCCTATCGGCTTGGAGCCCAAGTGGAAAAAGGTGGAATCGCGTTGGACGTCGCTGGGCGTCCCCTCACAGCATCGTTCGGACGTCCCCAGGTCCCACAAAAAAACCGCGCAGATCAGGCCGTCCCCTTTTTCCCAGGCGACGCGCTGCAGCGCGGATCAGGACCTCCCCTTTTCCCTTCATCTGCCGCTCAGGCGCTCCTCCCCGAGACCGGCAGTTGAGAAACGTGAAGTACTGGACCGTCTCGGATCACTACCAAAGCACCTTCAGAGCCAACTGTACGTTGCGCGGTTCCCCGAAACCAATCCCCGGCATCGAACCGCCGTTGCGCGTGCCGGAAATCAGTCCGAACGAGGCCGGTGCGTTCAAACTGCCTCCGGGATTCGAGTAGTTCGCGCGGTTGAACAGGTTGAAGATCTCCACCCGGAACTGCGTCCTGAGGCGTTCTGTGACCGCCGTTTCCTTGAAGATCGAGAAATCCACGGAACCGAACCCCGGGCCGCGGAGCGCATTGCGTCCGATGTTGCCGAAGGTTCCGGCAGCCGCGGCCGCGAAGGCCCGGGGATTGAACCAGGGCGCCACTGCAAACGGATTCGCCCGATCGGGAACACCGGACCGCCAGTCGCCCACCACGTCGACGCGATCGCGATTGTCGAGTGTGCCGCTGCGGTTGGTGCCGGAAAGCAGATCCAAGGGCTCGCCGGTATTGCCAGTGATCAGCGCGTTCAACTGCCAGCCCCTCGTCAGGCGCGGCAATCTGGACCCGAGCGCATGCACATCGTAGATGGCGAAGCCCGTGAAGATGTGGCGGTTGTCGAAGCTCGAGGGGCCGTATTCGCGGCGCAAGTTGAAACTATTGGCGGGAATCGTGCCGCGCACGACCGATCCGTTGTCCAGCGACTTCGCCCAGGTGTAGTTTGCGTTCAGCGTGACACGCTTCCAACGCGTGGTCCGCAGCGAGGTCTGCAGCGAATTGTAGTTCGAGTTGGCGATGGACTCCTGGATGTTGATGGCGCCGAGAGATGGGTACTGATTGAGATGCAGGCGCTGCCCGTTGACGACGGGATTCACGCTGCGCAACAGCGGCAGTTTCGTGCCGCGGGATCCAACGTAACCGACCTGCGCCACGGTGTTCGAATTCAACTGATGCTGCACATTGAGGTTGAAGTTCTGAACATAGGCCATGCGGAAATCCTCGCTGACGCCAAAGGCGCCGACGTTTCGCGGAACGGCGTTGACCGGGAAGATCGCCTGGCCGGACACGATACTCAAGCCGGTCGACGTGATGGTGAATACCGGATCCAAGCCCGCTGGATTGGCGTGGATACCGTCCGATCCGCCGTTGGGCATGTTGAGGTTGGCGACGAAGGAGTTGATGGCGGGCACGTCGTAGAAAATTCCGTACCCGCCGCGAATGGCGGTTCTCGAGGCCGCGCGGTAGGCGAAGCCCACGCGCGGAGCGAAGTTATTCCAGTCCTTGGCCCACAGGTTCACCCCGTTCCTGCCAACGCTTTCGAAGCCCCTTGCTAGCGAGAACGAACTGATCGTCCCCCGCGTGCCGGACAACGGACCCAGATAGCTCCAGCGCACGCCGAAGTTGATGTTCAACCGCGGGTTCGCTTGCCAGTTGTCGTGCACCCACCAGTCGACTGTGTTCTGGTTATAGTCGCGCTGCAGTTCCCCACGAACGATGGTGGCGCCGTTGTTATTGGTCGGAGTCCCGGCCAGGAAATCCGACAAGGCGCGCAAGGGCGCCGAAACCGTCGCATCAGCGGCCCAGGGTCCCCGTGTGCCATCCCAGCTAAAACTGCCACGCTTGTTGGTGTGGAAGAAAATGTCGAAATGCGCCCTTCGGTACTCCCCGCCGAACTTCCACGCATGCCGGCCGCCGACGTAGCTGAGGCTGTTGGTAATGTGCCCCGTGGTATCGATCCGGCCCGTCGGCGACTGCGAGCCGGCGCCCGCGAAACCGGAGATCCGCAGCGTTGGCGACCCCCTGAGCGTGCCGTCCTGCGGCACGCCCGTGTTCAAGCCGGCAGCCACCGGATCAAAGCTCGTGTCCAAATCGTTAAAGGACAGCAGGTAGTAGTTGGTAGCCAACACCAACTGGTTGACGATTCGCGGAGACAATGTGGAATTCAGGTTGATGCTCACGTTGTGGAAATGGGTGACGGGCACCAGAAAGAACTCGCGATACGGGACGGCGGATTGGCGGACAGACTTGGCCGCGCTGCCGATGTAGCGCGCCGACAAACTGTGCTTCGAGGAGATCGCATAATCGAGCTTGAGCAGGCCGTTATAACTCTCCCTCGTGTTGCGGTCGTCCGCGACGAAGTTGTTGGCCGCCGCCGGCAGTTGGTCGTAGCGCGCCGGCCAGAACGCGAGCAGATTCGTAGCCACCGGGTTGACCGGGGTGCCGTAACGCTGCAACACGCCCCGCGCGCCGTTCACCCAGGCAGTGGACGGATGGGTGGCCACAAGCGACAGCGCCGCGTGAGATTTGTCACTTTCTGTGGCGGCGAAGTAGAACAGTTTGTTCTTCACCATGGCTCCGCCCGCCGAACCCCCTCCCTGATGGTTGCGTATCACCCGTTTCTTCGAGTTGGAAGGGTCCTGAAACGGCGAGTACGCGGCGAAGTGTTCGTTGCGGTTGAAGTAGTACGCTGACCCATGGAACTGGTTGGTGCCGGACTTGATTACCACACTGATGTTGGAGCCGCTGTTGCGTCCGAAGTCCGCCGGCGCATTGGTCACGACCGAAAACTGGTCAATCGCCTCGATAGGCAGGTTCGTTTCCTGATTCGACGCTGCCCAATTAAAAAACGCGTCGTTGTTATCGGCGCCGTCGATCTGGAAGTTATTGGCGGTCGTGCGCGAGCCGTTTACCGTCGCAGGGACCGTCGCCGACACGCCTGGGCTCAGCTTCAGCATCTGCACGAAGCTGCGGCCATTCATCGGCATGTCCTGCACCTGCCGGCGGCCCACCACAGAAGCGAGGGTGGAAGATGTGGTCTCCAGCGTCGCTGCCGACGCAACCACCTCAACCAAACCTGATTGCTGGGCGATCGCCATCCTGGCCTGGATGTTGGTGGTGCGCGAGACGGCGACCTCCAGATTGGTCATTCGTTGCGTTTGGAAGAGCGCTTTCTTGAAGATCACCGAGTACTCGCCAAGCGGCAGGTTCGGGAACAGGAAGTCGCCGGAGTCGCCGGAGAGGGTGTCGAACCTGAACCCGGTATCCGTGTGGACCGCCTGCACGGCCACGTCGGCGATGGCGGCGTCGGATGAATCCACTACCGTGCCGGAGATGGCTCCGTTAAACGTCTGTGCCCGTCCGGACCCGGACAGCCAAACCACCAACACCCATAGCATCAGCAGGCGCCCGCATTGTTCGAGTCGTGTATCAGCAGACATCCCAACCTCCAAGTGCAACAGAAATCGGTCCCTCATGGAGATCGACTTTACCCCGGACGCTCCGTCAAGTCCATTCTTGCGAGCTAAAAGTTTTCTCGGTGTGTAAATGATTGAAGATAAGCCGCTTTGACCTGAGATCTAAACGTCCATGGGCACGATATGATTCCCCACATGGAGTCCCGCATCGTGAAGTTCGGGGCCTTTCAGGCCGATCTCGATTCCGGTGAACTCTATCGGGACGGGATCCGGCTGAAGCTTGGTGGCCAACCGTTTGAGGTATTGGAGACGCTGGTTTCCCGGCCGGGCAAAGTGGTCACCCGAGATGAACTGCGCGCGGCGGTCTGGCAGTCGGAGACCTTCGTCGACTTTGACCATGGACTCAACACGGCGATCAACAAGGTCCGCGAAGCGCTTTGCGATGACGCCTCCAACCCTCGATTTGTCGAGACGGTACCGCGACGAGGATACCGTTTCATCGCGCCGGTCGTCAAACTGGCCGCCGAGGCGCCGATCCCACCAGCGCTGCCTCCGGTAAAGACGCCATCCCGCCTGTTCACGGACCCGCGCCCGCTCCGAATCCTCCTGGCAGCCATGGCGACGGTGGTTGGCCTGGCGGCGGCCGCCATTTACGTTTGGCGTTACTCTCAACCGGCTGCCGCGCCTTCCCCTGCCGGAGTTCCGTTCACGTCGTTTCCTGGCGCGGAGTATGACGCCTCGTTTTCTCCCGATGGGAAGCAGGTGGTCTTCTTCTGGGAACGCCCGGAGAACTCGAAAAGCGGCATCTACATAAAATCGGCCGACTCGGAATCGGAAAAGGTTACGCCGCTGGTTGTCAAGGAGCCGTACTTGAACTACAACCCCGTCTGGTCGCCAGACGGCAGGAGCATCGCGTTTCTCCGGCGCACCCCGGAGGCTGAAACCTGGCTGCACTTGATCGCACCAACGGGTGGGCCAGACCGCCGGATCATCCGGCTGACTTCCTCCTTGCGGTTACTCCAGTCTAAACAGCATCTCAGTTGGGGCCCGGATGGCCAGTGGCTCCTGGCGCCCATGGTCCTTAGCGGCACATCCCTGACCATCCACCGGATTTCCCTCAACGGAGATGCACAGCCAGTCACCGATCCAGGCAGTTCATCGTTCACCCCTAGCGTTTCGCCGGATGGGCGGGCCTTTGCCTTCCATAGCCGAACCGGTATCCCGCGGACCGCGGCTTCGCGGATCTTTCTGAGGAGGTTGAACACGGACGGATTGCCGGAAGGGGGACCGGTTTTGATCCGTGAAGCGGAGGGAAACTCCAATGCCCTCGCTTGGGCTCCGAACGGGAAGGACCTCGTGTCTTGCGAGGAGCATGGCGGGGTGGGGTTCCGTTTGTTGAGGATGCCGGCGCGGCCCGGTGACCTGACACCCATCAGCTCAGACGATTGCACCAGCGTTACCGTCTCGCGGCCGGATTCCTCCGGCAGAGCCATGCTCCTCTACGGGACCAGCAGCATCGGCGGGCGAGCCAGGATGTGGCAAGCCCGTTTGGATGCCATGACGGACGCGTCTGAACTTTCGCCCTCCAGCCGCTCCAACACTTCTCCTGCTTTCTCGCCCGACGGGGAGTCCATCGCCTTCGTTTCCCACCGCAGTGGGCAGCCGGAGCTTTGGGTTGCCGGACTGGCCGGCGGCGACGCTACACGAATCACGAACAACGCGCAAGTTAGTCTCAGGCTGAACTGGTCCCCTGATGGGAACCACCTAGTCTATGACTCAGCAAGCTTCACTCCATTCGGTTCGGCGATCGTGCCGGTCACGGGCGGACCCTCAATGCAACTTCCGGCCGGGGGGCAAATTGCGTTAACGCCCGTTTGGTCCAGAGACGGGAAGTTTGTTTATTACACCACGGGACATCAGCTCTGGCGAGTCCGCCCGGATGGCGGCGAGGCGATGATGCTCATCGACGGTGACAGATATATGCCTGCTGGCGAGAGTCCGGACGGCGGCAGCATATATTGCGCAAGGCGCGGAGACCCCCATGCTATCTACCGGATTCCCCGGAATGGAGGAACGGCGGAGCTCATCGAACAAGGCATAGCAACCTCTACATTTGCCGTAACCAAAAAAGCCCTCTACTTTGTCAGAGACAAAGACAACGCTCTCTGTCGGTTGCCTTTTCACGGAGGACCTGCCAAGAAATTGGGAGCCCTCCCCATGCCGCGGGGCGGGGCGAGCTTGGTCTTGTCAGGCCTTACCGTTTCCCCGGATGATACGAGAATTGTCTGGGCCACAAGGGATCCGCAGATCGACCTGATGCTGATCCGGGACTTTCAGTAGGCACGGGACTTCCAGTTCAGCCTCAGCCTGCTGCTCGGTAAGGCCGTCCGCTGCAAGGTCATCGTCCACGATTTCTGTCTCACTCCTACCCAAGGCCACTGGTTGCTCCAACCTACCACCCCCGACGGCATCTCCAATCTCATGCGCGACATGCAGTCGCAGACTCCAAATATATGAATGCCAAGTACAAGCTCCGGCCTTGGAAGTTCTTTGTTCCCTTGGGGACCGATGACCACAACGGCCGGAAGTGGTGGCGCCGGCAGGGTGACTCTCCAAAGGGCGGGGTCAATTGGGCCCAAAGGTTCTTCGCCACCGAACTGGAACCGGTCGAGTATCTGGCGATTCGGGCGTACCTCTACAACGGGCCCGTTCGAGCGGGAGTGTGCCTGAATCCGGCGCACTACCGTTGGTCCGGCACGGGCTTACGCACGATGCATCCAGAGAGTTGGAAGCTTCTGGAACCAGGCCCATGGATACCCGTGAGCGTGTTCGTGCCGCCCGAGAGACCTGGACCCGGTCAGGTCGACCTGGAGAGGATCTTCAGCAAGGCGTCGCGAAGCCGGGTGGCGTTTGGCAAGCTGGTGGCGCGTATTGGAATGAAACGTCCGCTGGCGGCACCGTGCCGGATTGAACCAG
>JBJXGR010000391.1:0-24954 GCA_046160045.1 Bryobacteraceae bacterium
CTAGAACATCTTCTCCTGCTTCCGCAGCGTCCCGAACGATCCGACATTGGCGATCGCGAACGCTACCCGGAACTGGTTCTCGTTGCGTGAGCCGAAGGAGAACCGGCGGTACTGAACACTGAACCCACAACAATCCGTGTTGTAGGCGACCTCGGTGGTGGCGTACTGCATGACGCTCAGCCGGAAGTCGTACACCATGGAGAACACCGTGTTCCAGCCCTTCCGGTTCGGCATCCCGATCCCGATTGCCGAACGAAGCTGGTTCGCCTTGGGACTCAGGACCTCCGTGCTGCGCACGTAGCTGTGGCCGGCCGAGAAAAAGTACGCCCCTAACCGCGCGTCGGCGCTGATACTGCTGTTGACCCACTGGGCCAGCAGCGGATCGTAGTCCGAGCGCCATTCCACGCCCAAACCCGAGCGCGGCACCGCGCGAAACGCAGACACGATGGGCGAATAGTTCCGGATCCGGTCGAGAAATGAATAAGGAGTCAACTCCACGCTGCTCAGCAGAACATTGCGCTGCCCCGGAATGATGGCGCCCCCGAAATCGGGGTCGAAGTAGCGCCGCTGCCAGATCTGCCACGTGAACGCTTCGTAGGCGACGCCTTTTCGCTTCACCCAGATGCGGTTGGTCAGCGAGACTTCGGCTTCCGTGGTGTTGGACATCAGGTCCGTCTCGTCGAAGCGGATGATACGGTTGAAATCCAGAACGCCCGCCACGTGCCGGAAACTCACGCGCGGCTCGATGATGTGCTTGACCTCGTCGCCCATGAAACTCTTACGGCGGAAGGTGCGTTCGAGCGACGGCGGGACCAGTTCGACCGAGAATTCGCGCGCAGTGCGGCGGATGTTGCCGGGTTCGACGGTCCCGTTCACCAGGCTCTGGCCGTAGTGCGTCTCGCGAATCGAGAAACTGGGGAATAGGTGAATCTGTTTCCAGCGCAACGCGGTTGAGATGCGCGGCCGCAGGTCGAAGCGCTCCATGAACTGGCCGGTGCTCAGGCGGCGGCTTTCGTAATAGGCGCCTTCCTCATCCTGATACTCCACCAATTGCGTAGGTTCGGAACGGTGCAGCAGGGAAACGCTCGAACCAAGCGACACCCAGACCGGCAGGATCTTTTCCGACACCCGGCGGTCGCGGCTGACGAAGGAGATTTCAGGAAGGCGTCGGATCAGAATCTGATCCTCATCGGGAAGCCCAAAGTCGTTCGGGGAGCGGACTCGCTCGGGCCCACTCTGCTGTCCGGGGGGCGCGGGCGCAATCCGGTCCGGCGGTTGGATGAACTGGAAGTTGGCAATGCGCGTGAACGCAACGTGGAAGCTGTTTTCCTTCCATTGCTTACCAACAAAACCGGTGGAAGCGGTTTCAGAAAAGACGGCCTCCTGAAAGGACTCCGTAAAGGCTGACCGGAACGTCAACGAACTGAGGTAGTTGATCTCGGCTCGGCCGTGGAATCCTTTCCCCAGTTCGGAACGGAGGTTGGCCGAAACCATGCCCCCCCCTTCGTAGCGGCGCTGGCCATTACCCAAGTCCAGTCCCCGATCGTTGACGCCATAAACAATGACGTTGTAATCCGTACCGGCGCGGGGCTTGCCGCGGAGGTCCAGGTGATGGGCGACGCCTCGTGCCGTAAATATCTGAGCACGATACGTTAAGTCATGACTCCGATTGATGACCCAGTAGTACCCTTCGGCAAACATCAAACCCCGGCGTGAACTGTTTCCGAAGTTGGGGGTGAGGAACCCACTGCGCCGGGGGAGTTTCTCCAGCGATTTGTAGAAATACGGCGCATAGAACAGGGGAACCTTCTTTAGCCGAAACAGTGCTCGCTGGGCAATCGCGCGATCGTTGGGAACAATGTCGAACAACGGGCCGGTCAGCGTCCACCACGGGCGCGGGATGCGGCAGTTGGTGATCATGCCGTCGTGCAGTAGATACTTTTCGCCGATTCGTTCCGCCCACTTGCCCTGAAAATAGAAAGGATTGGTGGAAGAGAGAATGCCGGGACGGGCGTCGATGCGGGCCTGCAGGGAGCCGCGGACATTGTAGAATTTGCCCCGCTCTTCGCCGACGAAGTACTCCGCGCGTTCGGCCCAGACTTCCTCGTTGCGCTGCAAATGCTTGAAATAGACGTTGCCGCGCGCCTCGGCATACTCGGTCTCGCGGTTGTAGTCGATCTCGTCGGCCTTCAGTTCCATATCCGGCGTCGTGATCCGAACTCGGCCGCGCCCGCGCCACCACGGGCCGTCGAACTTCTGATCGGCGGCATCGGCGTCGACATAGCCTTCCGGGGTGTCGGTCTTGCGGACGATCAGGGACTTTTGCCCCGCCGGCGCCTGCGCCGCCGGCTGAGGAGCACCGAACACCGGCTGGTTGCGCTGTAAATTAGGTGGCAATTGTTCGGCATAAGAAGGGTTATTCGCCGCCGCGGCGAAAATAAATAACGTCAAAACCCAAGTAGATCGTGACAAATGGATCCGGTTATGGTACGAAGTGGTTATAGTCCGCCCGGCGAGAACGAAAGCCCGGCTGCGCGTTCTTTCGCAAACGTAGCACGCCAGGGCTGCGGGAGCAACCGGACGGATGAAAGGACTCGAGGAAAGATTGCTCATGAGATGCCCGCACTGTCAACACCCGATGGCCGAGGAAGAGCACCGATGCGGCCATTGTGGGAGGCGTGTCGGTATGACGGGCAGTCCGCTGCCGGCGTTTCAAGAAGGAGCGGCCGCGTATGCGCTGGAGCCTGTCGCCGCCGCGGAAGCCCCGGACGTACAGCACCGGCCCGCTGATTTCCGCAACGCCCGGCAGCAGGGGCTGTTTGAAGAAACCTACAAGATCATCGAATTCCCTGCGCCTCGGCGGCCAGCGCCCAAACCGGCGGCCGAAGGGCGCCGGAACAAGCGCAGCGCGCGCCCGAAGGCGGACGCGCAGCCGTACCTCGATTTCTCTCCCCCTCAGCCGAATACCCCCAAGACCCTCGGCACGTCGGTGGAAGCAAGCATCTACTGCGACTACAATGCGGCCTCCCCGATGCATCGGGCCGTGGCCAGCGTCATCGACACAGGTGTGATCGTGATCGCCCTCGCAGCGTTCGGGGCGACGTTTGCTTTAGCCGGCGGGACGGTGGTGTGGGACACCGTTACGGTCGCGCTCCTGGCGGGTTCCGTCGTATTGGTTGGCGTCTTCTATGGCCTGGTGTGGGCTCTGGCAGGGGGCGAAACGCTGGGACGCCAGAAGACGGGATTGCGCATCGTCAACCTCGACGGCTTGCCCGTGGACTGGCGGCAACGCCTGGGGCGCCTTGCCTGCGCGACCGTGAGCGTGTTTGCCGGGACGGTCGGCCTGTTGTGGTCCCTGTTTGACGAAGAAAGCCTGGCGTGGCACGACCACATGTCCAGGTCGTTCCCCACGGCAGGCGAGTAGAGAACTTCGCACCAGCGTGCTCTGCTATACTTTCTGCCGGAGCGCTCGAGGGGCGCCCTGGCCCGAAAAAGAGGACCTCACCCTCGTCACTACATCGTCAGGCTGGTTGTTCAAGAATCCTTGATCCGTACCGTCGCAAACATCGGGCTGAAGGCGGCAACAACAAGGAGTTTCTTGATGAACCGACCGCTATCCAATCTTGAAGAATTTCGCATCCGGGCCACCCGTCTGCTGAAGGAACTGCGCGCCGGCAGCGTGGCGGCGGCCGCCCGCCTTCGTCACGCGCCCGAATGGGCCCGCCAGTCTCCTCAGCAAATCCTGGCAGCCCGGGAAACCATCCGGCGCAAGCATGCCTTGACGGCCCTCGCCCGGGAGGCCGGATTCGCCGACTGGACCTCGCTGAAGGCGCATCTCACGTCGTTTGACCCGGCCATCCTCTTCGATCGTTCCCACGGTGCCTCGTTGAACCGTTGGTTCAAGCGATACGACGAAGCGCGAGCGTCGCTCGACCGGGACGGCGGATTCCTGTTCCCCTACCGCCAGCACTTTGTGGTTTGCGAGTCCGGGCTGCTGGAAGCGCACGGTCTGGACGCGGGCGACCCTGATTGGGAGCGCATCGGCAGGGATTGGGTCCGGCCCGCCGATCCACGGGCGCTATCGCGTCTGAGTGAGCGGCTGCATCGCCACTTTCTTCCCGACACGCAGCCGACATCAGTCTGATCAGGGAGTGTGGGCCGCCGGGAGTGGTGCAGGGTGTCGGCAACCTTACGGCTTACGCCGTGGGCTCTTTGCGCTTCCAGCACCGATTCCAGGTTGGCCCCGCTGATGGACACCACCCCTGACGGGAGGCGTTCCGGCTGTCGTGGCCTTCAAGCGGTGGGGCGGGTCTTAACCGGACCATTCCGTTTGACTCGTCTTGCAGCTATGCTGGCGAGTCAGGAAGGGAGCAACCGCCATGAGCGAAAACAAGGCCGGCGACCGATCTCGTCGCCAGTTTCTGACCAGCACAACCCGGATCGCAGGAGCCTCGGCCCTGGCCGGCGTGGCCCTGCCGCATGTACACGCCGCCGGCAACAATACCATTCAACTCGCACTGGTCGGCTGCGGTGGCCGGGGGACCGGAGCCGCCGTCAATGCCCTCTCCGTTACCAATGGCCCAACCCGCCTTGTCGCCATGGCCGACGTGGTCCCCAAGAAGCTCAATGATAGCTATGACAAACTGAAGACCCAATTCGGAGACCAGGTCGACGTGCCGCCCGAGCGCAGGTTCCTCAGTTTCGATGCCTACCGCCAGGCCATGGACTCCCTGAAGGCCGGCGACGTTGTCATTCTGGGCACCCCGCCCGCCTTTCGGTGGGTGCAATTCACCTATGCCATGGACAAGGGGCTTCATTGCTTCATGGAGAAGCCGGTCACCGTGGATGGTCCGACGACTCGCCGCATGTTAGCCCTTGGCGAATTGTCGGTGAAGAAGAACCTCAAGGTCGGCGTCGGCCTGATGGTGCGCCATTGCCGGGCCCGCCATGAACTCCTCAGCCGGATCCGCGACGGGCAGATCGGGGAGATCGTCGCCATGCGCGCCTACCGCATGGGACAGGGCGGCGGCACGGCCGCGCCCAGGCCGGAAGGCGTCAGCGAATTGATCTACCAGATCCAGCGGTTCCACGCGTTCCTCTGGGCCAGCGGCGGGGTGTTCAGCGACTATTACATTCACCAGATCGACGAGTGCAGTTGGATGAAGGGCGCCTGGCCGGTCGAGGCCCATGCCGTGGGCGGACGACATTACCGGCGCGACTCCCTCGATCAGAACTTCGACACTTACTCGGTCGAGTATGTGTACCCCGACGGGACCCGGTTGTACTTCGACGGCCGCAACATGGCCGGATGCCGAGACGAGTTCGCCAGCTACGCTCACGGTTCCCAGGGCTCGGCCGTGATCTCGACGCTCTCTCATACGCCTGGCATGACGAGGATCTACAAGGGCTACAAGATCCCGCGGCTCGACTCAAAGAAAGACCTGCCGTTGCCGGAGGATCCAAACCTCGTCTGGGCGTTCCCGCAACCGGAACGTAGTCCGTATCAGTTCGAATGGGACGACCTGATGCAGGCCATCCGCGACGACAAGCCGTACAACGAGGTCCAGCGAGGCGCCGAGGCCAGCCTGGTCGCCTCCATGGGCCGCATGGCCGCTCACACCGGTCAGATCATCACTTACGACCAGATGCTCCAGTGCCCGCACGAATTCGCTCCGGATGTCGACAAGCTGACGATGGACGGGCCGGCGCCGCTCGTTGCGGGCTCCGACGGAAAGTACCCGGTACCGGAGCCTGGCATCAAGAAGGACCGCGAATACTGATTCTCACTGATCAGACCAGGACTGCGACCAGCGCAAAATCCTGTCTCCCGGCGCTGACGTTCGAAGCCACGACCTCGGCCTTCCAGGCTCCAGCCGGCGCGTTGTTCACTTGCACGACTTCCACGTTGTTCTTCGTGTCGAGCGTCAACCCCGTGGCCGGGCCCTGGTTCCCAACATAGCGCTTGCCGCTGGGAGCGGTCACCAGCAGGTTCAGATTGTTGACCAGTGCGGGTCCGGGATAGTCCGAGTAGCACAGACAGAGCCGCAGAGTTAATCCGCCCGCGGGCACATTGATGGTGACGGATTCGCTCTGCCCCGTTTTCAATCCGGGCGTGACCTCGCGCGACACCAGAATCCTGGCAAGTGAGCGTTCCAGATTCACGCGGCCGAAGCCCTGATGGTTGTCGAGCAGAACGCCGGCGCCGCCTCCGGGCAAACGCAGCGCGCCGGCGATCAGCGTCCCCTTCAACAGGGCCGCGGTCGGATTGGCCACTCCGCGTTTGGTTCGGTAGAACTCGCGGACGAGCGCCACCGCGCCGGACGTAAGCGGCGTGGACATGCTGGTGCCGCCCATATAGAAGTACAGTTTGTTGGGCGGGTACTTGGCCCAGGCAAAGTTGTTCGGGGCCAGGAACCGGGACCGGGTGGACAGAATGAACGTACCGGGCGCAAGGATTTCCGGCTTGGTGCGGCCGTCCTGAGTCGGACCGCGGCTCGAAAACGCCACCACCTGCTGCGCGTTGTTCGCCATCGGATCGTTGTGGAACGGCGCCACCGGATAATCATCCGGCCACGATTCGCCATAGGTCTTGGAATTGAATTGGGAGCGCACGCTCTCGGACGCGCCGACAGTGATCACGTTCTTTGCTGTGGCGGGAGAGGTGACGCTCATTGGATTGATCCGCCCGTCGCCGTCGCTGTCCGTTCCGTCGTTGCCGGCGGCCACGACCACGCTGAAGTCCTTATGGTTCCAGATGAATCGGTCGATCTGCTCGCACTGGTCATCGTACACGCCCGGATCGCCGCCGCCCCAGGAGTTGGAGTGAATCCGTGCTCCCTGGGTATAGGCGAACTGGAAGAGCGGCCGAAGATCGTTGGGAATCCCGGCCAGTTCATAACGCTCCTGCCGCCATCTGGCTGGCGCCGAAGGACGCCATTTCATCTCCTGTTCAACGGCCTGAAACACGAGCTTGGCTTGGTGAGCAAGGCCGCGAATCACGGCCGGCGCGCTGGCCGCACCGTTGCCGAGCACCGATCCGGCAACGTGGGTGCCATGCCCGCTGTCGAGGTCGGACGGTCCATCGTTGGCTCCGGCGTTCGTCACCAGGCTCGACCAGTCGTCGGTGATCGGGTAGCTTTTGATCGCGATCACGCGGCCGGAAAAGTCCGGGTGAAGATCGGCGGCGCTGCCGGAATCGAGACCAGTGTCACAGACCGCGATGATCTCTCCTTTGCCGGACAGGTTCAATCCGCCCGGGCCTGTGATGCCCGGCGTGCTCATGATTCCGGTCGCAACGTCGTTCGAGGTCCGCGGAAGGGCTCGCCGGCGAATCTGCCGGACTCCATGCGCGGCCGACAGAGCTTCGATCTGCTGTTTGCGCTGCGCCGCCGATGCGTCTGTCTCGACGATCAGAAGACTCGCCTTCGGCTCCTCCGCGAGCACCCGGAAGCCAAGAGTCTTCGCCTCCCTGCGCACCGCGGGCAAGTGTGCCACATCGAACAGTTGCACGGCATAGACGCCGGGCCGGATGCGGGTGCGCGGGAGGGCGCGGGCGGGTTCCCGGGCAATGCGGGCCCGATGCGGGAGGTGGCCGAGGAAGCGCACATACCGCAGCGCCGCAATCCCTGGTAGCGCCGCCTCGCGTGCCCGAACGACGTAGGCGAAGGACCCGAGGGGAACCCTCAATTCCCCACCGGCTTTCTTGACGCCTGCCAGCCAGGCCGACTTGATCGGCCCGATGAATTGGACCAGATAATGGTGCGGGCCCGGGCCGGGTTTGTCTCCGCGCCCATAGGACGGATGACTCACCGTCTCCCCGGCGCGGTTGATCCGCGGCGCCGCGGTTTCGATCTTCCGGCCTTCCACCTCCAGGCGGTATTGACCGGTAATGTCTTCCGTCGGATAGGTCCTGGTGATCGCCTGCGCTTGTTGTTCGCTGGCCTCAACCAGGAGAAAGGCTCCGTATTTTTCGAGCACCGTCGCGGCGGCTGAGACCGCTGCGTGTTCGGCTTTGTCGACAAAGACCTTCAGGATGTGGGCCATCTTCCCTCCCCGGTTTCTGGTGCCAGTTCACCTATCAGGACGCAAACCCGCTCGAGAATCCTTCGGCTGCCTTGGACACCGCGAGAATATCCTATAGGATTGCGTGGAGACAACCTGAAGGAGCGGGTAGATGAAACGACGGAATCTGTTGAAGACCGCGGGCCTTGGGTGGCTGGCGGGGGCGGGCCCGCTGGCGGCGGCCCAGACGCAATCGCGAAAAGGGTTGCCCGAGCTGAAGATCACCGGCGTCAAGGCCATCCTGACGCAGCCCGGAGGCGATCACCTGGTGATCGTGAAGGTCTCGACCAGTGAACCGGGCCTCTATGGCATCGGGTGCGCGACCCATCGCGAGCGGCCTCTCGCCGTCGCCAGCGCGGTGAACGACTATTTGAAGCCGTTCCTGATCGGCAAGAACCCCGCCGACATCGAGGACATCTGGCAATCGGCGTACGTCTCCTCGTACTTCCGAAGCGGAGTGACCCTCAACAATGCTTTGAGCGGCGTCGACGGTGCGTTGTGGGACATCCTCGGCAAACGGTGCGGCGTGCCGGTATATCAGTTACTCGGCGGCAAGGTGCGGGCCGCGGTGGCCCTCTACGCGCACGCGCAGGGCCGCGAGTTGAGCGATGTCGAAGATCAAATCCGGAAGTGGATGGCGCAAGGGTACCGGCACGTGCGCTGCCAGGTGGCGACGCCGGGCTTTTCCGGCTACGGCGTGTCCGGGGCCGGGACGTCCGACGCCATTCAAAAAATGCGCCCGACCAACGTGCGGCCCTCGCCGGTGTTCGAACCCACGCCCTACGTGAACCGCACGATTCAGATGTTCGAGTACCTGCGCGCCAAGCTGGGCTTCGACATCGAACTGCTGCACGACGTTCACGAGCGCGTGCCGCCGGCCTTGTCGCTGCAGTTGGCGAAGGCGGTCGAGCCCTACCGGTTGTTCTTTCTCGAAGACCCCTTTGCGCCCGAAGACGTGGACTGGTTCCGGATCATGCGCAAACAGACGACTACGGCGCTGGCGATGGGTGAGTTGTTCGTCAACCGCCACGAGTGGATGAACCTGGTGACCGAGCGGTTGATCGACTTCATCCGCATTCACGTCTCCGCCGTGGGCGGCCTGAACATGTGCCGCAAGGTCATGGCGATGTGCGAGTTTTTCAATGTGCGGACGGCCTGGCACGGGCCGGGAAACGTGTCGCCGGTCGGCCATGCCGTGAACATGCACCTGGACCTGACGGCGTTCAATTTCGGCATCCAGGAACAGAACTACTTTTCGGACACGGTGCGGGAAGTGTTCCCCGGCGCCCCCGAGATTCGCGGCGGCTACATGTATTCGAACGAGAAGCCGGGCTTGGGCGTCGACATCGACGAAATGCTGGCGGCGAAGTTCCCCTACAAGTCCCCCGGAGGCAGTCGCGGCAACGACCGGCGGTTGGACGGAACCATCGTCCGGCCGTAGGCCCTCGATCACTTTGGCTGAGGGCGTCATACACCTTTGCTTGCGGGTGGGTCGGCACGAAGCCGAGGCCTTCATGCGCGGTGGGTGGGATCAGCGTTTCCAGGCCGTCCGCCACGGTGACGTAGCGGTCAACGAAGGCTTGGGTGGATACGAAACCTCGAGCGAAAGCGACGTTGAGTTTGCCCGGGTAGGTTTCACGGGCGAGGACAATTCCGGCTTCCTGCGACTCCCCTTTGGTGTTGACGTCGCCTTCGCTGCCGGGAAACGCGAGCCGGTTTTTGAGGGCGAAGCCGACGCAGTCGACTGGAGGCTTGGCTGTTTTCCAGTTCTGGGTAGTAACCCGTGGCATCCTAACTAATGGGGAGTCCCAAGAGTATCCTGACCGTCCTGGAGGAATCGGTACCATGAGTGACCCTCTCGTTGTTTTCAGCACCTGCGGCAGTGACGAAGAGGCCCGGCGAATCGCCCGGCACCTGGTGGAATCACGGCTCGCTGCCTGCGTCAACATCGTCCCCGCCGTCGAAAGCGTTTACTGGTGGCAGAATCACGTGGAAACCGCCGGGGAATGGCTGCTGATCATCAAGACCTGCGCGGACCTGTTCGAGCCGCTTGCGGCCGAGCTGAAGTCCGTGCATAGTTATGAGATCCCTGAGATCCTCGCTCTTCCGGTCCTGAAGGGTTTACCCTCGTACATTCAATGGATTCACGACAATGTATCTAAGGTCAATTGACGTCATACCCTCTGGGGCTGGTATGGTATGATCCATCCGGGACTGGCGATCATCCTGGACATGGATGGGGTGATTGTAAACTCCAATCCCGTGCATCGCGTGGCGTGGGATCGGTTCAATGCCGAGTACGGTTTGGCTACCACGGAAGCGATGCACGAGCGGATGTACGGTAAGCGGAATGACCAGATCATCCGCGACTTCTATGGAGAGAACCTCCCGGAAGAGGAGGTTTGGGCGAGGAGCGCCCGAAAGGAAGCACTGTACCGTTCGCTGATGGCTGCCGGACTGGAGCGGAGCCTGGTTCCCGGAATACGGGAGTTTCTGGGAAAGCTCCCGGGAGTCCCGCTTGGTTTAGGTTCGAATGCGGAACCGGCGAATGTGGATTTCTTGCTGGACAGCGCAGGACTTCGGCCGTATTTCAAGGCGGTGGTCGATGGGCGTCAAGTCGACAGGCCGAAGCCCTTTCCAGATATTTACCTTGAGGTCGCGAGGCTGCTGGGCTATCGGGCTTGCGATTGCGTAATCTTCGAGGATTCTCTGTCGGGGGTTACGGCGGCGCGCGCCGCGGGAGCCCGGGTGGTGGGCGTCCGCACCACTCATCACGAACTTCCGGACGTTGACCTGGAAGTCGACGATTTTACGAACGATCTTTTGTGGCCATGGCTGGCGAGCCAAAAACCGGGTCTTTGAGGCTGCTTGTCGCATTGCTGGCATGCGCAGTATCCATGCATGCGCAGGTGGAGGCGACACTCGAGCAGGCATCGTCTCGGACACCTCCCGCGTACACCGCGGCGATGGAAGGGACCTCTGTCATGGTGCGCGGGCAGGTCTCCCAACGGCCGTTTGCCGCCTTCGGTCACACTCATCTCGCGATTCAGGACAAAGACCAGGGATTGATCCTCGAAGGCAAAGCGGACACGTTCCAGCAGTTGACGCCAGGCGACTGGGTGATTGCGATCGGAAAGGTGACCACGCGTAATGGGCTCCCGGTTGTCGTGGTTCAAAAGCTCACGATCGAGGCCTCGGGTTCACCGCCGTTGGCGCGGTGGGCGCCCGTAGGTGACCTGCTCACTTTCCGCTATCTGGGCCTGCTGGTTACGGCCACGGACCGCGTGATCGAGACTGGCGAGAACTCGGAAGGGGTGTTTCTCCGTATCGGGGAGGCCGAGGCGCCCTTGAAGATCTTCATGCCGTCGCCCCGGGAGTCGAACCGGAAGCACTTTCCGGAACTCCAGATCGGCGATCGCGTTCGCGTCAAGGGAATTTCCTTTCAGTATTCGCTGGGGCCGATCCACGACAGCCAGTTCGAACTCATCGTTCAGCAGCCCGATGATGTCGAGCGTGTGGCCGAAAACTGGAGCGAGGCCATGTGGATGCTCAAGCCGCTCGCGGCATTCCTGCTGGTGGCGGCGCTGGTATGGTGGGTACGCGAGCGGCGGGGGCGCGAGCAGCGCGAGATCATCCGCCGCATGCACTCTTTGAGCGAAGAGATCCTCGACTCCTCCTCCACGCTCGACCTGCTCGGCCGCATGGAAGGTGTCCTGCCAAAAGTCTTGCGCATTACCAGCGTGCGCCTGTATCTGTTCGATCGCGGCACGCGCACGCTCAACACGGTAACCACCAATGACGATCGCCGCGATCCGCCCGTGGCCGTCGATCAACCTTCCGGTTTCTTCGAAACCGGGCTGGTGAATTGCTTCCAAAACAGGATCATGGTGACGATCGCCGACACCAAGCGCAGCCCGTTCGGATTGCCGGGCCGTTCCAAGGGCAATGTTCTGCTGCCGCGCTCGGTGCTCTACATCCCGATGCTCACCCAGGGCGAGGCGATCGGCGTTCTGCAGATGGAGAACTCGCGCAAAGCGCGCAGTTTTTCCGCAGACGAGAAGGCCAGCGCGCAACATCTGGCCAACCAGGCCGGTGTCGCCGTCAAACTGCTGCAGCAGCGCTCGGTTCGCGAACAACTCGCCCGCAGCGAGAAACTGGCCGCCGTCGGCCGTCTGATATCAGGTGTGGTCAACGACCTTCGAACGCCCCTGGCGGCCATTTCCGGCATGGCCGAATCGGCGATTGAAAAGTATCGCGGCTCTCAGGACAATCATGAACTGCTGGTCATCGCCTCGGAGGCAAAGCGGGCCTCGGCCATTGTCGAACGCCTGGTCTCGTTCGCGCAGCCCGAGCACGTCAAACCCGAGCCGGTAGAAATCATCGGCCTGCTACGCGGCCTGATCCGCTTCCGCGAGCGCGAGTGGAAAGCGTCCGGGATCCAACTCCGCAACATGCTCAAGGACCAGAAGCTGTTCGTCACCGCGTCCCAGGGGCAGATCGAGCAGGTATTCCTGAACCTGCTGGTGCATGCCGAGCAATCGCTCGAAGACGTTGCGGAAAAGCGCATCGCGGTCCGGGCGGACGTGCTGGCCCGGCGCGTTTTCATCGAAATCCGGTACACCGCCGCACCCCGTCAGGCTGGACGCCGGCAATCGCTCGAAGATGAAGTGCAGGCGTTGGGGCTCGATGTCTGTAAGACCATCATTACGGGTCACAGTGGCGACCTGCGCCTGGTCCAGGCTTCGGAGCGGGAGTCCTGCTTCGAGATCGAACTGCCTCTAATGCAGGCGGACAAACCCATCGAAGCCGCCGCCGCTCCCGAATTCCGCGAGCCTTCGCGCCGCCTGACGGCTCTGCTGATCGAACCCGAAGACTGGGTGGAACGGCAGTTGATGGAAGTCCTGGGCAGCCGGGGCTATCGAGTGGTTCCCGTCCACAGTTCGGACGAAGCGTTGGACCTGATCTCGCGTCTGCGTTTCGACGTCGTGTTCTGTTCCACACGCATTGAAGGCCTCAACTGGGTGGAGTTTTTCGATCGCGCCCGAGGCCGCATTGGCGCATTCACTCTTCTCGCCGAGGTCTTCAGCCACGACCTGTCCATGCATTTCCAGGGCGACGGACGCTATCTGGTGCTGAAGCCCATCGAGAAGCAGCAGTTCGAAAAGACCCTGGACGCGATCGAATCCCACTTCTCTCAGGAAGCCCGGCAGCCTGAGCTAGAATCGTATTCGTGAGGCCTCGCACCGTCGTGACTGCCGCGGCGATCGCGTTGATCGCCGCCCTCCTGCTGCCTGCGCAGAAATACAAAGGCCCGGTTCCACCCAAGCCCGACCTGCCGTACATCGTGCACGGCGATGATTTATTGGCGACCGACGTTTCGGACGCCAAGGAGGAAACCCGCAAGGACTGGAAGGTTTATGTGATTCCGGACCCTGGCGCCAAGGCCCGCACCCCTCTCGCCGGACCCGTGCTCCTGTTTCAGTCCGAGAAGATTCCGGTGGATCGTCTGAAGCTCTACCCGTTCGAGGTCAAGGCCGGCCAGCGCGAGGTAGCGTTCCATGCCAAGAAGCAAAAGGAATCCGCGCGTCCCGCGCGATTGAACATCACCAAGCTGGGCGAAACGCTTTTCCGCATCGAAGTCGTCGATACCCTCGCCACCGGGCAATACGGCATCTCGCCTGACGGCTCGAACCAGGTGTACTGTTTCGAAGTGTTTTAAGACGCCTCGGCCGATTACAACTCGGCCACGGATTTCTCGGCCAGTTCCCCTATGATCGGCAGCGAGTAGCTGCGCTTTTTCGACACTTTCACCAGCATGAAGATCATCGCCCCGATGACGGCGAACTCGAGAAGGTGGGCCATCTGACGCCCGCCGTGAAGGTGCCGGAAAAGGGGCCCGACAAACTGGTCGACCAGCAGCCAGGCGACAAACAGGTACAATCCCTGAAAGGCGTGGAAGCGGACGGTCCGGTCCGCGCGGAACCGGTCGGTTGCCAGCACCACCACCGACATGATCCAGCCCAGGAAGGGAACGTAGCAAAGGACGCTCGCCTGGTTCGCCGTCAGGTTCGAAAGCGGCTCACCCCGCGGCTGCGACGGCTGGATCGGCTGTCGCGATCCGCACTTGCCGCAGTAGAGGTCGGCCGGCCGCACTTCGTTTCCGCACTGGCTGCAGTAAGGCATCTTCACGGTAGCGGCGTCTGACATGCCGCACTTGAAGATACGTTATGACACCCCAAGAGGTTCCGGCAAGCGGGGGCCGCCGGCGGCGTCTCAGCGCCAGCCGGGATTTGCCTCGAGGATTGCGTTCCGGGTGACGATTCTCTGCAGCTCGATGATCTTCGCGGACAGCCACAAGGCCTCCGGCCACTCGCGTACAATCCGGTAGTAATCGGCCAAGGCGTCGGCGGGCAGGTTGTACTTCTCGAAGAGGACGGCACGCGCGACCAGTCCCGCGGGGTCCGCCGCGTCGAGGGCCAGCGCCGCGTCCATCGATGACATCTCCTCCGCCAGTCCCGACGGCCACTTGTCTCTCGGAGTCGCTTTGAACGCAGATTCCTCGCCGGGTCCCCGCGTCACAAACGCGCCATAAGTCTGTTGGCTGGCCAAGGCAAGGCGTTGCACCGGCGGCAGGAAGCAGGAGGCCACCGGCCGCATTTCGCTGACCCGGCCCGCTTTGATCGTGAGCTGCTTTTCTTCCAGCAGGACCTCACTCCCCGACTGGAGAACGGGCGCCACTGAACCCGGGCAAAACAAGAACGAGGCGGAGTCCGAAGAGGTGCGAATCGCATCTCCGGCAAACAGCAAATCGCCGGGTTTGGCGGCGATTGCGGTCTCCGAGCCGGCGCGAATCAGCGTGGCTCCGGCGGGTTTGAGCATCAGCGCCACCGGCACCTGGCGAACCTCGGCCGGCGCGGCCGCCGCCAGGAGGAACGAGACCAGGGCCACAAGGCTTGCGCCGTGACGCCACTGGGCCGCGCGCTTCCAGGAGTTCCAGAAAGTCGCCGACAACCTGGAGGATCCTGCCATTTGCCTGTGGAACCGGCACTGCATGCTGTGTTATCGAACGAATCCTGCCGCAAGTTTCCTTTTCGGAACCAGGATTGGGGGAAGTTCGACCGGCTACCCCGACCCGCATCGGCGCGGGCAGCCCGCCAGCATCCGCAACAGCCTTTGCTCTTGCTCGCGATGCTCCGGCAGGCCATGGACATTGTCCAGTTCATCAGGGTCGCGGCGCAAGTCATAGAACTCGGTTTCTCCGTTGGAGTCGACGATCACTTTGTGGGTGTGCGTGCGAATCATCCGTAGATGGCCAGCCCGTTCTCTTTTTTCCAGGTCCTGCAACTCGCGGGGCGTCTCGAGAGCATAGTCCCCGAGCCGCTTCGCCGGGCCCAACCCGCGCGCGTCCTGCCACTTGTATTCCGGGTCTCCATTGCCGTACTCGGAATAGACAAAGGGCCGGCGGGTAGCGTCGTGGGCCAGCGGCAGCGACTGGCCTTCCACCGTTGGAGGAACGGGCAGTCCACAGAGTTGCAGAAGGGTCGGCATGAGGTCCACCTGGCTGACGAGGGCGTCCTCGCGCCGTCCTCCCTGCAAGTTGGCGGGCCAGGAAAGGACCAGCGGGAGCCGCACCATCGAGTCCACCAGACTGCCGGTCTTGACCATGAGATGGTGCTCGGCCGCGAAGTCGCCATTGTCGGAGGTGAAGAGGAAGATAGTGTCCTCGAGCAGCTTCCTGGCATCGATGGCGTCCAGCAGGCGGCCCAGTTCGTGGTCGAGAAACGCGGTCTTCCCGCTGTAGACACTGAGATACCGGGCCAGGTACTCGTCGGGAATCTCCTGGCCGCGAATCAGGTAGTCGAAGATCTGCATCCGCGTGTTCTTGCCCGCGGTCTCGTTCCTGCGAAACGGCGGCAGCTTCACGCGGTCCACTGGCAGCGCTCCGGCGAACTTCTCGGGAACCTCGGTTGGCGTATGGGGATCCGGGACGGACACCCACAGAAAGAACGGACCCTGCCGATGCCGCTCCACGAATTCGATGGCGCGCTGGGTAGCCAGGTGCGTTGGGAAAATCTCATGAGGGAAGGGAGCCGCGGCGGGCGGCATCAGCGCGCCACCCTGGGCTTTGAGCCACCGGGCGTGCTCGGCGATCCGCTTTGAGGCCTCGGGCGCAAGCGATGCTCTCCAACTCGCCGATCCCATGCTGTAGTCGGTCCCAAACCACCGGCTGAGCTGTCCAGGCGTGAAGCAGTGGTTCTTGCCGAAGATCCCGAGGGTGTACCCGGCCAGGTGAAACGACCCCGCCATGCTGGTCGACTCATCGCTCATCAGCTTCTGGTTGTATCGGGAGCCATGAGTGGCTGAATGTTGCCCGGTCCACAGGGAGACTCGGGCCGGGAGGCATAGTGGATGGGGCGTGAAGGATTGGTTGAAGACGACTCCGGAGTTCGCCAGCCGATCCAGATTCGGCGTCGCCACCGCGCCGGGGTTGTAAAGCCGCATCGCGGTCGCGCGGAGGTCATCCGCCTGGAACAGAACAATATTCGGTCTTCGAGGGCGGGAACAGCCAGCCGCCACCGATAGAGCGGCGGCGGAACCCAATCGTGCAAATTCGCGGCGCGTGTTCTTCATGTCGCTTCTACCTACACTCGGTCATTCGTGAATCTTATCCCGAATCTTCCTTGTTCCCGGCCCGTCGCAACCAGCATCCTCCTCCGTCTCCACGCGAGCCCGCTGCCTTCGGCCGCGGTTCGGGCAATCCGTCCTGGTCTGCTAAACCACTTGAGTGATACATTGTGGAATTCGGTGAAGACCTGGATATTGCGGAAAGTTATCGGAGCACCCATGCCCAGAGACAGAGTCTGGAAGAGGGGCAGGCTATGACGGGAGGAACTCAGACTGCCGGCTTGATCTTGGCGATCTTTCTGGTTGTGGGAGTGTCTTCGGCGCGGGGACAAGCCGCTCCGGAGCCTGGCACCCCTCCGCAAGTGGCAGGTGACCGTTCGGGCCCGGTTGCCCCCCAGGCGCCTCCCAGGCAGCCGATTTCGCGAACTCTGGCCTTGGATGAATGGCGCATGTGGTCCAGCCCGTTCCGCGCCAGGAATTACAGCTCGCATACTGTCAAGAAATATGTGATCCCGATGGCCCTTTTGTCGGGCGCGTTGATTGCAACGGACAGGAAGACTGGAGACCTGCTCCCGAATACGAAGGATCAAACCAAATGGAGCGGCCGGGTCTCCCAGCTAGGGGCCGCGTATACCGTGGCCGGGCTGTCCGGCGCGACCTTTCTGCTGGGTGAGGTAACCAAAGACGATCATCTCAAGGAGACGGGTTGGCTGAGTTTGCAGGCGATGGCCCATAGCCAGGCCGCCGTGTTCGCGATCAAGCAACTGACGAATCGGGCGCGCCCGGTGAGCGGGGACGGACGAGGCGGGTTCTGGAGCGGCGGCAATTCATTCCCTTCGGGGCACGCCACCACCAGTTTTGCCCTGGCTACTGTTTTCGCCTACGAATACAGGGACCATCTCGCCGTTCCGATCACCGCCTACACCTTGGCCAGCGCCGTGGCGGCATCCCGCCTGAGCGCGCGCAGGCACTGGGTGTCCGACATCGTGGTCGGCGGTTCGATGGGATTCCTGATTGGCCGATTTGTGTACAAGCGCCACCACGATCCCACTCTGCCGGGCAGCCGTGTGAACCCTTCCAGCCGAATGATGCCCGAGTTTGGCTTCGGAAGCGGAGGCGTGGCTCTGGCCTGGCGCTGGTAGAAGGGGAAGGGGTTCGGGAAAGTGGGCCGGGTGGCCAGCCCCTCGGTTTATCGGATGATTGGCGGGGTGGCGTCCGCACTCTGGACTGGGCCGATGCGTCGAATCCGCGTCCCGGTCCACCGTTCGACAACGGCCTTCACGCTTTCCGCCGAAACCGGCTTGGGGAGGACGTCGTTCATCCCCGACTGCAGGCATCGTTGCACGTCCTCCTCTACAGTACTGGCGCTCATGGCAATAATTGGCACCCGCGCGCCCTCGCTTCCGAGGCCCCGGATCTGGATCGCGGACTGGCATCCGTCGATTTCGGGCATGTGGATATCCATCAGAACGAGATCGAACGGCCTTTGCCGCACGGCGTCTACCGCATCCTGTCCGCTGCCGGCTAGATCGGCCTCCACGCCGAACTTTCGGAGCAGATGAAGGAGCACTTTCTGGTTAATGACGTTATCGTCGACAACCAGAACCCGAGGCGGGATGCAGCCGGGTTTGGGTAATAAGCGGTCCAACTCTGAAAAAAGCGGCTTGCGCCGCACCGGTTTGGCCACCCAGCCATCAAAGCCGTTCTGCGCCAGGCGCTCGGGAGGAGGTCTGCTCGAGAATCGGGTGAGCAGAAGGACCTTTGCACCATCCAGGGCCTGGCTGCGCAAGCCGAGCCAGACCTCCGAGCCAGCGCCTTCCGGCAGCGTGTCGTCAACGATGACGATATCAAACGGATCGGCCCGCGCGATCTGGTCGCGGGCGGCCTGAATGGAATCCGCCTCGGTCACGGTCATGCCGGCAGCCCGCAGGAGATCGCCGACGGCCGCCGCCTGGGCGGGGTTGTTCTCGATGAGTAGAACCCGGCCGCAGGCTTGTTTGGATTGGGCAGCCGCGGAGCCGGAAACTTCCATCCCGACGGTAAACCAGAATTTCGCTCCGTGGCCGGGCTGGCTTTCGACGCCGATCTCCCCGTTCATGAGGTGGACCAGTTCCTTGGAAATCGCCAGGCCGAGACCGGTGCCGCCGAATCGGCGGGTCGTGGAAGTGTCGGCCTGGACAAAGGGACGGAAGAGCCTTCTTTGGGTTCGCTCCGGAATGCCGGATCCGGTGTCCAGGACCTCAAAGCGTAATGTGACCTGGTTCTCGTTGCGCTCGGCCACCCGGCAGAAGACCCGAATCTGTCCGTGTTCGGTGAACTTGACGGCATTACCGGCGAGGTTGATGAGCACCTGCCGAAGTCTGCCGGCATCACCCCGCACGGTTTCCGGGACGTCGTTCGCGATGTGAACGATCAGTTCGAGGTCCTTGCTCTCGGCCTGCTCGGCGAGGAGACTGACGGCTTCCTCGGTCTCGATACGGACATCAAACGGGGCTATCCGAAGGTCGAGCCGGCCGGACTCCACTTTGGAGAAGTCCAGCAGGCCATTGATGATTTGCATCAGCGCCTGGCCGGAGCGCTGGATAGCTTCGGTGTATTCGCGCTGCTGCGGGTTCAGCGAGGTGTCAAGCAGGAGTCCCGCCATGCCGAGGACACCATTCATCGGGGTACGGATCTCATGGCTGGTGTTTGCCAGGAACTCACTCTTGGAGGCATTGGCGCGGTCAGCCGCAAGTTGGGCCTGATGCATGAGGCGCGTTTGCCGCAAGCTGAAAGCCAGCGCCAGGGCCAGCATGATAATGCCGGCCGCGAGGTAGCGCAGGTGCTGCTGGCCGTGGAGTTCAGCGAACATCCATGCCAATTCGGCGGAAGTCAGGGGGAACCAGCGGCCGCTGATTTCCGCGAGCGAACCATCTTGCGACATGGCAACGATCTCGCTCCGCAGGGCCTCGGCCGCCTGCCTGGATTGCGGGGTGTAGGCAATCGCCGCTTCGGCCAGCGCGCCTGGAACGCGGACCACCTGCATGGCGAGGCCGGCGCATTTCTCCGGCCGGCGTGAAATCAGAGATTCGGCCACGCTCAGTTCCAGGAAGGAGGCATCGGCCTGCCCCTCGCACATGGCCTTCAAAACCTCAGCCCGCCCAGGACGCGGTACCGTTACCGAGCCTGGAACGGATCGAGAGACGAACGGACCGAGGCCCGGCGTGTCTTCGTGCGCGATGCGAAGGCCCGGGCGAGGCGGTTGCAATGGGAAATCGGCCGGAGCGACGAGGGCAAACTGCAGTTGCATCCACGGCTCCGTAGTCTTGACCGAAGTTAAGGGTTCGACGCCGACGATCACCCGCGGAAACAGATCGATGGACCCTTTGGCCAAGGCCGCTTGCACGGGTCCTTCGACCTCGATCCACTGGATCCGCATGCGGCGCCGCCTGGCAGCGTCGGACAACATGTCCACGACGAAACCGGAAGGGCCCGCCGGACCCGTCCTGAGGAAGGGTGGCACGTTGCGGTACCCGACCCGGTAGGTCCGGGTATCATCGAAACCCAATCCACGGGTGACGAGCCAGGCGACTCCGAGGAGTCCTATGGCTCCCACGAGGATTAGAGGGATAGAGCGCTTTAGCAGGCTTAACAGGCGGTCCCTCCTCCGGCTGTCTCTATCGTGCCACAGAACAGTCCAGGAGCGCGGCGGCTTATACTGTCGTCATGAACCGAATCCTGTTACTGGTGCTGTTGTGCGCTGTGCTGGTCTTCACCTGGGTGGCCTTGGCCCAGCCGTCTTCCCAGGGCGTGAAGAAGCTGACGCCCGAAGAACTCAAGGAGATGTTGGCCTCCAAGCAGAAAGTGTTCCTGCTCGATGTTCGCGAGCCCCACGAACTGGATGAAATGGGAGCGGTCGAAGGCTATGTCAACATACCCCTGGGCCAGTTGGAGGGCCGTCTCAACGAGGTGCCGAAAGACCGCACGATCGTCACCATCTGCCGCGTCGGCGGCCGGGCCGGCCGGGCTGCCGAGTTGCTCAACAGGAACGGCTATCAGACGGGGGGAGCGACGGGTGTCACGCAGTGGAAAGAGAAGGGCTATCCGGTGGTCTATCCAAAGAAGAACACGAAATAGCGGTCAGGCCCGGGGCTGGAAGTTGGTCCGCCGGGTGACGATATCAGACTGCTTTTGTGCCTGTGTCACCCTGTCCTGGGCCGTGACCTTCAGCATTCCGCTGGCGTCGATTTCGAAAATCACCTCGATCTGCGGAATCGCGCGCGGCGCCGGCTGGATTCCGGTGAGTTCGAAAATGCCCAATAGCTGGTTCTCCCGGCAGAAGTGGTCTTCCCCCTGATACACACGGATCTCGACGGAGGGCTGGTTGTCGATCACCGTCGAGAAGGTCCGGCTGTGCCGCGCCGGGATGGTCGTATTCCGATCGATCAACCTTGCGAAGACACCGCCGCTGGTTTCGATTCCCAGCGAGAGCGGGTTGACGTCGAGCAGCAGGACTCCCTTCATGTCGCCGGTAAGCAGCGCGCCCTGCACGGCGGCCCCGAGAGCAACCACCTCGTCGGGGTTGATGTTCTTGCGGCCCTCCCGGCCAAACATCAGCTTGACGAGTTGCTGGACTCGCGGAATGCGAGTTGAGCCGCCCACCATCAGGACCTCCTTGAAGTCGGCGGTCTTCAGGCCGGCATCGGCGATGGCGCGCTTGCAGGGCGGAACCAGCCGCTGAACGTATTCGTCGATCAGGCCTTCAAAGTGATGCCGCGGAATGCGCATCTCCAGGTGCTTGGGGCCGGACGCGTCGTTGGCCAGGAACGGAATACTGACGTTGGTTTCCTGCAGCGAGGACAGTTCATGTTTCGCGGTCTCGGACGCCTCCTTCAACCGCTGCAGCGCCATGGCGTTGTCTCGCAAGTCGACGCCTTGGTTCTCTTCAAACTCGGTCAGGAACAAATCCAGCAGAGTGTCGTCCAGGTTGTCTCCTCCCAGCCAGGTGTCGCCGCTGGTGGCCTTCACCTCGACCACTCCGTCGCCCAGCCTGAGGATGGAAATGTCAAACGTGCCGCCGCCGAAATCGAAGACGGCAATCTCCGCCGGCTCCCGGTTGTCGATGGAGTAGGCGAGGGCGGCGGCGGTCGGTTCGTTGATGGTCCTGAGCACCTCGAGCCCGGCCATTTCTCCGGCTTCCCGGGTGGCCTGCCGCTGCCGGTCGTTGAAGTAGGCCGGGACGGTGATGACGGCTTCCTTTACCGGCCCGCCCGTGTGGTCTTCGGCGGCCTTCTTGAGTTCGTCCAGGATGATGGCGGAAATCTCGGGGGGCGTCAGCATCTTGCTGCCCACCTCGATGCCCACGCCGCCGTCCTCGAGTTCGACGACCGGATAAGGCATCGCTTCCGCCAGCCTCTCGATTTCCTCGTAGCTGCGGCCCATGAACCGTTTGATGGACGAGATCGTCCGCTCGGGATTGGTGATCGCCTGCCGTTTGGCGGATTGGCCGACGAGCAGTTCCCCGTTCCTCGAAAAGGCAACGACCGAAGGAGTGACCATGCCCCCGGCCCGGTTAGGAATGACCTTGGGACGCCCACCTTCCACGACCGCCACAACCGAGTTGGTGGTCCCCAAATCTATGCCAATGACCTTACTCATGGGCGCACGGGCTTTACGAACGTACCCGAAGTATATATCGGCCAGTCCTCAGGCGAAACGGGGGAACAGCGGGTAAGCCTGTGTGAAAAGCCCTGGAAGGAGTATGTCGGGAGCCGTAAGTAGCCTTCATACAGTTACTTGGTACTTAAGTTCCAGGCGCGATATGATGGAAGATCCCGATATGAGCAGTCTTGAAATCACGCTGCCGGATGGCAGCCGGCAGTCGGTCCCGGCAGGCTCGACTCCGTTGCAGATCGCTGAGCGGATCAGTCCCCGCCTGGCCGAAGCCGCCCTGGTTGCTCGCGTCAACGGGCAGTTGCACGACCTGACCCGTCCCCTGGAGGCGGACGCCACCGTCGAGATCCTGACGGCAAAGAACCCGGAAGCCCTGGAAGTGTATCGCCACTCGACGGCGCATCTGCTGGCCGCCGCGGTGTTGGAACTATTTCCAGAGACCCGGTTGGGGATCGGGCCTCCGACCGAGGCGGGCTTCTACTACGACTTCCTGCGGCCCACCCCGTTCGTTCCGGAAGACCTGGAGAAGATCGAGAAACGGATGGGCGAAATCCAGGCCCGCGGGCTGCCTTACGAGCGGGTGATGACCCGCAAAGAGGAAGGTCTGCGCAACTACGCGGATCAGAAGATGAAGGTCGAGCTGATCCAGGAAAAAGCCGACGAGATCTTCTCGGAATATACCCTGGGGCCGCACTTTATCGACTTCTGCCGCGGTCCGCACCTGCCCAATACGTCCAAGATCAAGGCATTCAAGCTGTTGTCGATCGCCGGGGCGTACTGGAAGGGCGACGAGAAGAACCAGCAGTTGCAGCGGATCTACGGTACGGCGTTCTTTACGCGGAAGGAACTCGACGAGTACCTCCATAAGGTCGAGGAAGCGAAGCGGCGCGACCATCGAAAACTGGGCAAAGAACTGGACTTGTTCAGCATCCAGGAACTCGCCGGGCCCGGGCTGATTTTCTTCCACCCGAAGGGCGGGACCGTTCGCAACCTGATGGAAAACTGGATGCGCGACCAGTACGTGGCCCGAGGCTATTCGCTGGTCTATACGCCCCACATCGCGCGATTCGACCTGTACAAGACCTCCGGCCATGCCAACTTCTACGCGGACAACATGTTCACCCGCATGGAATTGGACGATGCCGAATACCAGTTGAAGCCTATGAACTGTCCTGGGCATATTCTGATCTACGCCGACCGGCAGCACAGTTATCGCGATCTGCCGGTGAGGTTGGGCGAACTGGGGACGGTGTATCGCTACGAGCGCTCCGGCGTCATGCACGGACTGCTGAGGGTGCGAGGTTTCACGCAGGACGACGCGCATATCTTCTGCACGCCGGAACAGATCGAGGATGAAGTGGTGAATTGCCTCGAGTTCGCCATGGACGTGCTTAAGACGTTCGGTTTTGAGCAATACGAGGCGGAGCTTTCGACGTGGGACGGCGGCGTGAGCGGCAAGTACGACGGCACTGCCGACCAGTGGAAACTGGCGGAAACGGCTCTCCGGAATGCGACCAGCCGGCTGAATCTGAAGGCCAGGTTGATGACCGACGAAGCGGCGTTCTACGGCCCGAAGATCGACGTCAAGCTGGTGGACGCCATCGGCCGCCTGTGGCAGTTGTCCACCGTGCAGTTCGATTTCACGCTGCCGCGGCGGTTCAATCTGAAATACATCGCGGAGGATGGGCAGGCGCACCAGCCGCTGATGGTACATCGGGCGCTGTTCGGTTCGGTGGAGCGATTCTTCGGCATCCTGGTGGAACACTACGCCGGCGCGTTCCCGGTGTGGCTGGCGCCGGTTCAGGCGGCGATCCTGCCGATTACCGACCGGCAAATGGAGTACGCCCGCTCCCTGAAGGAACGCCTGGTCGCCGAAGGCCTGCGGGTAACCGTGGACGATCGCAATGAGAAGGTGAATGCGAAAATCCGCGAAGCGCAGTTGCAGAAGATCCCTTTCATGCTCGTGCTCGGCGACCGGGAGGCGCAGAACGGTACGGTCTCGGTGCGGAACCGGAAGCACGGCGATCAGGGAGTCCAGCCGGTGGAGGATTTCCTGGCGCGGATCCGCCAGTTGATCGACAGCAGAGCTGCCACGGAATAGTCCTGTGCTGATCGCCGGGATCGTGCTGGCGTCGATCTGTGCGGGTTGCGCTGTATACTGCGCGATCACGGTGATTGCCGCCTGGGATTATTCGCGGGCGTCGCGGGTGAAAAAATTGGGGACGGTCACCCCGTTTCACGACCACAAATCGTTGATTCTTCACGAAACGTTGATCGAGAAACGGGGTGGCTGTCCCCTTTTTTTTCACAGCCTTTTGCGGTCGCGGCACGGAGCGACGGGGATTTCGGTCCTGAAACCCCTGGCTGGCGCGGAAGATGACCTCCTCTCCAACCTCCGGACCTTCTTCCAGCAGGATTACCCCGAGTTCGAGATCCTGTTCGCCGTCCGCGAAAACAACGATCCGGCGGTTGCCGTCGTGCGGCGGCTACAAGCCGAATTCCCCGGGGTTCCCACCAGCCTGATCCTTGCGGGGGAGCCCCCGTATCCCAATGCCAAGGTCTGGTCGCTCGACCACATGATGCGCGCCGCCAGGTACGAAATCCTGGCCATGAGCG
>JBJXGR010000392.1:0-2854 GCA_046160045.1 Bryobacteraceae bacterium
CCGACGGCAACGAAGGACGCTATCCGGCGCAAGAAGGAGACGCGTACTTCATCCGGCTGAACGCGACCGTCGGCTTTTACAGCGGTTCGAAGCCGGGCGAACCGCACGACCTCGTGCTTGCCGTCCGCTCCCGGTTCCCGTTCCCGCTCCCCCGCCGCTAAGCAAAGACCTCCGCGCGCTGGTGGTCGCGCCGAATTGCTCTCCGGTTGGCAGGGCGCGACAATTTGCCCTAGTCAATTTGGGCGATCATGTCCGAATACTCGTGGTAACCTGAGGATCTTTCAACAGGTTGTATTGGCAAACGGCAGAAATGAAGATGTTGGGAAGATCCTCACAGACTGTTGGATTTGGCCTCGTCTGCTGCTTTCTACTGGCGTACCTGGCCCCGCTTGCCGCGCTCATCGACACCAGCCCCTCCTGTGCGATGGCCTGCGCCCGCACCAGCCGTTGCTGTTGCGGGAAGAAGCCCGCTGAAGATGGCGCCGGCTCGGGCCCTTTGATATTCGCCAGCCGTGCCTGTGCGGATTCGTGCCGCCAGATCACATTGTGGCTGCCTCTGTCGATGGGTGTGTTCTTCCTGGCGGCATTCGCTCTTCCCGCGCTCTCGATCCGCGGCCGGTGGCTGCTCCTTCGGCCCCGATTCCTCGTGAGATGGGCAAGCGGCTATGCGCTTTGCCCTCGCCCTCCTCCGGCGCCCTGCCTTCCCTAAACTAACGTTTTGTCGCTACGGGGCCACATTTGTCACAGGCCGTTAGTGTTCGGAGTTCACCTCCAACAGATCACGGTGACCGCCGGAGTGGACAACGTGTTCAACCGTTTCTATCTCGCGCACTTGTCCTTCCAGCGGGATCCCTTCTGCAACGGACAGCGCGTTCCGGAGCCTGGCCGGAACCTCTTCCTCAACATTGGCTATGCGTTTTGACACGACAATGGTGTGGTGCGTTGCCGGGGCCCTGGTCCTCGCCGGCGTGTGTGGCGCGGAGGCCGCCCGCTCGATCGAGGACCGGTTCGTTGCGCCCTGCTGCTGGAGAGGCAGCGTAGCCGAACACCAGTCCCCGGCGGCCCAGGCGATGCGGGTGGAGATCGGCGCGCTGATCCGCGCCGGCCGCGGCGAGGAAGAGATCGTACGGATCTTTGTCGCGCGCTACGGAGAGCGGATTTTGCGAGAACCGCGCGGCCTTCGCCAGTTCTGGCTCACGGTCACACCACTCGCGGCGCTGAGCCTCGGGCTGGCCTGGCTGCTACGGTTTCTGGTCCGCAACCGCCGCCCGGAGAATCCCCTATGAACTACACCCTCACTAGACGCTCGCTTCTGCACGCGGCCGCGCTGGCCCCGGCGGCCGCCGCTGCCGGGGCTCCGTTCACGCTCCCCAAGTTGCCCTACGCGGCGGACGCGCTCGAACCGTACATCGATGCCCGTACCATGGAGATTCATCACTCCCGGCACCATCAAACCTACGTGGATCAGTTGAACCGGGCGGCCGCCGCCAATCCTCAGTGGCGGGGAGACACCGTCGAACAGTTGCTGGCCAAGCTCGACTCGCTCCCGGAGCCGTTTCGCACGGCCGTCCGCAACCACGGCGGAGGCCACGCCAATCACTCCCTGTTCTGGCAGGTGCTGGGACCGGCGAAAGGCGCTTTGCCGAAGGGCAAGTTTGCCAAGGCTCTCGATCAGACCTTTGGAAGTCACCACGCGTTTGAAGAGAAGCTCAAGGCAACGGCTCTTTCCCTGTTCGGAAGCGGTTGGGTGTGGCTGAGTCTCGGCCCCGACGGCCGACTCCTGCTTCAGCCGTACGCCAATCAGGACAGTCCATTGTCCCGGCAACACCGGCCGATTCTTGGAGTCGACGTCTGGGAGCATGCTTATTACCTGAAGTATCGAAACCGCCGCGCCGACTATCTGGACGCAATCGTCAAAGTCATCGATTGGGATGCCGTCGGCGCGCGGTTCGAGAGAATCCACGGATGACCGGTCTGCGATGGATTGCGCTATTGATGGCGATGCTGAGTTCGTGCAGCAAACCGCCCACGCCGGTTGTCGAGTACCGGCTCACGGGGGTCGTGGTTGAATTGGACACGACCCACCGTACGGCGCTCATCGCCCACCAGGAGATCAAGGGCTGGATGGAGGCGATGACGATGGAGTTCCCCGTCAGGAACGCGTCCGACTGGAAGAAGCTTCGGCCGGGGCTGCGGATTCAGGCAAAGGTATTCCACCAGCCGGAGGATCTCAAGTACTGGATTGCGGACGTGGAGGTCGCGACGGCGGCAGTTCCGGTGAAGTAATACGCTGACCGGAGTGCCGTCCCCAGCCAGGCGGCAATCCACATAGGGGTCCGAATCGCTTAGAGAGACGACAATGGCTTCAATTGGCAACCGCGCTTCCCGCCACACTGCTGGCGCAGCGGGAAAGTGAATCCGCGCGCCGGCCCTCCGAAGATCGCCGGTTGTTCCTGTTCGTCGATTGGTACCACGTCAACAAAGGCGAGATGCGCGCCGTTCTGGACCCGGATCGGGTTTCCGACGAGGGCCGCAAGCGTTTAGACGACTACCACAAGAAATACACACTGGACTTCACCAGCGGCCCTCATGGCTTTCGGCGAGTCGACGTTCCCTACGGTGTCCGCCTTACTCCGGAAATCGCGGACTTACTCCCCTAAATCGACCACGACTCGGCCACGCACCTTGCCATCGACGATCGCATTCGCCCACTGCGGCACTTCGGCGAGCGGGATGCGGGTGGTCATCGCATCTACCATCTCCGGAGTCAGGTCGCGGCTCAGCCGATCCCAGGCCTGTTGACGGCGCGTGGGAGGGCAGAATGCGGAATCGATGCCCAGGAGCGACACTCCGC
>JBJXGR010000393.1:0-25804 GCA_046160045.1 Bryobacteraceae bacterium
GCCGCGCCGGCGCTGAGCGTCGAGAACACACGGCGCGAAAGCACGCCCTATTTTTGCATGACCCAGTCGAAGGAGAAGCGGGCGAACGTGATCTTCTCGTAGGCGGAAGATTCGCCTCGCTCGTACAGCACGCCGAGCGTGCCATCCTTCAGCACGATCACCGTCGAGTACGCGGCTGGCCCGGCGTGAAGGGTGCGGGAGACAGGCCACGTGCGGCCCTCGTCGTAGCTGAGCTTCACGGTGAGGTTCTCGCGCTTCCGGCTTTGTGCGTTGGTGAAGATCATCACGTCGCGGCCTTTCCACTTGCCGCGCGTGATGCCGGCGTTGCAGCTCGGGTCCTCGAGCGCCTCATCGTGGGTGAGGGGCTCGAACGACACACCGCCGTCCGTCGATCGGGCGATCGCGCGGCGCGGCCCGTTCCGCATGTTCTGCAGAATCGTGCCGTCCTTCAGTTCCACCACGTGACTCTCATCGGTCCCGGGACCCACGGCCTGGCCTGCCTTCCAGGTCCGGCCGCCGTCGTCGCTATAGGCGTTGCGCGAGGCCGCCGCGCGGTTGCCGTCGCGTACGACCAGCGGAACCAGATAGCGCCCCTGACTCGTGTGGAGGTGCGTGCCGGACGTTGCGAACATCGCGTGCCACGCCGGATCTTTGATTTGCGGGCTCAGGTCGGCCGGTTCGGACCAGGCGGCGCCGTCATTGTCGCTGAACATCGCGTGGACCTGCAGGGTCTCCGGCCCTGTGGTCGCACCCGGTTTGGCGGTGTTCCAGCCGATGCCCGGCGGCCCGTACGCAAAGAAGCACCACACCCGCCCGGTCTTCCGATCGAGCAGCAGCGAGGGATCCCCGGCGCCGCCCCGGGCGACTTTGCGAATGGTTTCCATCGGCGTCCAGGTCTTGCCGCGATCGAAGCTGCGGCGCATCACCAGCGAGATCTTGGCCGGCAGGTCGCGGGTGCTCTCGTGCCTCGCGTCCGCGACCGCAATCAGGGTTCCGCGCTTCGTCTCCACGAGCGCGGGAATCCGATAGGTATGGACTCCCGCGTCTCCCTGGCGGAACAGATCCACCTGCTCGAAGGAGACCGCCGCGCTCGCGGTCGACCACACGGCCAGGAATGCTGCGATTCTTTGGACAGACATGCCATTCGAGCCTATCAAACGATGTACAATCCGGCATTAGGTCTCAGTCATGCGATACCTTATCTGGATGCTCCCAATCTCTCTGATGACCACCGCGGCGTCCGCGGAGGACAAACCGCGAAAGGCGCTGGAGAGCGCGCTGACCTTTCACGCTGCGTTCGATGGCGGCACGGATGCCGCGTTCGCGCTCGGCGACAAGCGCCTCTACACGGCCGATGACTACAAGGTACAAGACCAGGCGACACCGGGCCTGGGCAACCCCGACGTCGAGATCGCTCGCGGACAGGGCCGCTTCGGCGATGCGCTGCATTTCCGGAAGAAGAACTCGAAGGCCATTTTCTACCACGCGACTTCAAATGTCGCGTTCGACCCGAAGAACTGGAACGGGGCCGTCTCCTTTTGGCTGAAGCTCGATCCCGATCAGGACCTGGAGCCCGGCTACTGTGATCCGATCCAGGTGACGGATAAGGCCTACAACGATTCGGCGATCTGGGTGGATTTCACCAAGGATGACAAGCCGCGCCACTTTCGTCTGGGCGTGTTTGGGGACCTGAAGACCTGGAATCCCCAGGACGTGCCCCCCGACAAGAACCCGGACTTCGTCAAACGCCTGGTGATCGTGAAGAAAACCCCGTTCTCCCGCGAGAAATGGACGCACGTGGCGGTGACGCATTCAGGCCTGGGGTCGGGCAACGGGTCGGCTCGTCTGTACCTGAACGGGCAGTTGCAGGGTTCGGCGCAGGGGATCAAGGAGCCTTTCACCTGGGACATGAAGAAAGGCGCGATCCGGCTGGGCTTGAGTTATGTCGGGCGGTTCGACGATCTGGCGCTCTTCAATCGCGAGTTGACGGAGGCGGAAGTGAAGGCGCTCTATCGGCTGAAGAAGGGCGTCGCCGAGCTTCACAAAGGCCGCTGAGGCAAGCGTTAGCGGTCAGCCCGCGAGACCGGCTCCATGTGGTGCCGGTCTCCGGCCGGGCGATGGTTGGCGACCAGGCGGCCAGATGACCGCGATCCGCTCCGGGGCGGTGTCCTCGCTCACTGGTTCAGCCCAAACTAGCGCATGATCTCTTCGTGCGGGATGCCGTCCCCGCGGTCGAGCGAAGAACGGGCGCGGTCCAGCGCCGCGGCGGTCTCGGGCGTGATCTCTTCCTCTTCCACCGGTGCCAGGGCCAGCGAACGCGCCAACGGTTCCACCATCACTTCAAGTAGACTCCGCACGGCGTTCAACTTCGCGGCCGGCAGCAGATCCAGCAACGCGTGTGCCTGTTGGCGTTCTTGATTGAGATTCGGTTCCATGTCTTCCATTTAGCCGCCAAGGAAAGCCGCACTCAGCGGCGCGCTGCCCGGAAAGCGGCATTCTCCAAAAAACGCGTCGATTGTCTTCAACCGTGTTGTCTGCTGAGGAGACGGTAACGTCTCGATCAGCTCGGGACGGCGAAGGACCCGGCGACTGGGCTTCCGGATAGGCTTGGGCCCGCCAGGTTGGAGGAGGTCGTCGGTGGTGATCTCCAGAGCCGTAGCGAAGCGGAGAATCATCTCGGCGGTGAGACGGAGCTTGTCGCGTTCGTAGTCGGAGATGAGGGCCTGAATCAGGCCGGCCTTGGCGGCGAGTTCCTTCTGGGTGAAGCCGCGTTCCTTCCGGAGGGACCACGCAATGCAAGCCGGAACAAGGCCGTCTTGGCCTAAGGGTAAATCCCATAGTCAATGAGTAGCTCGACTTCTTCAACGGTGACGCCGCCCTGAAGCCGCGCGGGCCGCTTGTCGAGCGAGACCTCAAGGGTGTTCTCGCCCTTCCGGGGCAATACCTGGCGCAGGCGATAGTGCAGCCACTGGCTCGTATAAGGGCTGATGTGATTGCCGAAGTCACGCAGGCGGGCTTCACTTTCGAGCGAACGCCCGTTGAGCTTCACGGTGAGCGTGTCCGCCGTCACCAGATTGGTCACCAGGAGGCGAAGGGTGATCTCGCGGGGCCGCGTCCGCTCCACTTCGTCGGCCACAAAGAACCGGATCGGGTATCCCCGCCCTGGGCTGGCGGCCTTGATCTCCACGGGCAGAGCCGCGTTGTACCCCGATTCGGCCGACTGCTTGGAGCGCCGTCGCAGAGCATGGCGCTTGGTGGCTCCAGCGATCAGTTCCGGGTCGCCGAGTTCGGTGAGCATCCGGCGCTCCGGGTCGCCGAGAGGCCACTTCATGAACCACGTGTAGAGACCGTCCGCGCCCTTAGCCCAGAAATTCGCCGCGGCCGCGTGCATCATTTCCGGCGTGTAGTACAACCGTTCGGGCGAACCTGTATTCTCGTCCTGAGCGTACGGCTGCAGCATCGGGTAGATGGCGACGTTCGCGGCCTGGGCGTCGCGAACGAGCCAGTCGAACGGCATGTCCGGGTCTAGGATGAAGTCCAGGTAGTACATGGGAGTGACCGAATCAACAAAGCGCTTTCCCATCCAGGCGCGGACATCGAGCCCTTGCTCGAGGTTCATCGCTTCGGTCGGGTAGATGCGCGCCGCGACAAAACAGCGCTTGCCGCTCCGGGCGCGTGCCATTCGGGCGATGCGGCCGACGTAGTCGGTTAAGACAGGCGTGAACTCTTTCGCATCCTCTTTGCGCAGGATCGGCGGCATTCCGCCGGGGGCGGCCGCGAAGTCCAACTCGATTCCGTCGACGTTGTAGCGGGTGACCAGTTCCTCGAGAACGGCGAACTGGTGGTCGCGCACCTCCTGATGGGCAAGGCCCCGGCCGCCCTCGGGCACTTTGAACTTGGGGTTGATGCCGCCGTAGCTCGACATACGGACGCTGGCGAAAAACTCCATGCCCTTGGCCCGCGCGCGGTCGCGAAGAACCTCCAGCGGGTCGAGCCCGCGGTCGATCAGGCTCTGCATGTTCTCCCAGACCCGCCAGTACGCGGACATGGTGAAGGGCTGGATGTCGGCGCCGAAGCGGAGCCCGACCTTGGAGGGATAGAAAAGCCCGTCACCGCGTTCGACGCCGTAGACAAAGGTGTCGACCGCCGTGCCAGCCACTTCGTCGACCGGACGCCAGGCATCCTCCATCCGCATCGGCGGCTCGAAGACGAACAGGTAGTAGTGGCGGGCGTCGTTGAAATACAGCGTACGACGCTTGGGGGGCTTCTTGGGCGATTGACCTTTCACGGCAGCGGCAGCCGTGAGTTGGAGCAATTGCCTCCGGCTGGGCGTCATCATCGCTCTCCTGCGGCCTCGGCCGCTGTCTGGGGTCTTCCTGCGGCATCGCCGCCAACCCAACGGTAAGGCGACGGCAACAGCGCCAATGTCCGGTCCTTCAACGGGAGTTTGACCGGCTGATTCCCCAGTTGCGCCGAAAGCTTGCTGGCGATGGCGACCTCCAATGCCTGCCGCAAGTCGTGGCCGGACACGAACAACGTGTTCTTGCTGCCGTGCACCGCGTCCACAAACGATCGGATGGAGGACACCAGGTAGTCATCGGTGTCGCGCAGCGGCGGTTTGGCCAGCACGTGCTTCCACAGGAACGGCGGGTAATTCGCGGCGACCTCCTTGCGGCCTCCCACGCCCGACTGAGAGATCCGCGGCGAATCCCAGTTCCAGCGCACGATGTGGCTGTCCGACCAGATCTGAACGCCATCGCTTGTCTTGTCCCGATCTCCGAAGACCAGACACTCGATGCCATTGGTCATGCGAAAACGGCCGTTTATGATCAGACCGCCATCGTCGTCTCTTGCGAGCGCTTCTGGAGGATGACCCCACGCCATCACCTCCGCCACCTCGGCGCCGGTGAACAGCCGAAGCACGGATACATGCTGGCAGCCGCCACCGGAAATCTCGCCGCCGAACCCGAGCACGGCCGCTCCGGTGATCTTGCCGTACTCGCCGGAGCGCAAGCGCCGGCCGGCTTCCTGAATCTGCCATCGGGCGCGCTGCAGATTGCCGCCGGCGTAGACGATGTTGCGCCGCCGGCACGCCTCGACCATGGCATCGGCGTCGACCAGGCTCGCCGCAATGGGTTTGTCCGTCGAGACGCCTTTCACCCCCGCCTCCGCGCTGGCGATGACCGCATCTTTCATGAACTTCGTCGGGGTGATGATCGCGACGATGTCCGGCACCTGTTCGCGGAGCATCGCGTGCACGTCTTTGTAAAGCGCTTTGACGCCGAAGCGCTCGCCCACTACTTTGCGGCGTTCGTCATTGTACTCGGCGATCGCGGCCAGTTCCGTGTCGGGCAAGCGCCGGTACACTTCGGCGAAGTATTGGCCCATACGTCCACAACCGACGATGCCGACGCGAAGTTTCTTGCGCGTGGCCGCCTGCTCGGGTGTGGCCAGCACGCCGCCGCCCGCCGGTGCGGCGGCGGCCGTAGCCAGACCTCCCGCCGCGGTTCCAAGGAATTCTCTTCTTTGCATGAATGCTCCTGTTGATCAGACGCCTTTCGGCGTTCCCCAGTGATTGCGGTATTTCCGTTTGAGCATCGCCGACGCTTCCGGGTCGCCGGGGATGGTCTCGTTCACGGGGTTGAAGCTGATGTTGCGCCCGGTGCGGTGCACGATGTTGCCCAGGTGGCACAGCGCGCTCGACACGTGACCGATTTCGATATCGCAGTTGGGCCGCTGCCGGGAGATGACGCACTCCACAAAATTCCGCATGTGGAAGTCCGGTTCATCGTCGCGATAATCGGTGACCACTTTGCCCGACTTGTCGAAGATCCGGTAACCCCACTTTCCGTCCCAGCGCCCGATGTGCATGAAACCATCCGTTCCGTAGACGGCCACACCGTTGTCGATGCCTTCGAGCGGGTAGTCCTGCCAGATGCGCATCTCCCACAGAAGGCCCTTATCGCCGTAGTCGAAGCTCAGGTTCATCGTATCGGGAGTCTGCTGGTCGTCCTTGAAATAGTACTTGGCGCCGGAGCCGCTCACGCGCTTAGGCAGGTCCGTCTTCAACGCCCAGCGCGCCTGGTCCAACTGGTGCGCGCCGTCGTTGCCCATATCGCCGGTTCCGAAATTCCAGTGCCAGTGCCATTTGTAGTGGAAACGGTTCTCGTTGAACGGGATCATTTCGGCCGGTCCCACCCAGGTGTCGTAGTTGACGCCGGGAGGCGCCGCGCCGTCCTGCCGGCTGCCGATGTCCTTGCGAAGCTGCGAATTCCAGGCCTTGGCCATCAGGACGTTGCCCAGCCTGCCGGAATGCACGATCTCGACGGCCTTGATCGTGCTCGGCCGGCTGCGCGACTGCATTCCCGCCTGCACCACGCGTTTGTACTTGCGCGCCGCCTCCACCATGAGCCTGCCTTCGCGGAGATTGTGCGACACCGGCTTCTCGACATAGACGTCCTTGCCCGCGGCGCAGGCCAGGATCGTCGCAGGCCCATGCCAGTGGTCCGGTGTGGCGACGACCACCGCATCCACGTCTTTGTCCTCCAGCAGGCGGCGCATGTCGTCGGTGCCGCGCACTTTGCCGTAGCCGAGCCTATCGGCCGAAGCCTGGGCCTTTTCCAGCCTGGCCTGGTCGACGTCGCACAGATGCGTGACGCGGGCGTTGGGGACAGGCTTCACCTGCTCTTGCATCAGGTGGTTGCCGCGCCCGCCGAGGCCGATCATGCCGATGCGAATCTCGTTGGCGGAAAAGGCCGGTCGCGCGGACGACAGGGCCGCTGCTCCTGCCAGACCGAAAAAGAAATTGCGGCGATTGGGATTATTCATCAGATCTCCTTATCGATTATTGTTTGGTTGCCGGATTCTGAAGGCGACGGCGGGCACCTCCCGGCTACTTCGCTTCCACCTGGCGGCAGCCAACTTCTTTCGCTCGATACCCAGGGACGTCATTTCTTCTCCACCACCCAAATGTTGCGGAACCGGACGGGGTTGCCGTGGTTCTGGAGGAATAGCGGTCCTGGCTGGCTGTCTTTGGCCGCCTTTACAGCATTTCCTGGCGGCACGGGAGGCAGCACAAATCTGTCGTGGATCAGTACGCCATTGAGACGCACGGTCATCATCGATGGAGATGCTCTGTTGCCCGCGTCGTCGAACTTGGCGGCAGTGAACTCCACGTCGTATGTCTGCCATGATAGCGGAGGATAACTCATATTCAAGCGAGGCTTGACCATCTCATGGATGCCGCCACAGCGGGCGAAATCGGAAAGCCGCTCGAACTTGCGATTCTCTGTGTTCCAGCCGAACGAGTCGACGATCTGAACCTCCCAGACTTTCTTCACGTAGACGCCGCTGTTGCCCCGCGCCATCCCCTGAGCGGTGGGCATGAAGGGCGTGCGGAACTCCAGATGGAACTGGAGGCTCTGGAACATCCGCTTGGATTCGGCGCCCACATCGAGCAGATCACCGTATACCAGCTTTCCGCTTGCCCATTCGGCGACGTTGGTTCCGTCGAAGAGGACAATGGCCCCGGACGGGGGTTTGGCCCCCAGCGTGGGTGATCGGCGTTGGACCTTTTTCATTTCGAACGTGGTGTTGTCGGCAACGTTCCGGAGCATCTCGGCCTGGCCGCGGAACACATCGTTCCGGATGGTTCCGTGAAAATTCGGGTTCTCGAACATCAGGCGTTCACCGTGAATGCCGATGCAATGCGTAGCGTCTCCCCGAGTCTCCCCCCTGAAATGGAACCTGGTCTTCTCGTCCCATCCGGAGCCGGGCAAGCCGCCCGAGTACAGAACTCCCTCGAACTTCGCGTTGCCGACCGCGATCACTTGTGCCGCGATCACCGCGCCATTGCTCAGCGAGCCCTCGTATTCGCCCTGCACCCGAAAATCCGGACCTGCTTGCGCCGGATCGGTGTACGCCACATGTTGTTCGGCGGCCCGCGTCATCGGCATCAGGCCAGCGAACGCGGCACAGAGGCCGAATCCCAGCAAGGCTTTCCGCATCTTCTCCGGCGCATTCCACTGCTTCACAAACACCCCCCGCGGCCGCCTCAGCCGGCCACTACATAGTTTCGCCGTATCCCGATTCCCTCAATCTTCACTTTCCGCGGTGTCGCCCGGCTTCATGGGCGCCGTTTTGCCCGTTCGTCCGCGTAAAGATCAGGCCGGTCCCAGCGGCCTGAACATGTGCCATCGAGGCCGGGCTTCGGCAACGCCGGGCCGGGCGATGCCCGGCCCCAGCGGTGGACAAGCTCCGGAAGCCGTGCGCCGGAATGAGTGCGGATTTGGCGCCTTAGAAACTGAGCCGCGCATTAAGCTGTACCTGCCGAGGCTGCTCGGTGCCCGTAAACCGGCCGAAAGCCCCGGCGTCCATGTTCAGATTGAGCCGATTGCCGTAGTTGACATTATTGAACGCATTGAACATGTCCACCCGAAGTTGCAGCACGACCCTCTCCGTCCACTTCAGGTTCTTCGACAAGGCCAGATTGTATATGCGGGTTTTGGGACCGCTAAACACATTGCGGCCCAGGTCGCCCGGGCGCGTCGCAGCGCCGCTCGCAGTGGAAATAGGCACCCTGCGAAAAGCGCCGGGCGACAACCACTGCAAGCCGTTTCGCACGTAGGCAGCCTCGTGGCTGGACACCGCAAGGTCCGGGCGTGTTGGAAGGGTGCCCGGCTGAGTGACGTTGAACGGAACACCTGTTTGCAGGTCGGCGATACCGGCCACCTGCCAGCCTTCCAGCAGCAACCGGCGGCCCCGCCCGCCGCCCTGCATCAGCTTCGTGAAGGGGAGTTCGTAGACCCAGTTCGCAACGAAGCGGTGACCGGGAATTCCCAACCGGCCCCGCTCTGCCCGAATGTTGTTAATGTCCTGCATGGCGCCGCCGAAAAGGTCTCCGCCATTATAGTTGATGCCCTTCCCCCAGGTGTAGGCGGCGTCGAACTGCAGATTCCGGGAGAAGCGCTTGCGGAGTGTTGTCTGCAAAGAGTTGTAGTTGCTGCTGTCGTTGACGCCGTCGACCACCTGGATAAAGACGAAGTCCGGACGCGGGCGCAATCCCGTAACCCGGTCCGGACGGTTCGCCTGCGTGGTGCCAATCAGTTTCCGCGTCACGTTGCCCACGTAGTTGATCTCCCACGCCATCGTCCGGGTCAACTGGCGGTCGATCCCGAAGGTGTACTGGATGGAACTGGAAGTGGGCACACGCGGATCCACGTGCAATCCGAAATTAAGCCCTCCACTCTTCTTCACGATCTCCTCGATCTCTTTGTTCGTCAGCGGGTACTTAAGGCCAAGTCGAAGGGCATCGTCACGGGTCAGACGGGACGTTGGCCCCAATGCGTCCGGAGACGACTTGTACAGGTTGAGCAGCTTGAACAACACAATAGGGAAGTAGGCCTGGCCCGCTCCGCCCCGCAACACGGTCTTGCCCTCCTGGTCCAGCTTGTAGGCGAAACCTACTCGTGGCGCGAAGTTGTTGCGGTCGGCCTCGGTGACGCTGTCAGGCGGACGAAATGGTCCAAACACGCCGTCGCGATTGTAGAGATTCTTGTTCCTCTCCTTGACCACCGTCCAGTAGTCGTAGCGCAAACCCAGATTCAGGATGAGCCGGGAATTCACTCGAAAATCATCCTGCACGAAGAAGCCCCACTGAGTTCGCGGGATGAAGAAGTCATCGAAACCATAAATGGCAATCTGGTCGGGGGTATTCGTGAGGAACGAATTCACAGTGGAGTACATGAAATTGGCGCTCTGGAAACCGAGGCGGGAGATGGTCTGCCGCTGATAGATTCCGCCGGTTTTGAGGGAGTGCCGGCCCAGACTGAACGCGAGAATCTCTTCGACGGTATTGGAGGTGCCGCGTTTGGAGAACAGCTCATTGAACCCCGCGTTAACTCCCGCGGCGCTGGCGGATATGGCGGGGTCGCCTCGCCGCCCGACCTCGATGTCGCCGTCGATCCGGTCCAGATCGTTCTTGCTCCAACCGTACCTGGTTTCCGAACTCCAGGACGGCTGCGTGTGAAAGAAACTCCCTCCGACGGATTCGGTCTTGCCTGCCTGGAGGCGGGCGTAGGGCAACTTCAAAAGGGTAGGATTCAGACGATTGGGACGAAACCGGAGATAGCGGACCGTCACCGTATTGTGGGATGTGACCAGGTAATCGGAGCGGACAATGGCGTGATTATCATCCAGGGTCCCGGCCGCGGGCGCGATCAGTTGCGCGGTTACGGCTCCCGGCGTCACAGGCTGGTTCGGGTCCGGATAGAGGTCGATGACCCGCCTATAGGCGGGATTGGCGGCGATGGCTCGGCTTCGCGCCTCCGGGGTCGGGACATCCAGCACCAGCGTGGTCGCGTTCGTCTGCCGGTACCCTTCGTAGGCTCCAAACACGAACAACTTGTCCTTTTTGATAGGCCCTCCCAGCGATCCGCCGAACTGATGGAAGATGAGCGGGTTCTTGCGCACGGCGAACGGTTCCCGGGCGTTCAGTCCTTTCGACTGGTAGTTCTCGAACGCACTCCCGTGAAGTTGGTTGGTTCCGCTCTTGGTGACGACGTTCAGCCCGCCCGCCATCGTGTTGGCAAGTTCCGCCGAGAAAATGTTCTTGACCACCTGCACCTCACCGATGGCTTCCACGCTGGCGCCCTTGAGGTAACTGAAGTTCTGATAGGTGGATATGGTTGGTAACTCCGGATCCCGGTTAGCATCCAGACCGTCCAGGGTAATGTTGTTGCCGCTGGTTGGGAGTCCGTTGATCCGCGCGCCGTCGCTGGAGAAGTTTACTCCGGCTGCCAGGCTGAACAGGTTGGTGATGTCCCGTCTCAGCAGGGGCAGTTCCTTGGTGGCCAGTTCGTTCGCGCTGGCGATTACCTGCGCATTGACCGAGTTGACCAGAGGCGTCTCGGCACTGACCTCGACCGCCGTCGCGACGTCCCCCAATTCAAGGCTGAGGTTCAAATTGAGCTTCTGCCCCACGGCAACCTCGACCCCTCGCTGCTCGATTCGCCGAAAGCCCTTCGCAGCCAGCGTGAGCGTATACCTCCCAGCCGCCAGGAAGTTGAACGTGAAAGTCCCTGCGGCGTCCGACAAGGTGGATGTGGCGGCCCCTGTTCGTTCATTGCGGGCAGTCAGTTCCACATCCGGGATCGCCGCGCCGGAAGGGTCGTACACAGTTCCATAGATGGTGCCGGTGGTGAACTGGCCATAGGCCGCGCACGCCAGCAAATACGATACGAGCAAAAGTGCCAGGGGTCGAGCGCTCTTCATGGAGGTCTCCTTGTGGCGCCCCAAAGGCCCGATCAAAGCGCAAACGGCGGCCGGTACGTCTTCGTCAACAGCCGGTTGGCTTCCGGATCGTTGGGGAAAGTTTCAGTCTTCGGATCAAAGCGGAGCACGCGCCCCACTCGGTAAGCGATGGTTCCCAGGTGTACCAGCGCGCATGAAAGATGCGCCACTTCCGCCGGTGCGATGGTCGGCTTTCGGGTCCGGACGGATTCAAGAAAATCGGCGAAATGTTTGGGATGTCCCCCGCCGCCCTTCATGCCGGGTCCCTTCTCTTCTTTCCGGCCCAGGTAGACCTGGAAGAATCCCCGGCGGGAGAACACCATGAACCCTTCCGTGCCGTAGAACATGTTGCCGCTGTCAACTCCAAATTGGCCGTAAGGCGTCCAACTCCTCTCCTCGTAGAGAAGCACCTTGCCTTCCTCGAACTCATAGGAGACCTGCATGTTGTCCGAGTAGTCGCCCAACGCGCCATCGACATTGCTGCCGGCAGTGGTAATCCGAACCGGATGGGTCTTGGGGTTCAGGCCGAATCGCGCCATGTCGAGGTCATGGATCCCGTCGTTCCCGATGCTGCCATTGCCATAGTCGAAGCTGTTGCTCCAGTTGATCGACCGGTTGAACCGATGGGGGTTGAAGGGACGTTTGGGGGCGGGCCCGAGCCACATGTCGTAGTCCACGCCGGGCGGAGCAGGCCCGTCAGAGAGCGGCGCGGGCGGCTTCATCCGCTGCATGTTCCATGCCTTGGACATTTTGACAGCGCCGATCACGCCGGCATCCAGCAGTTCGCGCGCCTTCGCGGTGACTTCACTGGACCGCATCTGCGTGCCGTGCTGGAAGATCCGGTTGTACTTCCTGGCCGTCTCGATCAGGACGCGCCCTTCCCGGAACACATGGCTGGCGGGTTTCTCGACGTAGACGTCCTTGCCCGCCTTCATCGCCGCGACGGCGATAGGGCTATGCCAGTGGTGCGGCGTGGCGATCATGACCGCATCGATGGATTTGTCGTCCAGCAGCTTGCGGAAATCACTCACCGTCCTGGCAGCTCGGTTCGTGCTCTGGTATACCAGTTGGCTGGCCCGCTCCGCGGCATTGGAGTCCACATCGCAGACCGCGACCACGTTGGCCGTTCCAAGCTCAAGGGTTTGCTTGACAGCGCCCGTTCCCCTGCCCCCCACACCGATAACGGCCAATCCGACCCTCTCGCCGGCGGGGACGTTCTGCGCATTGCCGCGAATCGCCCCGAGCGCCGCGGCCCCTCGGGCGGACCCGGAAACGAAGTCTCTTCGGGAAACAGGATTCTGGCTTGCCATCGGTGAACGGAGTATACATCTGCGTCCTTCGGCGGGTCAACACGAAACCCGAAAGCGGCCATCGCAAAGACCCGATCAGCGCCGCCGCCTCACCGAAACCAGTCGTAGTTCAACCCCAGCGAGCGGTCAGCCAATGGCAGATCAATCTTGGCGCCGCCTTGCTTCGACGATTGTTTCAGCGCAACCTCTGCTTCCAGGGCCGCCGCCACCCGCCGGCCAGAGTTCTTCGGCTCGTCCATGCGCCCTTCCAGACAGGCGACCACGTCGTCAACCGTGTACACCGCGTGGTAGGGCCGCACGAACTGCGGGCTTGGCCAGGGCGACTCGACATGATGCTTGCCCGCCGGTGTGTCCAATTCCACCTGCAACTGCCACCCGCCCCGGCTGTAGTCGAAGGAGATTTCGCCTTTTGAACCGCTCAGCCGCACGCCTGGGGCGCCCTTGCGAAAGTGTACGGTCAAGCCGCTCCGCGCCACCGCCATGCCCTGGCCGGTGAACTCGTCACTGCCGCTTTCCCGGCGTGGGCTGTCTCCGGTTCCCACCACCCAGGCAAGCTCGCTGTCAAGGAAGTAGGACCAATTCTGGTGCTGCGCCGACGGGCCTCTCGTCTCAATGGAGAGTAGGTCGCCGATGACACCGTTCCGCACCAGTTCTTTGGCCTTGGCGAAAGAGGGATGGGTCGTGGAGATCGCGCCACAACTCAGCGGGATCTTGCGATCGGCGCAAGCCTTCACCATCTTGTCGGCCTCCGCCAGCGTGTGGCACATCGGCTTCTCCGCGACGATGCCCTTGGCGCCCATCTCGGCTGCTTTGACCGTCAGAAACGACCGGCCCTTCGTGTTCGTGCAGACCGCTACGATGTCGAGCCTCTCGTTCTTCATCATCTCGATCGCATCGGTGTAGACGGCCTTGATGCCATACCTCTCGGTAAACGGAGCGAGCCGCTTGGTGTCGCGGTCGGCGCCGGCCACCAGTTCCACCTCGGGCCGGCTCCACAGCGCCTCCGAGTATGACTGAGGCAAGCCTTCCTCACCCGGATGATCGTGATGGTAGTATTTGCGATGAATGTTGAGCGGCGGTGTGGGCCGGTTCACGTCTTCGACGTTGAAGCGATCGTCGGTTCGCTTTGCCAGGTCGTAGAGTAGACCCGTCCAGCCAAGTCCGATCACGCCCGCGCGGTACTTTTTCGCCGGCGCCGGCGTCTGAGCCGATAGCGCCATCCCGGCGGCGCCGGCTGTTCCCAGAAAAGCCCTTCGTTCCATGTGTCCCTTTTTCGAGTTTTAGCCTGGCGATCCGCCCTTGGAGGGGCCAAGGTCCGGATCCTGCCCCCGATGATAGTTTTTCCCCATCAGGTACTTGATCTCCATCTCGACGTCCCGCAACGCGATTGCCGGCGTCAGGGCCGGGTCGCGGCGGGTCAGCGTCACTTCCACGCGATTGTTTCCCTGGAGCGGCCAGTGCTCCCGCGGCAGACGCCACACGAACCAGTATCCGAACACCCGGTAGCGGGGCGAATGCATTTTGTAGGTCTCGTTGATCTTCCGCAACGTTTCCTGCGGCAGCGTGCGCCCGTTGAATCGGAAAGCCAACTGGTCGAGTTCACTGGTGTTGGTGATTCGAACGCGCAGGAGTACTTCGTGCACGCGTCCCGTCTTGGCCCACCGCGGCAAGTCGTCGGTCACCGGCCACTCCACGGTCACCGGCTCGTTGACCTTCAGTTCGGCGGGCAACTGCATCGTCAGGCCCGGCTCCAGCGTGATCTGAGAATAGCGCTCCGTCACCGTTGGGACGAAGTAGAACTTGTCCTTCGGCGCCATCACGTCGGGATGCGGCATCTCGCGCAGTTTCTCGTAAAACGAAGCCTCGTACGGCCAGTTGTTGAACCAGTGCGCCAGGTACAGCCCGTCCACACCCTGGGCGTGGTAGTTGCAGGCCGTGGCCCGAACCATCTCGATCGTCGCTTCACCTATGCGGTCCGAGTCCACATGGCTCTGAATCGCCCCGTAGACCCGGGTCTTCGACCCCTTCGCCGCCTGGACCAGCGGCCGGAAATCGATGGTCATGTCCACCAGCTCCGGGCCCGAGAATCCCTGCCCGACCACCGCGTCGGCAATCCCCTGCCGGATCCACTCCCGCACGTCCAAGCCGACCGAGTAACAGCCTTCCAGGCTCGCCGGAATCCGGATCACCAACTCGCGCGCCGGGCCGCTCGATTTCACCGCGCGATACACCTCACCGACCCAGGCCGTCATGATCTTGCGGCCCTCGTCGATTTCGTCGGGCCGGAAGTAGTAAGGCGAGTAGTTGAGCTGCAGCTCGAAGCCGTCCACCGGATAGCGGGTCAGCGTCTCCTGGATCAGGGCGAATCGTTCGCGGCGCGCTTCGGCGTGCTTGAAGTCGAGATTGCGAAGCGCCCCTTTGGGAAACTTCGGATCGATGCCGCCCCTGGCCCCGATCTCCAGGTGCTTGTTGTTGAAGCGGAAATCCGAGCCGCGCACGTCGGTGCCGCGCTCGCCCGATCCCATCTGCACGAGCAGGGTCGGATACAGCAGCAGCCCCTTCTGGTGCGCCCGCTCGCAGACGACGCGCAACGGGTCGTGTCCGGCGTCGATGAGCATGCGCGCATTCTGGTGCGCCCGCCGGAAAATCGGATGCGGCCACTTGCTGACATTGTGGCCCCACAGCTCGCCGACCTTGGTGTCGTGGAGCACTGTCCGGCCATCCCCCAGGCAGAACATGATCGCTTCTATCGGGGTTCCCACCAGTTCATCGACCGCCGCTTCGTACTCCTCTTTTTGCATCGGCGGCTCGTACATGTAGATCAGGGGGTGGCGGCCGTCGTGATAGAACATCATCTTCGGCCTGGCAGGCGGGCGCCCGGACTGGGCCGGCGCCGGTTGCACGGCCAACGAGCCCAGCGATGCCACTCCCGTGGCTGCCTGCTGGAAAAACGTTCTTCGTCTCAAATGCGAAAGCTTCCTTTCCGTCCCTGTACAGGGTACACCGCATCACGGCACCGGACTGCCGTGATGCGGTGCGCCGGTCTCAGAAGCCCACCCGGAACCGGAAGTAGATCGTCCGCCTGCCGGAAGGCAGGAAGCGGCCGAAATTCGCATCGGCGATGTTCAGGGACTGCGGGCCGGGCGTGTTGTTGTGGTTGAAGAAGTTGGTCGAATAGAACTCCGCTTTCAGGTAGGGACCGGATTCGCGCCCCAGCAGGTTCCACGTCTTGAACATGTTGAAGTCGAGGTTCCAGACCCAGGGACCGTGGAGGATTCCGCGCGCGGCGCTGCCGAACGTGCCGTTGGAGGGAATGGCGAAACAATTACGGTTCCAGAACCGGCCCGGCAAGGTTCCGCCCTCATACATGTTGCAGCCGGAAATGACGTCCGCACGTCCGCCGGTAGCGCGGCCGATGTTTGCCGTGTCGCGTCCGGTGAACCGGGCGTCGTAACGCTGGTGCCCGCCAAACGTGAGCAGCGGAGCGACCGTCCAGTTGCCCAGGATGTGATTGAACACGCCGCCTTGGCTGATGAACTTCTTTCCCCGCCCGAACGGCAAATCGTAGACCGCCACGAAGCGTGCGGCATGAGGAACGAAGCTATCCTGGTAACCCTTCTCACGGCCCCGGTTGAAAGGATCTTCGATCTCGGCCCCCACCGAGTCGCCGAGCCGCCCGCCGAGCACGTCGTTCAGGGATTTCTTCCAGTCGTACCAGCCGCGCAGATACAGTCCGCTCGAGAACTGGCGGGTCAGCTCCAGTTCCAAGCCGTTGTAGTTTCCGTTGCCGCCGAGATCCAACAGAAACAATTCCAGGATCTTGTCCGGAGCATACGGCCTCCGTGACGCGGTAAAGGGTGTGGTGCTGGCGCGCGGCGTTTGCAGGTCGCGAATATAGGGCCAGTGGCTTCCCTTGCTGCCGACGTACGACACCCTCGTGGAAAAGCCGAACGGCAATTCGCGTTCGATGGTCAGGTTCCATTGCTGGTCGTACGGCCAGTTGTTCTTGCGTACATCGAGCGGCCGGGTGTAGAGCGATTGCAGGCCGACACCCGCCGGCGTCGCGGGAAACGGATTCTGCGTCGTGAACAACGGCTGCCCGTTCACGATGCGGTTTGGGCCGTAGGATTCACCCAGCAGGAACGGCCCGTACTCCATGCCGTTGAGAAGGCCGGAACGGGCGCCGCGTGCGTCCGCTCCCCGCGCCGCCGAATCGCCCCGGTAACCCGCCGCGTACGTGATGGACGACGCAAAAGGCACGTGGTAGATCCCGTAGCCGGTGCGGAATACGGTCTTCCGGAACGGGCGCCAGGCAATGCCGAACCGCGGCTCCCAAAGAATGTTCTTGAAGTTTTGAAGCCGCTCGGGCCAGCCGGCTTGGGCCGCCGTCACGGCCGGGAAGGGAAAGCCGGGGGCGATCGCCCGCAAACCGCGTTCGTCTGGAACCACAACACGCAACTTCTCCGGGTCGAAATTGTACATCAGGCCGTTGGCCTCGTAGGGTTCACCGTAGTGCTGCAGGCGGAGTCCAGCGCTGATGGTCAGGTCGGGTCTGATCTTCCACTCGTCCTGGATGAACGCGCCGAATTCCCACTGCCGCGAGTTCAGTTCCGGCCGCACCGTGGAGATGGAGGTGAACTCCGGCAGGCCGAGTACAAAGTCGGCGAAATCATTCCCGGTGAAGGCGCCGGAATACCGGAAACGGCCCCAGGCGTCGCCGCCCACGTTGGCCGCTCCGCCGACAACGTACGTGTTGGGGCGGTGCTGCCGTAGCTCAAAGCCGGTCTTGATGAAATGCTTCTCGTAGTGATAGGAGAGGTTGTCCCGGACATACCAGACGCGTTCCGGCATGTCCATGATGCCGGCGATCTCCGCTCCGAGCAGATCCAGTTGGACGCCTGCCCCAACCGTGGCCATGTTGAAGTGCGGCTGCCCGGCTACCTGGGGCGGCGTGCGGCTGCCCACGTTGATCCCCAATTGCTGTGTGAGTTGCTGCGCCCCGTTCGGCCCGCCGAAGGTACACGGGCTGCACTCGGCCTGAACGTTGTAGGTGAACGTCGCTTCGTTCAGCAGCCGCGGAGAGAATACATGTGTATCCTGAACGCTGACTGCCCGGGTGAACGACAACGTCTTGGTCCCGCCGTCCTGGGGAACGTTGCGGGCATTCGAATCGCCCTCGCGGTTGTTCCGCAGGTGCGTGACGCTGATCGTGTTCTTATCGCTGATTTGGTGATCGAAGCGGTAGTGGAACCAGGATTCATCCGAACGGCTGACGCTGATGAACTCGTAGTTTCGGTTGAACAGGTTCGGCGTGTTCGGCGTCGGCACGCCGCCGACGCCGTCCCCGATACCCAGCAGGCGGTTCCACACTGGCCCGATGCGCTCCCTCGGGATTGCGTTGCCGGGGAAAGGCTGGCCGGTCAGTGGATCCACCAGGGTACGGTTGGTGGCCGCCGCCCACTCGGAAAAGTCGCCGTTCCGCATCCTCGCCGTGGGAGCGATGTAGCTCAGGGAGTTGGAAGCGCTGCGGCTCTTGAGCGGCTGGTACATGAAGTAGAAGAATGTGCGGTTCTTGCCGTTGTACACCTTGGGTATCACGACGGGGCCGTTCAGGATGAACTCGTGGAAGACCGAAGGCCGCTGCACCCTGGGTCGCGTCGTGGCGCCGGCTGGCAGCGCATTGAACCGGTCGTGCGCCCAATTGACGAAATACTCGCCGTGAAAGTCGTTGCTGCCCGTTCGGCCTGCCCCCGCGATGGTGGTGGAGGTGCGGAACTCAGCGGGCGCGTTCAGGGCGATAAAGTTGATCTCCCTGATCGTTTCCTGCGGAGTCCGGAACAGGCCATACCCGTCGTTGGTGATCCCGTCGGTTTCCGCGTTCGTATTGTTGGCGTGATTGCCATGCGTCTGGCTCCACGCTTCGCTGCCTGGATTCGCGCCCTTGAACCCAATCATGCTGCCGGCGATGTTCAGGGCGTAGATCTCCCGGTTCGGCGCTTTGTAGGCGACGCGCGCCGTGTCCGTGTCGATGCGGGCCCCCTCTTCTTTCACCGAGACCGTCTGAGCCACGTCGCCGATCTCGAGCGAAATGTCCACTCGACGGGTCTGCCGGGCATACACAATCACGCCGGTATTCCGGTACTTCTTGAATTGGGGCATTTCGACTTCGAGCGTGTAGGTGCCGGGTAACACGCCGTTCAGTACGTAGTCGCCGACGTCGTTCGACACGGCGGAGTGGGCCAACCCTCGTTTCTCCTCGGTCACTCTGAGGGTCGCTCCCGGAACGGCCGCTCCGCTCGGGTCCGTGACGCGGCCGTGGAAGCCGGTGAAATCCTGAGCGATCAAGGCAGACTGCACCCCCGACAGTATCGCTATGGTCAGGAGAACGAATTGAATCAGGCTGGTGCGAAGGATTCGCAAGCCGTGCAAAGAGAATGCATGCTCCGAGACGCGTTTCATGGTTGTCGCCTCCAGGCTATTAAAGATCCCCCGGGTTGGTCCTGCTAAATCCAACGCCCGTGCTACCACATGCGGGATTTCGCCGGATGTTCACGCGGTGTCTGATCTCTTGTATACGTCACCAGCAGATCCCCAGTCAATGCATTTCTTTCGACTTTCGGGACGTCGTGGGCCCGGCCAGGCGCCGTGTTGCTGGCCTGTTACTAAAGTGTCAAGTGGGACCGGCAAGCGGTTTCGGAAGGTCCAGCCTCAGCCTCAGCCTTTTCGCGCACCTCCTTGGGAGTCGGCCCAGGGATCTTGTATACTTTTTCGGGAGCCTCCACAGGGAAGGAATGTTACATTGAGTTCGACAAGAAGGGACCTGTTTCACGCCGCGGGCTTGGCTCTGCCCAGCCTCCTTGGCGCCGCCCAAGCCGCGCCTCAGAAGAGGGATCGCCCGCCGGCTTACCGCATCATCTACAACTGGGATGGCGCCCCCCACGGCTATTCCGAGTTCCCGCAAAGCCTCGACCAGTTTCTCGACAAGACCTACGCTCCGATGAAAAACACCCAGGTGGATGCCCACTTCTGGTGCATTGGAGAGCACGAAGCCAAGTGGCGTCCAACCCGGATGGAGTTGGCCGGCGATACCGAGAATCGCCTCTACGATTCGGTCAACTCGATGCGGCACAACGAGAGCCTGCGGGCCATGATCGAGCGCGGCGAGAATCCGTATGCCGCCATGGTCAAGCGAGGCCGGGAGCTTCGCATGGCCGTATGGGCTTCCGTGCGAATGAACGACAACCACTTCAACGGCCTCCAACTGGAAGACATGCCGGCCGCGGTGATGCCCGGATTGACCCGCCTGCGCAAGCAGCATCCGGAATGGTGCCTCGGGCCCAAAAACGCGCCGAAGTGGTTTGCGGCCAGTTGGAATTTTGCCGTTCCCGAGGTCCGGGAGCACCGCCTCCAGCACATCGCCGAAGTTGCCCGCCTGGCCGACTGGGACGGCATCGAACTCGACTGGCAACGCCATGCGTACCACCTCCCTCTCACCGACGCGTACCGTCTGCGCTATGTGCTCACCGACCTGCAACGCGCCGTTCGCCGCATGACGGACCAGATCGGGCGCGAGCGCGGCCGGCCCTTTTACCTCGCCGTCCGTGTGGCGACGACGCTCGAATCCTGCCGCCGCATTGGCTACGATCTTCCCGTGTGGGTGAAAGAAGGACTGTGTGACATTGTCATTGCCGGAGGAGGAGCGGGGACGGATCCCGGCGTCGAAGTTGAAGGTTTCCGCGAACTTCTCCGCGGTTCGCCGATCCGTTTCTATCCCGGTTTTGATGGCGGTTTTTGGGGACAACACAGCGGCCTGATGCCCGATGCGGACTGGAATCGGGCGTGGGTGCGTGCCGCCGCGCAAGGCTATTGGGCGCGAGGCGCGGACGGCATGTACGTCTTCAACTGGCACGCCAATGAGCGGAAGCGGCGTCCTCTGCTGACGACCATCGGCGCGCGCGACACCCTCGCGCGCACGGATAAGGTTTACATGTCGTTGCACCGCTTTGTGGCCCCGGATGGTGGGCAGTGGGCCGGCGCCGATCTGCATGACCGTATTCACGGCGAGACGCCCGTGAATCTGCATCGCAGCCTCACCGGCGAGGGCCCGCGCTTTCATGTTTCCGTGCACGAAGCGCCCGCCGGCGCGCGCGCCATCGAGTTGCACCTCGCCATCGAGCACCTCTCGCCGCGGGACAAGCTGAAAGTCACCTTCGACGGCAAGGAACTGGAACGGCCGGCCTCGCGCAGCGCCGCGCGGGAACTCAACGACGACCCAGCGGACGTGGACGAGGCAGCCTGGCTCGTCTGGCCGTTGCGCCCCGAGCAGGCCCGGGAAGGCACTCATGAAGTGCAGGTGGTTGTCGTCGAGCGCGACCCCCATGTCAAACCGCCCCTGGTGGTGATGCATGTAGAGCTTCATTTACGTTATTCGTGATGAGCGAACGGGTTCCGCGCCCTGGTATTTGGACTGATGTGAGCGTTATAGGAAGGGGAGTTATTACCATGATCTTATTCCGTCGATACTTGCTGCTTGCCGCTGGCATTCTCCCGCTGCTTTCCTGTGGAGGGGGAGGAGAGGCATGGAAGACTGCCAACGACGAGCTGATTAAGAAGAACAATCTGCCGCTGCGCCAAAGGGCCATGCCCGCCACCGATGTACCGGTGAAACTGGATGCCGGCAAGGCACACGGCAGCGCGAGCCTGCCGGCGATTGCCATCGCGCCCGGCGTATCGGCCACGCTGGCGTGGGGCAAGGGGGCGCTCCTCGAGCAACTGACGATGCAGAAGGGGGCGGTCTATCCGGAACAGACGGTGACGACCGAACTGATCACGCTCGTTCAGGAAGGCTCGGCGGAGTGTCTGCTCGACGGCCGAAAACTGGAGCTGACCAAGGACTCGTTGCTCTATTTGACAGAGGGCATGAAGAGGACGCTCACCGCCGGCCCGGCTGGCCTGAAGGCGGTGGAGGTCTACTCGCCCGTCTTCGCTGCCCACCTGGCCATGGCAGGAGTGAGCATGCCTGCCGGGGCCAATGTCCGGTTTCCGGACTACGGAGTGAAGCCGTCGCTCGAACCTGGCGTGGTGTCCAATCTGAACGAAGTGCAGATGACCCCGCTGACACCGCCCGGCGAGGGCCAAACCTATAGGCGAAGCGGAGCCAACAGCCAGCTCGTCTGGGGCAAGAACGTGATGTTGAGCTTCATCCGTATGGACCCTGGCTCGTCGTTCCCGCTCCACGCCCACCCCGAGGAGCAGCTCATGATCACGTTCCGCGGCAAGCTCGACCAGGGTGGAGTGAATCGCGTCGATCCCATGAGCGGCGACGGGCGCAGCGTCATCTACCTGCCGAGCAACATGGTGCACTCGGCCAAGCTCAGTGAATTCGGCGCGGACGTCCTGGACGTGTTCTGGCCCGTGCGCCCCGACTATATCGAGAAGCGGGACAAGCAGTATGCGCCGTACAACCAGGTGATTGCCCCGGACGCCAAACCGGTGAAACTCGCCGAGGGCTTCACGTTCTCCGAGGGACCGACCTGGCTCAAGGGCAAGCTGTTCTTCTCCGACATGTACTTCAAGGACCACAAACACGGGGACTGGACCGGGGACCCGGGGCAGAGCCGAACCATCGTAATGGAAGCGAACGGGAAGTGGAAGCCGCTGGCTCGTGGCATGCAAACCAACGGAACCATCGCCTCCCGGAACGGGAACCTGCTGGTCTGCGACATGTTTGGCCATCGCGTGATCGAAGTGGATCGCACCAGCGGCAAGGTCATTCGCACCGTCTTCGACAAGGTGAACGGCAAGCCGATCGACGGGCCCAACGATTTGGTGATGGATCTCAAGGGCGGGCTTTATGTCACCGACCCGCAGTTCACGCCGGAGAAACAGAAAAGCCAGCCCGGCACGCAGGTCTACTACGTGGCTCCGGACGGCGCCGCCAGGGTGGTGATTGGAGCCGGCGAGTACGCCATGCCGAACGGGGTGGAGATCTCGCCCGATGGCAAGACCTTCTACGTGAACAACACCTGGAAGTCGCCCGGCGAGAACTTCATCTGGGCTTACGATGTCCAACCGGATGGCTCCCTTTCGAACAAGCGCAAGTTCGCCATGTTGAACCTGACCGCGGAGGTCCTCGGCGCCGCCAACCCCGCCCAGCGCGTGCAATCGATGGCGGATGGCATGACGGTCGACATGGATGGGCGCCTCTATGTGGCGACGCAAACGGGCATTCAGATTTTTGACAGGACCGGCACGTATGTGGGCACGATCTGGTTCCCGCAGTATCCGGTGAGCTGTACTTTCGGCGGGCCCAAGGGCGACGTGATTTACTCGGTCGGGGAAAGCTCCGCATGGTCCATCCAGACCCGGGTCAAAGGCTTCCGCCATCCGCCCGCGATGGATTAGGGGACAATCGAGGAGTTGTGATGACCGGGAGACGCAGCATTCTCACTTCCCTGGCCGCCGCGGGGCTCGCGGCCCAAAAGACTGGGGCCGCCGCACCTGCTACAGCCGGCCGTAAGATCCGTGTCGGCGCCCTGGGCGTCGGCGAGTACACGTTCTGGGGGATTTGGGGGGACATCCTGTCATCCAAAGGCAAGCTGGGCGGCGGAATGCTCAACATGGAGGTAACTCATTGCTGGGATGTGAATCCTAAGCTGGCTGCCGAGTTTGCTGCGAAGTGGAACTGCCAGGCGGTGCCGAAGTACGACGGTATGGTGGGCAACGTAGACGCGATTGCCTTTGGAGGAATCTACGAAGCGCCCTGGCAGCACCTGCTGGCCAGGCCGTACGTGGAAGCGCGCATTCCCACGTACTTGAGCCGCCCCTTCAGCTACCGGCTTCGCGACATCGATTTCATCCTGAACCTGGCGGCCAAACACGGCACGCCCCTGATGGCCACCAGCGTTCAGGAGCACTACTACCAGGCCTCGTACTTGAAAGAACGGCTGCGGAACACCGGGGTGATCAAGGCGGTCCACGGCGTAGGATGGAGCGACGAGTATCCCGGCCACTTCCACATCCAGTGGTTTATTCTGCGCGCGCTCGGCTACGGCGTCGAGAAGATCTCGCTGGTGACCGACGACGACCGCAAGGCGCGGTACCTGCAGGAGACGATGCTGTTCAGCGGATGGGAGGGGCAACCGCCGTTTCTCGCCTCGCTGCACGGAGTGGTCGGGAACCACTACCTCTATCTCAACGTCATCGGCGACAAGGGAAGCGAGTCGGTGGTGATGGACCGCAGTCCGGACCCGCGGGAGACGCTCTATTTCTACTTCGCTCCCCAGTTGTTCGACATGCAGCGGACGTTCGAGGGGCAAAGCTACCAGCCCTTGGACGTGATCCGCAAGAAGACCCAGACGTTCCTTGCCGGCTACTATTCCCATCAGGAAAAGAATGGCGCGCTTGTGCCAGTAGGCGGGGTCCCGGTGGACTGGCAGGCCCGGCCTTTGCGGCCTGGTTGGATCGACGAAGCGATGTTCCGGTAGGTGGCCGATCTGCCGGTGAATTTTGGAACGGGAAGCACACTTATGAAAATTGCAATCCTCCGCGGCCCCCGCGACCTGCGGATCGAAGAACAGCCTCTGCTGAACACCGGCAACCTGGCGCCAGATGAGGTCTGGGTGCAAACCCGGATCTCGGCCTTCAAGATCGGGACCGATCGGGGCAACTACGAAGGCGCTGAACGCGTGCCAGGCGCGCCCGATTACCCTCGGTGGGTCGGAGACAGCAATCTGGGAATCGTGCGCGGAGTGGGCAGCGCCGTCGCTCGTGTTCGTCCGGGCGACCGGATCGTCACCCGCCAGCCTCATCAGTCCGAGTACGTGACCACCGAATCGGCCAGCCTCGTGAAGGTGCCCGACGGTGTCGACGACGAAGATGCGGTGTGGGCGCATCTGTACGCGTTGAGCGCTCACTGCTATCACAAGGGCCAGTTTCGTCCGGGCGAGAACGTCGCGGTTGTGGGTTTGGGCGTGCTCGGTCTGGGAGCGGTCGCGCTGGGTCCCTTGTTCGGAGGCCGGGTTGCCGCGATCGGCAACAGCCCGGTTCGGCTGGAAATGGCCAAACGAATGGGTGCTGACGCCGCGTTTGCTTCCGGCGATCCGGACCTTGGCTCCCGGCTGGATGCCTTCTCGGAAGGCGCCGGGATCGATCTGGTGATCCTGACCGCAAATCCCTGGTCAGCCTACCGCACGGCGCTGGAGATCGTGCGGCCCAACGGCCGCGTTGCGATCGTCAGCCTGCTCGGACGTGGGGAAGAGCCACTCGATTTCAATCCGCTCTCGATGCAGCTTTTCTACATTAAGGGCATCTCGCTGGTCGCGGTCTCCGGACCTGCCGGGTATCTCTATCCGAACGGCACTGAACGTTTCGGCTTGGCCCACGACCGCTATGCGCCTGACGTCAACGCGGCGCACGTGCTGTCGCTGATGGCCTCGGGCCGCCTCGAGCCAAAGCGACTAGTCACTCACCGGTTTCCTTACACAGACATGGCCAAGGCCTACGAAATGGCCTTCCACCGCGAGAAGTCCATGCTTGGCGTCATCTTCGACTGGCGAAACGCATGACGTTTACAATGGTCCTCAAATTCTAAACACCCGCGAATCTGTGGGTTGCGAATTTCAAGAATGGTCTTCTCCTTGACACCGGGGTATCCTCCGGGCGACATGGCATCCTTTTTTTCGTGAATCCGTGCCGCGACCGTCAGGGAGTCCCCATGGGCCTGCGGCCCACCAAAGGTGATGAAAAACGCGCTTGCAGCCCCGAGCGTAAAGCTGTGGGGCCGACACCCTTCACCACTCCCGACGGCCCGCGCCATCAGAGGCCTGACCGCAAGGGAGGGCTAGCTTGCTAGCGCTGGCCTCGATTTCCGCACACGTTGTAGGGGAGGGGGTTGCACGTTCCAGGTTCTTCAACCGACCGGTGCCTGGCACCGAAGCGAAGCCAACCGAAGCCATTGGGCAAACCCAATTTTCGCCAGCAAAATCAACCACTTCCCACCCAAATTGGCTTCGTTCCGTCAACTCTCAACTCCGCAACAGAGCCGCGAGCGGAAGCGAGCGGGCCACCCGCATCAGAGCCGCGAGCGGAAGAAGCCGTGAAAAAACAGGGACGTTCACCCCGTTTCACGGCCACAAATCGTTGATTCTCCACGAAACGTTGACCGGGAAACGGGGTGGATGTCCCGTTTTTTCACAGCCCGGAAG
>JBJXGR010000394.1:0-13758 GCA_046160045.1 Bryobacteraceae bacterium
CTTTTCTTGTGGACATCCAATCCGATATAGTGGGTTTCGTTCTTCATTGCGTTCTCCTGAGGGTGTGGTTTGAGCCCGCTCGTCACAGCGGCTCTGGTACCTCGAGTACAGATTACCCTCAGGAGAACGTTTTCTCATAGGCGCCCCTATACATTCAAACAGCTATGAATTCCCGATTTGAGGCTACGGCGCGGGGATTGCCATTGGGGGGAGAGGGGTTACGCCGGCCGCTGGAAGAAGAGACCAGCCGGTGTTTAGAGATGCGGGCTCCCAGTCGTCCTGCGAGGAAGAAGGAGCCGGCGTCCGAGGTGGTCCCGTTGGAATTCGGGAATTCATAAGTGTCCCGGTTTCTCCTTCATAACTGTCCCGGTTTCTCGGAATTCGGGAATTCATAACTGTCCCGGTTTCTCCCGAGGTGGTCCCGTTGGAATTCGGGAATTCATAACTGTCCCGGTTTCTCCCGGTTTCTCCCGAGCACAGCGCTCTGGGGACCACGCCGTTTGCTCCGCTGGCAGAAGGATATCGAACAGGTGTGCCAGCTTCCGCCTCCCGCCGGGGGGCGCCCTCAGCGGGCACTTCGGCCTATCTGGAAGGCGTAGAGGTCGCCGTTGCGCAAGAGGAATCGCAGGCGGCCCGTCCGGCCCGCGAGGGTATCGCCGAAGGCCCACCGCACCGGCTCCCGGACACCGTCGGCGCGAACGGTGTGGCTGCGGGCGACAACCCGGCCGGTGCGGTCGACCACCTCGACCCTGAGCTCGCCCGCGACATTCACCCGCAGCTCGTCTCCGTCAAATTGAACTACCCTGGTGAGAATGGACGCCTCCCGCGCACCCGCGCGAAGCGAGACCATGCCATCCAGCCGCATCGCGGCGCGGCCGATCGCCGAACGGTAGGCGGGATTGCCCGTGCTGTCGGACTTGGCGCCGAACGGTTCATGGCCATGCGAGGACGCGTTGTAGTAGAGCACGATCTCGTCGTTGACGACGAGCAGATTGCTCGGACCGTACAGTTGCGTGGAGTCCCACTCACCCCATCGGCCGTGCTCCAGGACGCACTCGAGACCCTTGCCGCCGGGCCTTTGCCACCCTTCCCGGCCCAGCGGGTCGCGCGAGACGACCAAGCTGAGCCCGACCACGCCATCGTCATTGGCGCCGCCGCGGCCGCTGGGAGTGAAGACGATGGGAAATGCGAAATAGAGCCCTTCGTAGGGAAAGGGAACCACTTGGTAGACCTCGGTGTGAAATCCGCCGGACTCGAAGAAATCAAGGGAGGCGAAAGCCCGCGCCACCCGGACGGCGGCCTCGCGATCGTCCTCGGGACCGGGCAGTACGTTGACCGGGCCGCGCGACAGGCTCCGCGCATCGCGGCCCCAGACGGGCGCGAAACTGCGAAAGCCGGTGGACCGGACCTTCAGCAGCGCCCGCGTCGCGTAGTCGTACTTCTCCGGGAAGCTGGGGCCCAACCACCAACCGACGCGCCACTTGGTGAAACCGAGGAGGCCATCGCCCAGATCGTCGCGGGTCAGAGTGCCCACGTCGCCGCCGGATTCCATCACCGGCTCGGGTTCCGTCCAACCGGAGACGCCATCGGGCGAATAGGAAACCGACAGATAGAACCGGCCGTCCCGGCGCATGGGCGCGTACGAGGCGTACCTTCCCTCCGGAAGACGAACGAGGTTGTCCGCGGCGCCGATGAGGTTGTTGGCCCGCGAGCCCTCGAACGCGATCTGATCGAAGTTCGGACGCGCCCAGCGAATGCCGTCGGCGCTGACGGCCATCAGTTGAGCGCGGTTCTTCTCCGTGGTGCCGAAGCGATTGGAAACAAAGCCGGGGATCCGCCAGTAGGAGAGATACCACACACGAAACAGACCCGAGGCCGTATCGTACTCGACCGGGGTGCAGTAGTTGGTCACTCCTTGCAGCTCCCAGGGATACTGCTGCTCGAGCACGGGATTGCGCGGATCCTTGCGGAAGCGGTGCACCACACGCTTGGCCCCCTCGCGGCTCTCCAGAAGCCAGTCGTCGGCGAACAACTGTTTCCGCCCGGCGAGGTGGATAACGCCGTCGCGAACCACCACCGGCTTTCCGGCGAAGGTGTGCGCGCGCCGGCCCGCCGGCCGAGGCTCCGGCGAAGAGAGAACGGCGGCAACGTCGCCGCCGGCGGCGAGTCCGGCCGCGATGGAAGCGGCGTCCCTCACCCGCAGATCGACATCGCCGGCCGAGGCCGCGCGCAGAGCCGTCACGGCCGGCCGCGCACGCAAGCGGCCCAGAACCACCGCGGCACGGTAACGGACATTGGCATCGCCATGCCGGAGCGCGCCGGTCAGCGTGTCGATCGACTCCGGAGCGGGAACAACCTCGAGGGCGTAAACCGCCGCCTGGCGTACCGAGGGAAACCGGCTGTCGAGCGCCGCGCGAAGCGGCGCCACGCACTTGGCCGTCTGGACGCGCGACAGAGAACCCGCCGCGGCCAATTGGGCGGCTTCCGATCCATCGCGGAAGACAGGCCCCAGCAGACCCGGGTCGAAGGGGAGATTCCGCTTCCGCAGCAGGTCCGCCGCCCGGGCCCTCCACAGCAGGTCGGGGCTGCGGAGGGCGGCCCTGGCCGCTCGCTCGGCCGCCTCGTCCCACAGCACCCAGGCCGCATACGACGCGGCGCCGGCCACAACCTCGTCCGGACTCGCCGCATCCCGAAAGACCCTGGAGAGATCCACCGTCCGGCCGAGGCGCTTCAGGCTGTCGGCGGCGGACATGCGCGAGGTGGGGTCGCGGCTGCGCAACGCCTCTTCGAGAAGGGGTGTAACGACAGCCGCCACGCCGGATCCCGGTTGGATGTGGGCCAGAAACGCTCGGCGGACGAGCGGATCCGGATCACGGGCCCAGGCCGTCGCGTTTTCCGAAAAGGCGGCCAACGCAGCGGGAATCTGAGCGATGGTTCGAATCACCAGCCAGCGGGTATCCAGACCCTCCTGCTCCAATCGGCGGCGCAGGGCCGGGATGAGCCGCGGGTCTCCCGCGGCTCGATCCAGGTTCGCGATCGCGATCTGCCGGACTCCGGTATCGGGGTCGTTCAGGGCGGCGAGGAGGGCCTCCGACAGCGTGGGGTCCTTCTGCCGCACCTTCGACGCCAGCGCCGCGTTCCGTTCGGCAGGCGTGGGCGCCGCCAGCAAGACCGGCAGCCCCAAGGCGGCCGCGGCCACCAACACGTTCCCCGGACGCATCAGAAGATCAGCTTCAAGGCAAACTGAACGATCCGCGCGTCGCGGGCCGATGTGATCACTCCGAAGGTCGCACTGCGGTTCAGCCCGTCCGGACCGGCAACAAAGCCCCCGTTCGGCGCCCCCAGGTTGACGCGATTAAACACGTTGAACGCTTCGGCCCGGAACTGAAGCGACACGCGTTCGTGGAGCGACGTGTTCTTGATCGTCGAGAGGTCGAGATTCACCGTTCCTGGATTGCGGGCGTCCGGCAGCACTCGTCCGACGTTGCCGTAGGTATAGCGGGGCGGGTTGACGAAGCGCGTGGTGTCAAACCAGCGGCTTCGCGTACGGTCATCCAGCTTCGCGCTCCGGCCGGTGGAGTTGGGGCGGTTGGCGAGGAAGTTGTCCGCGCCCCGGATCACCACCGGGTTGCCGGTTTGGACCGTCCCGATCGTGTTGATCTGCCATCCGCCGATGAGCTTGTTGACCGCCGTGGAGCCTCCGTCCAACCGTTTGCCGGGGCCGAACGGAAGTTCGTACAGCAGACTGACCACGCCGCGCTGCGACGCGTCGGCCGGGTCGATGGACCACGCCTCACGCCGGTTGAACTTGCCGTTCTGGTAGGCGTTCTCGTTGACGCCCTCGCCGTCGCGCGTGGGGTTATCGGCGCCGTCGTTGAGCTTCTTGCCCGCCGTGTAGGAGAACAGCATCGTGAACCCGCGGCTGAGGGCTCTCTGTACGGTAAGCAAAAACGCGTCGTACTGAAAGTTGCCGAGGCGCGCGCTGCGGATCCCGATCCGGCTGTAGTAGGGGAACGGGCGGAGCAGTTGCGAGCGGGCGATCGTCGCCGCCCCGAGCGCGCCGGGCACCCGGCCCGCGTAGGGGTTCGGCACCTGGTTTTGCAGCGCCAGCCCTTCGGAGAGGTAGGCGTCGTCCATCTGATTCAAGTCGTAGCCGGCGAACTCGCTGGCCATCATGTGCCGCCCGCGATTGGCCGAATAGGCGGCTTCCACCAACCAGCGGCCAGGCAGTTCGTGCTGGATCGACAGGCTCCATTGCATCGAACGCGGCGTCGTGCCGTCGCTTTCGTCAAAGGTGACGGACTGGCCCAGAAACGCGCTGGGGCCCAGCTTCGAGCCCAGCGGCGGAGTGGGCGGCTCCGGCAGACCGATGCGCAGCGGAAAGGCCGGATAGTTTCCGCCCTGCAGGGACGAATACGTCGTCGTCGTGTTGGCGAAACCCGCCGTGCTGCCGAAGCCCGTGCGGAAGAAGATGGAAGGATAGTAGATACCTCCACCCAAACGGACCACCGTCTTGCCGTTGCCGCGAAGATCGTAGGCGATGCCCACACGCGGTCCGAAGTCGTTATGGTCTTCGTTGCGGAAGGAGCGGGGCTGGCCGTCCACGCCGGCGAAGACCATCGGGCCGCGCAAACCGTTCAGCGGGTTGATCAGGTCGGGCGCGAAGTTGCTGTAGCCGTTGTGGCGTTCGACCGGCTGCTTTTGGAAATCGTAGCGAAGGCCCAGGTTGAGCGTCAGCCGCTTCGACACCCGCCAGTCATCCTGAACGAAGCCCGCCGTCGCGAAGCCTTCGTGAGACTCCCCGACGTTGGTGGTGATGGTCGCCGACCCGACCGCGCCCAACAGGAACGTCGCATAGGCCGAACCCGTGCCGGCCGGTGTCTGGGGATTGCCCGTGAGTCCTTGCGGGAAGTTGTAGTTGCCCGATGGATTCCCGTTCCGGATGCTGTTCCCGCGCAGGATCCGGTGATCGACGCCGAACTTCAGCGTGTGCTTGCCCGTGATCTTCGTCACCATGTCGAAGAACTGCCACGCGGTCGAAGCCTGCTGCGTGTACCCGATCGGGAAGATCTGTAGGCCGTTGTTGAAGCGCGGCAGCGTGTCCGGGGGCACTATGGACGGCAGCCCCAGTTTGGCCGGCCAGCCACCGCCATAGCTCCGGGCGCGCTCGGTCCAGAACTGGCGGTTCAGGCCGAGCCGGAACTCGTTGATCACCGTCGGCCCGAACGTGTGCGTGTCCACGAGCAGCACGTTGCGGCCGGTATGGACGGCGTCGAAGCGCCCCGCCACCTGATTCGGGTAGAGTGACCAGGCGCTGCCTCCTCCGTCCTGCTCCGGCTGGTAATGGATGATCCGGCCATAGAGGTTGTTCTTCGGCGAGATCGCATAGTCGCCGCGCACCAGTAATTGCCGCATGTCGCGCTTGTCGGTGCCGATGGTCTGGTAGTTGTTGGCGTTGGTGAACGGATCGAGGGGCGGCCGGTTTGGCAGGGGGATGAATTCCTTCTGAACATTGAGCGCCACCGGATCGTGGCGATTCGCCGGGATCCGGTTTCCCGGGAACAGATCCCGCAGAAATCCACCGGCGGGATTGGGCCGCGTCGAATCGGGGTCGTAGACCGGAATCAACTGGCCGCGCGCATCCAGCAGATCCGAAAAATCGCCGGTCCGTTGCAGAGGGGTGGGGAACGTGTGGAAGTAGTTGGTTCCCCTTCGGAAGTGATAGTCCTCCCAGTTGGCGAAGTAGAACGCGCGGTTCTTCAGGACGGGCCCCCCGAGCGAGGCGCCGAACTGGTTGTACCGGAAGGGCGGGCGCACCGCAGCGAACGTGTTGCGCGCGTCCAGTTTGTCGTTGCGGAAGAACTCATACACCGTGCCGTGGACGCTGTTGGTCCCCGATTTCGTGACGAGGTTGATGACGCCGCCGGCCGTGAATCCGAATTCCGCGGACATCGCCCCGGTCTGCACCTTGAACTCCGCCACCGAATCCACCATCGGATTGGTATTGGTCTCACCCTGCCAGGGATTGATGTTGTCGCCGCCGTCGATGGTCTGCCCGTTCATCGCGTTCGGGCCGCCATTGATGCTGAGGTTCGTGGCGCCCCACCGGTCCGCGAACCCGCTGGCCGTAGGACCGGTGTTGTTCTTGACCGCCGGACTCAGCAGAACCAGCGCAAACGCGTTCCGCCCGTTGATGGGCAGCTCCGCGATGCGCTTCGAGTCGACCACCTGGCCGAGGGTGGCGCTGGCCGTATTCACCAGCGGCGCTTCTTCGGTGACCTCGACGGCTTCCGTCACCGCGCCGAGCTCCATGCGCAGGTCGATGCGGGCCTTCTGGTCAACCTGGAGAAAGACGCCGCGGCGAAGCGCCTTCTTGAAGCCGCGTGCCTCGGCCGCCACGGTGTACTCCCCGATGGCAAGTCCCGGGGCGGTGTAGAGGCCCTCTGCGGTCGTGATGGTCGTGAAGACCAGACCGGTTTGCGTGTTCGTCAGCGTCATCGCCGCGCCCGGGATGCCGGCGCCGCTCGGGTCGGTCACCCCGCCCAGAATCGTGCCCCGGCCCTGCTGGGCCGGAGCCGGTATCGCCAGCAGCACATACGCCGCCAGCACCCACCGCATGGAATTCATGGCTTGTCTCCTTTCCGCCATCAACGGACCTTGTTCCTGGTCACCACGCTCAACGCGGCGTCCACATCCTTCATCAGCTCCGGAGCGTTGCCGCCGGAGTAGAACGTCCAGGGATCCGGCGCAATGGTCTCGGCCGCGTACCGGCGCGCCGCCTCCACCTGCCCGCGCGTCACGTCGCGCGCGTTGGCCAGATCAAAGAAGTGCTCGCTTAACCGGAAGCTCCGGGAGAGCAGTTCCACGCGGCGGCGCTCCGCGTCGCTTTTCGCCGCCGCCACTGCCTTGTCGAGCAGACTCCGGCACTCCTTCACCATCGCTTTCTGCTCGTCGCTGCGAAGGTCGAACTGGTTCGACCACTTGCGAAGCTTGCGCTCCGCGTCATTGTCCATCTGAATCCACAAGCGGTGCAGCGTGTCGAAGTACTTCTCCATCGTTTGAGCGGCAGTGGGAAACAGGTCGCTTGAAATCTGCCTCCACAGGGCCGCCACATCGACATCCGGATTCCACCAGATCCGTGCCGTCACCCACAACTTCAGTCCGTCCAGGCCCCAGTTCGGATAGGTCTCCATGTGCTGGTAACCCCATACGAGGCCGCGTTGTTTGGCTTCGCGGAACAGGCGGCTGGTCAGGTGGGTGTACATCCGGGGGATGAAGTACATGTTCCCCTGCCCCCAGTCGTGATTGCCCATCTGCCGCGAGACTTTTCGCCACGTCTCCAGAATATGGCTGCCCGGCTCGAAGCGCTTGTCGATCAGGCTGTCGCCGATGGTGAACACGACCACGGGCAGAATCGAGGGGTGCAACGGGAAGGCCGGCGCCTCGCGCACCTCCGAGTACGCGATGTAGACCAGCGTCCGGTCTCTTGTGACCGGGTTCTTCTCCAGGCGTTCGGCGACCGCGTTCAGAAAACGCGCGTTCATGGCCGAATAGGCAAGGGCTTTCTCCGGCGCCGCCTTCACCTCGCGGAGGCAGCGGTCGCACTCACAGTGCGCATGCGAATCCTGAACCGAGAACGAAAGAAAGCACCGGTCGGGATGAGCTCGGAAATAGTCCGTCGCGGACTCGACGGCGGCCTCCACGAGCTTGGGTTCGGTCAGACACGGCTGCCAGCGCTGGTCGCGCGGATCGCTGGGAATGTATCGGGCGCCCTTCAGCATCGGATAGATCTCCGGGTACCGCGCCGCGAAGCGCTCCGGCGGGAAGCGCTGGAACATGCTGTGCTGGTGCGAGAAGTCGACGGACTCTTTGCGGAAGGCGGCATTGCGCAGGAGCCATTCGGCTTCCTCCTGGCGAACCGCGACTCGATCCGTGCCGCCCGTGCCCCTCATCCCGCCTGTTCCGCTCATCATCGAGTTCCGCACGTACGGCTCTTCCCGCATTTCCACATCCGGCACGGTCAACCGGGACGAAGCCGGAAGGCTGGTGAAGAGGTCCCCCGGCATATAGAAGCGCACCCCGGCGAATCGATCCAGGAAGGCGGAGGCGCCGAAGAACGTTCCCATGGGCGATCCGCCTTCGATGGCGATCTTCCGGCCCGTCCTCTTGATGACGAAGCCATCCCGGTACAGGCTGCCGTCGGTGCGGGTTCGCAGCACGATCGCGGTGCTGCCGCGCGGGACCGGCGCCTCGGCCGTCAGAATGGTGAATCCCGTGGCCGACCGGGTTGCCTTGCGCAGCCACTCCTGCAACAACTCCGCGGCCTTCTGTTCCCGCTCCGCGGGCGAAGCCGGCGTCACCAGCACCGTCGTCTCCGGAAGGAGGCGCGGGCGAATCCCCGCCGCCTGCAGACTCTCACACACCACAACCACTGCTAGCAGCCATCGCAACCCGTGCATTTCCCTATAGATCTTCCATAATCCTTCTGAGGGAGTCAACCCGGCTTGGTCCCTTCTCCGATTGTCACTCACCCTGTCCGGCGGGAATCCTTGACCGACCAGCCCGCGCGGTGCGCAGCGCGATCCTGACTGGCGAAATTCACCCGGCCAGCGCGTGCGGGAGGCCGAGTTGGCTGACCGGTTTCAAGTCAGCCACAGCGTGATTCGCGAGGCCCTTCACCAGTCAAATGATTGACAGAACTGGGGCTGGATGGTATAAGTATGCATCCCCGTGAGCGTTGACCCTCCGATTCCGCCCGGGTAGTCGAGACGCTGAAAGGAGTGTATACATGGCAAAGAGCCGCACTGTGTGTTTTGGCGCCATCCTGATTGCTGGCGCAATCACCCTCCACTCCCAGGTCGCATCGAGGATCAACGGGGTCGTCACCGACAACACCGGCGCCACGATTCCGCGTGCCTCGGTTCTGCTCACCGAGGTCCGTACCGGCGTCACCCGCTCGGGGGTCACGAATGAAGCCGGTCGTTACTCGTTTCCAAACCTGCTGGTGGGTCACTACACCGTCACCGCGGAAATGAAGGGCTTTAAGAAGGCCGTCACCGAAGTCCTCAAACTCGACGTCAATCAGGTGATCGACGTTGACCTCCGCCTCGAGCTCGGCGAAATGACGCAGCAGATCGAAGTGTCCGCCGACGCGACCCTCCTACAAACGAGCGACTCACAGGTCGGCGCGCTGGTCGAGAACAAGCTGATCAACGACCTCCCACTCGCCGCGCGCGACTTCATGCAACTCTCGCTGCTCTCTCCCGGCGTGGTCGAGTCCCGCGATAACATCCGCCACCAGACATCCCGCGGAACCTGGCAGGGCTCGTTCTCCGTCCACGGGCAAAGCGGCAAGTACAACCAGTACATTTTCGACGGCCTGGTCGGCAAGGAAGTGCAGCACCAGACCAACATCTTCGCTCCCTCGATCGACGCGATTCAGGAGATCCGCATTCAGACCTCGAACTACTCCGCCGAGTTCGGTGGCGAGGCGGGCGGTCACATCAACGTCGTCACCAAGGCGGGAACGAACGAGTTCCACGGAACGGCCTTCGAATTCTTACGCAACACGAAGTTCAACGCGCGCGAGAAGTTCGCCGACCGCCGCGCTCAACTGAATCGCAACACCTTCGGCGCCACGCTCGGCGGGCCGATCCGCAAGGACAAAACCTTTGTCTTCGGCGCCTGGGACTCCATGCGCATCCGCCAAGGATTCACTCAGAACACCACCGTGCCGACGCCAGCCCTGCGCAACGGCGACTTTTCCTCTTTGCTCACCACCGACTCCTCGAACGCGCGACCCATCGTCCTCTACGATTGGACCAACAATACCCCCTTCGCCGGGAACATTCTTCCCCCCGCGCGCCTCAGTCCGCTGGCGCTTCGATTCCAGCAGGAGTTCATTCCTTTGGCCAATCGCGCGGGCCGCGGCGGCGTCCGTCCGATCGACAACTATCAATCCCTCGAACCACAGGAAACGCGAAACGACCAGTACATCACGCGGCTCGATCATCACTTCAATCCGGCCAATCGCATCTACGGCCGCTACATCATCTCGAGCACCGATACTTTGGCCGCTCCGCCATGGCCGGCTTTCTCCTACAGATTCAAGATGCGCGGTCAGCACGCGGCGCTGAACTACACGCGGACTCTCGACCCCGCGACCGTCTACGAGTTCCGCACCGGATACAGCCGATTCCGCCAGAACGATCTCACCGAGAGCGCGTTCCGTCGCAACACGGCCGCCGAACTCGGTCTGCGCAATGCGTGCCCCGATCCTCAATGCTGGCACGCGCCGTTGTTCCAGATCACGGATTTCAGTTCATGGGGAACACCGGCCGGACGCAATCAGGCGTCCACCACCGAAGGTCCACGCGGCTGGAAGAACGAGATCTTCCAGATTCACACTGGCTTCTATCTGACCCGCGGCAATCACATCATCAAAGTAGGCTTCACCGGGTTCCGTCATCGCGACACGTTCCCGAACGGTCTGCAGCCGGCCGGCGTTCACACGTTCAACGGCCAGTGGACCGCGGGCGCGGACTCGAACGGATTCGCGCTCGCCGACACGCTTCTGGGACTGCCGCGACGCATACGTGCGTCCGTCGATATCGTCGACCCGAACTTCCGTAACTCCCACGTGATGCCGTGGGCTCAGGACGACTGGAAGATCACGCGGCGGCTCACGTTGAACCTCGGGCTTCGCTACGAGTGGTTTGGCCGTCCGCAAGCCAACCGCGACACCATCGGTAACTTCTTCATCAAGCCGCCGGGCCAGGCGGTGATCATCACTCCGAGAGGGCCTGCCACGCCGCTGACCGAACCGCGACCCGATTCGCTGGGCCGAAGCCTCCTTCAGAACGACAACAACAACTTCGCGCCGCGCATCGGCTTCGCGTTTCAAGCGAACGATCGCACCGTGTTTCGCGGGGCCTACGGCATCTTCTTTCAGCGCGACACGATGGACTACTGGATTCTCCAGGCGTTCAATCCGCCCTTCGTGCGAACCGGAGACGTAACATTAAACGTCGGCGCGCAGTCGATTCGCGACTTCCCAGTCGACGACCTCGGACCGGTGGTCAACTTCGTGCGACCCGGATCGCGGCCCGCGCCGTACGGCCGCAATGTCGATTGGAAGGAAGCGTACGTCCAGCAGTGGAACCTTTACATCGAGCGATCGGTGACCCGCAATCTGGTCGCGAAGATTGGTTACGTCGGCAACAAAGGAACCGGCATTCCCCGCGACTTCTTCCCCAACGAGGGACCGCCGGCGGCTGGCGACATCCAGGCGCGACGGCCTTATCAGAACCTCAGCACAGTGTTGATTCGCAATTCCGACGGCCAGGGCACCTATCACGGCCTGGAGTTGTTCGTCGAACAGCGATTCGGCCGAGGACTCTCGTTCGTCAGCTCCTACACGTTTTCGAAGACACTCGACAACCGTGGTTTCCTCGACATCTGGTTCGGCGGCAATAACAAGAGCCGGTCTTCGCTCAACGTCAGTCACCGGCTCTCCTATTCCGGCATCTGGGACATCCCGTTCGGCCGGTCGCGTAAGTGGGGATCGATGAATCGTTTCGCCGATGCCGTTCTCGGCGGATGGCAGTTGGGCGGAATTCTCGTGGTGCGCACCGGGTTCCCGCTTACTCCCGGAAACGGAGTCCTCGGAGATATCGCGAACGCCGGCGGTGTCACGCAGGTTCCGAACCGCATCGCCGGGATCAATCTCGGCCGTGGCGAGCGGACCGAGAATCGTTTCTTCAATACGGCTGCGCTCGCGGCCCCCGCGCGCTTCACGTTGGGCAACGCGGGACTGAACTCGATCGACGGTCCGAACTTCTGGAACCTCGACACGTCGATCATGAAGATCTTCCGCGTCACCGAATCGAAGATGATTCAGCTCCGCGGCGAATTCTTCAACTTCCTGAACCATCCCAACTGGGGCGACCCAGGAACGGGCTTCGGCACGGCTACTCTCGGCCGCATCACGTCGACTTCAGGCGAGCCGCGCAACGCCCAAATCGCGCTCAAGTTCATCTTCTGATGACGCGACGAAGTTTGCTGTTCGTCGCCGCCAGCCTCACCGCTGCGGAGGCTCCGTCATACGACGAGCACAAGGACCTGCTTTACTTCCTCGACGCCGGCGGCAAGCGCCGACCGGTTCGCACACCCGGCGACTGGGCGCGTCGCGTGGCGCACCTGCACGCTCACATGCAGCGCGTGATGGGACCGTTGCCGGCAAAGACAGCGGTCCCGGCGGATCTGCGGCTGAAAGAGGAGGTCCGCCTCGGCAAGTACACCCGGCGTCGCGTGACGTTCGTGCCCGAGCCCGGCGATCGCGCGACGGCTTTCCTGCTGGTCCCGCACGATGTACGTTCGCGACGACCCGGCATGATTTGTCTGCCAGGAAGCTCGAAGCCGGGCAAGGACATTCCCGCCGGAATCGTCACCGCCCGACCGAATCAGCTCTGGGCACACGAGCTCGCCGAGCGTGGCTTCGTCTGCCTCGTCATCGATTACCCGATGCTGCACACACAAGAGTACATAACCGATCCGTACCAGCTTGGTTACGTGAGCGCGACGATGAAGGGGATCGTCAATCATCGGCGCGGTGTCGACGTTCTGCAGTCGCTGGCGTATGTCGATCCCGCGAAGATCGGCGGGAAACCCGTGACAGTATCCCCTTTGCAGGTTTTTCAATCGCTGGATCTGACCACGGTTCTCCAATTGGCTCAGTCTGCGCCGAACGACGACGCATCTCCGGTACCACTTCTCGATCCGGCGTCCGCCGCTGCCTCTTTGGATAGTCGACCCGCCTTCCGCGGGCGGAGCCGCTTCTCCAACTGCTCTTCCCGTTGCGATCGCAGCCCTTCTCCCAACGGAAGACCGGCCCTTGTAGCGTCCCGCAGTTCCACTCGGAAGGACTCCTCTTGCGATCGGGGTCAAAGACCATGGTTCCGGCTTCTCTGGCATCGTGAGCGTTATGCCGCATTGTCTTTGGTCCTCCAACTTCTCCAACACCTCCACGAACTTCCGGTACGCCGCCGGATAGTCGGACATCAGCCGGATCATCTTCGCCCGCGCCTCCTGGTACTCCGCCGTCTGTTGCCACCCCGGCATCCGTGGCATCGTTTCCTCCAACTTCCGCCCCTGGTCGATCAGGTGGCTCCGGAACGGCGAGCACCTTCGATCGTGCTTCCGGCTTCTTCTGCTCCCGCAACTCCGCGGCCAGCGCGACCGTCTCGCTCCGCAGCAGGTGCCACTCTTCCATCAGCCAACTCATCCGCTGGCCGCCCTGTTCTTTCAGAACCGCCGCCATCTCCCCGGCCAGGTGATTCTTCTTGTGCCGCTCGACCGACGACGGCGACACCGTGAACCGGCCCGCGATCATCCGCACGGACTCGCCCCGGAGCACCGCCCGCTCGATCCCTTCCCTCGCCTCATGCCGGCACACCGCGCACCGCTTAAGCCGCCACGGCTTGCCATTTTGCCGATTGTCCGGCGCCTCCACCCGCGCGGCTATCTATCAGCCCGCGGTTGCGTGGGCTCTCATTTCCATCCGCCTTCACGGCACCCGCGGGTTTACACCCGCGGTTCGAAGCCATCGTCCGCGGCAGTTTCCTAAGGCAGTGTAAATAAATAACCTTTACAACTAATGTTTTTTGGTGGGGTGAATGGTGTAATTCCATTCGCCGTGGAATTTGTCGGGCGTCAGGTTGATTCGCGCAAAGTCTTCGTCGTTGATTCTGCGGCCAACGG
>JBJXGR010000395.1:0-40610 GCA_046160045.1 Bryobacteraceae bacterium
AATGGCGCCGAGGGCAGCGTCTACTTCGATCTGGAGGAACCCGAGTACCTCCAGTTCTTCGAGTACAGGCAACCGCAGTCCGCCAGGAAGACCGAATCGCACCTGACCGGCTGGCGCAAGATTCACACCACCAACTCCGAGCATCCGTACATGAGGCACTATTGGGTGCCGGGCACCTGCATCGGGTACGAACATACGTTTCTGAATGCGCTGGCCGACTTCGTGATGGGCATCGAATCCGGAAAACCCGTTCAACCCGACTTCCGCACCGCGTTACAAACGCAGAAAGTTTGCGACGCGGTATTGAAGTCCGCGAAGACGGGTAAGTGGGTACGGACCAACGCGAAACTGTAGAAATCGACTGACAGGACATATTCGTCTGCTCGCGTGTAGCCTATAATGCAGCCATGCGAACTGCGCTCGTTGCTCTCGCGCTGTTCGTGTTTCTTCACGGCTGCGGCGGGGATCGCCGCGCCGCGGCGCCAACGGATCGCGCGTGCTTCCGGTTGACCTTCGGAGTGAAAGACGCAGAGCCGGCGGACTGGTCGGGTTCGGTGGAAACCGCACAAGGCCGCGTGGTGGCGCTGTCGCCGTGGCGTTTCGACAAAGAGGACAGACTTCTCCCGGAGGGAAACGCGTGGTCGTGCTCGACCCGCTTATCCGCGGAGCTTGACCCGCAATACTGGTGGCTCGGCGCCAAGCACACGGTCCCTTCCGGTGATGAGAAGCCCAAGCCGTCACTAATTCCGAATGGGCTCTATGTCACCGTGGAGGGCGCGGCCGAGGTGAAAGTGAAAACCCGGCAAGGGGCTTTCAGCTTCCGCACCTCCGACCATCGCTACGGCGAGACCGCCGGAGCGATGGTGGGCCGCGTACGTATTGAAAGAGTCCCGGTCGCTCACAACCTGACGGCCGGAGATGACGCCCAGGACGACTATCCCACGCTGGCGTTTGACTCGGACTCGAACGTCTGGGTCGCCTGGATCCGCTACCGCGGTGAGCGCGAGCAACTGGTGATCAAGGGTTTTCCGGACGGCCCGCCCGGCGTGATCGCGGAGGGAGAGTTCTTCCGGCCCACGCTGATCGCCGGACCGGCGGGCAAACTCTTCCTCGCCGTCTCGGTTCACGTGGAGAACACCTGGAAGATTGCGGTCTCCGCGAAATCGGGGACACAATGGAGCCCGCTCGAATACATCACCTCCAGCGGTCCGGATCTCGCGCCCAAAGGGGTGGTGGACGGCAAGGGCCGCCTGTGGATTGTGTGGCAGGGGTTCCGCGAGGGCCGTTCGCAGGTGGTGGGGCGCATCCAGGACAGCGGCGCATGGCGGCCGGAGTTCCGGGTGAGCGAGAACCGCGCCAATGCCTGGGATCCCGTTATTGCCGCCGGCGCCGGCGGCCGGGTTCATCTTGCCTGGGACGCTTACGATGCCGGCAACTACGATATCTACTACCGCCGGTTTGATGGCGAGAGCTTTCGTCCCGTCCAGCCCATCACCACCTCGCCTCGATTCGAAGCGCATGCCGCCGTGGCCGAGGACCGTTTTGGCAGGGTCTGGCTGGCCTGGGATGAAGCCGGGGCCAACTGGGGCAAAGACACCGGCTTTCTCGTGAAATCCGGCGCGGGCGAGGGCCTCTATGAGCAGCGCGAGATCCGTACGGTGATTCTCGCGGAGTCGCGCATGCTCGCGGCGCCGCCCCTGGTGCGCCGGCTCTCGGGAGGCGGGAAGGAATTTCTCGAACAGCCGCAACTAGCCGCCGATTCCAACGGCAACGTCTGGTGCCTGGTCCGGCGCCGGGCGACCAAGATGCACGAAGTTTGGAGCCAGGCCCTTCAGCGCAACCGCCTCCAGCAATACTCGTTCTGGGAATACGGGCTCTACCGGTTTGCCGGGTCGGTCGCGAGTCCGATTCCTTTGCCGTTTTCCTGGGGACGCAATGATCTTCGCGCCGCAATCGCCGCCGCGCCGGGCGGCCGCCTGGCCCTGGCTTGGGCCGCTGACGGACGAAGCTTCGCCAAGCCTTATCCGTTCGTGAAGAACGAAGTGTTTGTCTCCGACATTCCCGGAGTTCCGTACGGCGAGCCTGCCCTGCAGCCCATCCTCGAGAGAAGCGAGCCCGTCAAACCGATTCATCCCGGCGAGGACCGCGATGTTGCCCGCCTGCGCGCCGAGCGCATCAGCGCCGCCGGCAAGACGTACCGCGTCCTTCGAGGCGATATGCATCGCCACACCGACCTGAGCTTCGACGGCGACATCGACGGCTCCCTCTGGGACTTCTATCGCTACTCGATCGACGCGGCGAACTTCGACTATGCCGCCCTCACCGACCACAATGCCGGGGACGACAACGAATATCTGTGGTGGCTGATTCAGAAATCGAACGACCTCTTCTTCTACCCGGAACGCTTCACGCCGCTCTATGCCTACGAGCGCAGCCTGCGATTCCCGAACGGGCACCGCAATCTGGTGTGGGCTCGCCGGGGTGTCCGGACGCTCCCTCGCGGCGCGGGCGAGGAAGCCGGCAAGGAGGGGGCGCAGCGCCTCTACGAATACCTTCGCTCGAGCGGCGGCCTTGCGATGTCGCACACCTCGGCGACCCTGATGGGGACCGATTGGCGCGACAACGATCCCGCCCTGGAACCGCTGGTCGAGGTCTATCAGGGTGACCGGACTTCTTACGAACACGAAGGCGCCCCGCGCGCCGCGACCGCCGCGGACAAACTCTCGCAACCCGGCGGCTTCCAACCCCAAGGCTTCGTCTGGAACGCGTGGGCCAAGGGCTACAAACTCGGCGTGCAGGCTTCGAGCGACCACGCCTCTACCCACATTTCCTACGCCGTGCTGCTGGCGGAGAACCTATCCCGCGAGGCGCTGCTGGACGCCATCCGTGCTCGCCGATCGTACGCCGCCACCGATAACATCCTGGTCGATTTCCGCTGTGATGGCCATCTGCAGGGCGAAGCGTTCTCCCAGACGAGCAAGCCCCGGTTCGACATTCGCGTCGAAGGCACCGCGATCATTGCCCAGATCGACGTCATCAAAAGCAATCGCTATGTATTTCAGATCAAGCCCGGCAAGCCGTCGGTGACACTCGCGTATCAGGACAACGAAGCAAATCGGAGTGAAGCCTGGTACTACATCCGCGTGCAGCAGGCCGACGGACAGATCGCGTGGTCGAGTCCTATCTGGATACGCCCCTGAACCGGCAGAAGTGCGATACGCTAACGACGGATCGCGTTCGGCGATATGCGCATCACTATGTCGGTGTACCACAATCCGCAGGATGTCGACCGACTGCTGAATGCGCTCCCGTAGGTCGTGGATTCGTGGAACAAGGTGAAAAGGGAAATGGAAGACACGATCGACACCGACACCCTACGAGAGTGGCGGGAGGAATTTGAAGCGGCGTCAAAGAGGCCTTTGGAGCTTCGGATGCGCTACGCGTTCATTCGCACCTACAAGCCGGTATTGGATGACGCAGCGTATCGTTCGTTCGACACGATGGAGCAGTATCGCCAGTGGTGTGAAAGCGCACTCCCGGACTGGCTTGGTTATGGCCGCGTTTGAGTGACTGCTGGCGCTGCCTCTAACTCGCAGCGTTCAACAGCAGGTCCACGTCCTGCGGCGTGTGATAGAAGGAACAGGACACGCGCATCTGGTTCCATTGAATCTTTGCCGCCACGTTGGCTTTTTTCAGTTTCGCGGCCAGTATGTCCGGCTTCGCGACAACGAACGCGGAGGTCGGCGTGGGCGCTTCCGGTGGCGTAAAACTCGCGTAGCCGAGCCGAGGTAGTTCCTTGCGCAGTTTGTCGACCAGAGGCTTGACGTACGCCTGGATCCGGTCGACGCCGATTTCATGGATCAGCTTCAGGCTCTCCGCGTGTCCGGCGGCCACGATGTTAGCGATGTTGCCGACTTCATAGAAGCTGCCCGCGCCGCTGTTCTTCTTCCACGATGCCGGCCGAGGTCCGGGCGGATCGTGCGGGAACATGTGGTACTGGAAATCGGCAAACTGGCGGTCGCCGTATTGCATCTGCTTCACCACACCACCCTGCAGCGACTCGCGGACATAGAGGTAGCCCAGGCCGCGATCGCCCATCAGCCACTTGTAGCCCGAGCAGGCGCAGAAATCGAGGTCGAGCGCCCGCACGTCGATCGGGACCGCGCCCGCACCCTGAATCACGTCCGCGTACAGGTAGGCCTTGTGCGCGTGCGCGAGTCCGGCCAGCGCCTGGATATCCGGGCGGTTCCCGTTTTGGTAGGAAACCAGCGACGTCGCGATCAGCCGCGTCCGGTTGTCCACGGCCTTTTCGACATCGCGCACGTCGATGCGCCCGTCCCTGTGTTTGACAATGCGCAGGTCGAGCCCGGCGTTCTTCTGGAGCGATCCGTACAGATACAGCGAACCCTCATAGTGCAGTTCGTCGGTAACGACGCTCCATTTCCCGCCCGGAATGCCGAGTCCGTTGACGATGACGTTCTCGCCCATCAGCGTGCTCTGCACAAACGAGATCTCGCTGGGCTTCGCATTGATCAGTTTGGCGAACAATTGCCTGGCCTGATCCTGGTGGCCGCTTGCCCATTCCTCGCGGCCTTCGCCCGGGCCCTTGATCTTGAACTCCAGGTATCGCTCCATGGCGCGCTTGGTTCGCAGCGGCATGGGATGCCAGCCCGCGGGGTTGAAGAACGTCTCGGTGTGGACCCAGGGGAACTCCTCGCGCAGTTTGGCGAAGTCAAAGGCGGGGCGGGGAGAGGCGCTGGCGGCGGCCACGGTAGCGGCGCCCAAAAAGGCTCTTCGGGAGGTTTTCATAGGACAATTCCGGATGGAAGCCAGTATACAGCGGTTGACAGATCGGCTCGCGGAACATAGAGTGTCTGATAAGCCCGAACCATAAGGAGATGGCGATGAAATTCGATGCAAGAAAGTGGCTGCAAGACGCCGCGACGCGATGGTCCCGCCGTGAAGTCTTCACGATGGGCGCTGTGACAAGCCTTTTGGGATTCGCCTCCAGGGCGGACGCCCGGCAGGCCCTGTACGAGAACACCATCTACACCAGGATGCTGGGCGTAAGACCGCTGCTGACCTGCCGCGGCCACACGACGGCGTTTGGCGGTTCGTTGATGCCGGAAGAAGTACTCCGCGCCATGGTCGAGGCCAACGACGTCTTCGTCGACATGACCGAACTGCACGACGCTGCCGGGCGGCGCATCGCTCAGATCATGAAGACGGAAGCCGCGATGATCAGCGCTGGGTCGTTTTCCGCAATGCTGCTGGGTGCCGCGGCCTGCCTGTCCGGCAAGGATCAGGCCAGGATCGAGGCCCTTCCGCATCCCACCTGGGAGCGGCGGGAATGCGTGATCCAGAAGGCGCATCGCGTCGGCTATGATCGAGCCTATCGCGCCGCGGGAGCGACGATTGTCGAGGTGGAAACCAAAGAGCAGTTCCGCAACGCGATCGGCCCGAAGACCGCGATGCTGGCCGCGCTGGCAAGCACGGAACACAGGCCCCGCCCAGAAGTTCTCACGCTGAAGGAATACGTCGAGTTGGGAAAGAAGGCCGGCGTGCCGGTGATTATCGACGCCGCGTCCGAACTGCCGCCCTCCGGCAACCTGACGCGGTTCGCTGCTACCGGCGCCGACCTGGTCGTGATCTCGGGCGGGAAGGGAATCCTCGGCCCTCAGTCGACCGGTCTGCTGGGTGGTCGCAAGGATCTGATCGAGGCCGCGCGCCTGCACGCATCTCCCAACGCCAACATCGGCCGCGGCATGAAGGTCGGCAAGGAAGAGATGATCGGCCTGATTGTCGCCCTCGAACGCTACGTCAGCCTTGATCACGACGCCGTGATTGAGACGTGGAACAAGAAGGCGCGCTATCTCGCCGACCAACTACAGGGTATCCCCGGCTTCCAGGCGACGTATCGCATGAACGCTTACGGCTTCGGCGAAGTGCGGATGGACTGGGACCGCAAGGTGATTCCGCTGGATGGTCTTGAAGCCGCAGCCAAACTGATGGCGGGCAACCCGCGCATCTCCTACTACGAAGACGAAGAGGGCGGCATCCTGCAGACACGGTGTATGAAGGACGGTGACGAGATCTTCGCCGCGCGGCGCCTGCGCGGGTTCTTCACGGAAGCGGGCCGGGCGCGGGCTTGATGTTGTACGGCGAAAACGCGACCTTCAGAGAGTGGACTTTCAGAGCCTGGACCTTCAGAGCCGCGACCGTCAGGGAGCGGTGGCGCTGGCGCCCGCCTTCCGAACTCATGTCCAAGCATGGTAGCCACCGCTCCCTAACGGTCGCGGCTCTGAAAGTCCAGGCTCCGATAGCGTTAACCGCCCTCGCTCTCCTGCTGCCCCTCTGCCTTCAGGCCCAAGGCCAACGCCGGATTTTCTCTCGCATCATGACCGGCGAGCCCTACACGCTCGAGTGCTATCTGCCCCAGATCACCAACGGCCCCAACTTCCCCACCTGGTCGCCCGACGGCAAGGAACTCGCGTTCGCTATGAAGGGCTCCCTCTGGCGTCACCGACTAGGCGAGCCCTCCGCGCGCGAACTCGTGGTCGAGCAGGGCTACGCCTCGCAACCCGCCTGGTCGCCGGATGGCAACTTCATCGTCTACACGGTCGACAAGGACGAGACCATCCATCTCAAGATCCTCGACCTCCGCACTGGCGAGACGAAGCAACTCACCTCCGGCAACTCCATCAACGTCGAGCCCGAGTGGTCGCCCGACGGCCGGCGGATCGCCTATGTTTCCACTTTTCCCAACGGTAACTACAACGTCTATGTGATGCCGCTCGCGGCGGGCATTCCCGGCACGCCCGTCCAACTTACCTTTGATTTCGAGCTGAAACCGCCGACCGTGTATTACGGCAAGTGGGCCTTGCACATTCACCCTACCTGGACGCGCGACGGCAAGGAACTCATCCTGATTTCCAATCGCGACAACAAACACGGCTCCGGCGGCTTCTATCGAATGAAGGCCGAACCCGGCGCCAAATTGGAGCGCTTTCACTACGAAGAAACCACGTGGAAGGCGCGCCCGACACTGTCGCCGGATGGCGCGAAGCTGGTCTACAGTTCGTACCTCGGCGGCCAGTGGCAGCAGCTTTGGGCGATGCCTCCCCGCGGCGGCGACGCCTTTCCGTTGACCTATGGCGACTTCGACCGCACCACGCCGCGTTGGTCGCCGGATGGTTCGCGCATTGCGTTTATCTCGAATCAGGGCGGAGACACCAGCCTCTGGCTCTGGCACTGGTTCGGCGGCCGCATGGACGAAATCAAAGTCTCCAGGCTCGTTTACAAGCGGCCCATGGGCTCATTGAGTGTTCGCGTCCTCGACGCCGCCACAGGCAAGCCGATGCGCGCCCGGGTCCACCTCAATGCCTCCGACGGCCGCGCCTACGCTCCCGCGGAAAGCTGGTTCCGCGCCGATTGGCTCATGTTCGACCACATGGACCAGTCCGAGTATCACTATTTCCACACCGACGGCGACTTCACCGTGGAACTGCCGCCCGGACCGGTGAAACTGGCGTTCTCGCGAGGCTTCGAGTACTTGCCGGAAAAGCGGGAAGCCTCGGTCACACCGGGCGGGACTGTTCGCCTGACCGTGTCGCTGAAGCGCCTGGAGAACATGGCCGCCAAAGGCTGGTGGGACGGTGACAACCACTTCCACATGAACTACTCCGGCGTCTACTTCAACACGCCGAAACTGCTGCTGGAACAAGCGGAAGGCGAGGACATCCACGTCCTGAACAACCTCATCTGCAACAAGGAGCAGCGCATCCCCGACGTGATGCACTTCACGGGGCGTCCGGACAAGGCGTCGACCCGCGACCGGGTGCTGTTCCACGCGCAGGAGTACCATCCGCCATTCTGGGGCCACTCGACGTTCCTCGACCTGAAGAAGCACCTCGTGATTCCGGACTACGTGGGCTACCAGAACACGGTGGTCGCCAGCCTGTTCCCCTCGAACACCACTCCCTTTCGTGTCACGCGTGAACAGGGCGGCCTGGCCGGCTACGCGCACGGTGCTGGTCCGAACTTCGCGGCCGACCTGGCGCTGGAGAACGTCGACTTCGCCGAAGCCAACGCCGCCGCAGGGATGGAACCGCTGTACAAGGCCTGGAATTGCGGCTACAAGGTGGTCGCCTCGGCCGGAGAAGACGCCTTCCCGAATTTCTACCGCAGTTACATCCTCGGTTCGAATCGCGTCTACGTCCACTCCGGCCCCACGCTGGACTACGATCAGTGGACCAAAGCCTTCCGCGCCGGCCGCTCGTTTGTGTCGAGCGGCCCTTTGGTGTTTCTCACGGTGAACGGCAAGGAACCCGGGGACGAATTACAATTCCCGGGAGCAACGGTGGTCAATGTCACCGCCGAGGTCAAGTCGATCACGCCCGTGAGGCTCATCGAGATTCTGCTGAACGGCAAGCCGGTCGAGACGATCAAACCGGAGGGCGACCAGAACGTCGTGAAGGTCATCACGCCTATCCGCATCGACCGGAGCGGCTGGATTGGCATCCGTACCCAGGCGCAGTACGTGCGCGACCCTATTCGCCGGCCGTTCCCGTTTGCCGCCACCATGCCCGTCTGGCTGATCGTCAACGGAAAGCCGGTGCGCTCCAAGGCCGACGCGCAGCACTTCGTGGACTGGATGGACAAGACATGGGAACGCGCCCGCCAGCTCACCTGGAACAATCAGGACGAACTCGAAACCACCAGGCGCGAGTACGAGCAGGCCCGCCAGCGCATGCTCGCCCGCCTGCAGGAATCCGAACCATGAAACTCTTCGCACTTTTGTTGATTCCGCTCTCGCTCTTCGCCCAGCAGCCCACGGCCGCCGACATGCCGCAGGAGATGCTCTGGGTGGATCGCGCAGGCAAGATCCTGGGGCGTGTGGGTGCGGTGCAGAACTCCATGTTCTTCCCCGAACTCTCGCCCGACGGCCGTTCCATCGCCGTGTCCGCGCGCGACGGGGAAGCGAACGACCGCGACATCTGGATTCACGATGTCGCCACCGGCTCCAAGCGAGTCATCGCTCCGGCCAAGGGCAACGACAATTTCCCGCTCTGGTCGCCTGACGGCAAGTCGCTGATCTTCACCAGCAGCCGTCCTGGCGGCTACGACTTGTACCGCAAGTCGCTCGATCCCGACCAACCCGAAGAGCGCATCCTCGAACTCAAGGAGACCTCCGAGTATCCCCGCGGTTGGTCGCCCGACGGCAAGACTCTGATCTTCACCCTGTCTCAGTCAATGCGAGAGTTGACTCTTCTCGATCTCGCCACCAGGGAGATGAAGCCGATCTTCCCCAGGTCAAAAATCTGGCGCGACGGCGCACGCTATTCGCCGAACGGGAAGTACGTGGCCTTCTCCTCCAATCAGGAGGGCCCTTTCGAGGTCTTTGTGATGCGCCCCGAGGATCCGTCCCGCGTGTGGAAGGTCTCGCGAGGGCTGGCCAACGGCTGGGGCGGCGGCGGCGGGCAGGTCCGCTGGCGGGCCGATGGCAAGGAATTGTTTTACATCATGGGAAACGACACGATGCTGTCCGTCGAGACGGACGTCAGCAGCGAGACACCGCAGTTCAAAGAGGCGAAGCGCTTGTTCGCACTGCCCGCGATGCGCGGCAACTTCCCCGAGGAAGCGCCCTGGCTGGCGAAGTACGACGTGACGGCCGACGGCCGGAAGTTTGTGTTCGTGCGCACCGTCCCGAAGTAAGCTTCTCAGCCGATGACAGCTTTCAGATCAGCGACCGTAAGGGAGCGGTGGCGAAGCGCTTTCTCATAGTCCCCACACGAGCGATTGCCAGCCTTCTGCCCGTGTTTCATTTCATACGATCCTAATGCTCAATCCGAACCGCCGACCTGTCGATCGAGGCCAGGGTTGGTGTGCCGGCCAATCCCATCGCCAGCGCCAGTTCGGTTTGCAGCATTTCCAATACCCGCATGACGCCAGGCTGGCCGAACGCCCCCAGTCCCCACAGCGGGGGACGGCCCACCAGTACCGCTTTTGCCCCGATCGCCAGAGCTTTCAGCACGTCCGTGCCGCGCCGGAACCCTCCGTCGATCAGTACTGGGATCTTTCCCTCGACCGCATCCACGATTTCGGGCAATACCTCGATCGTCGACGGATCGCCGTCCAGGTAGCGGCCTCCGTGGTTCGACACGACAATGCCGTGCGCCCCATGTTTGACGGCCAGTTTTGCATCTTCGGGCGTCAGGATGCCCTTGATCAGCATGGGGACGGTCGTGTACGACCGCAACTCGTCCAGGAACGACCACGTGATCTGCGCGGTGAAGAGCGGAGACAAACCGTATTTCACCGGCCGGGCTGCGCGGCTCCGTGCCTGCCTGCCGGGCTGCTGAGGTGGCCCGGGCGCGATCGTCCGGTCTCGCAGCACGCGCTCGCGATAGGGGCTGTACGCGTTGTCGATCGTCCACACGATCGCCTTCGCTCCAGCCGCAAGCGCGCGTTCCACGCGCTCCCTCGGGCCTGAGGCGTCCGGTTCCGTGTAGAGTTGGAACCAGAAGGGCCCGGTCGCCGCGGCTCCGATCTCATCGATCTTGTAGCTCGAGTTCGAACTCACCGCCATGATCGTCTTCGCCTGACCGGCGGCCCGAATCGTCGCCAGTTCGCCCTCGGCATGTGCTTGTTGATGTCCGGCGGTAGGCGCAATCAGGATCGGCATCTCGATCTTCTGGCCGAACAGCTCGAGCGACATGTCAAGCTTGCTCACGTCCCTCAGCAGCCGTTTGCGAAACGTGATTTTCTTGAACCCGTCGCGATTGCGCTGGAGCGTCCATTCATCACCCGCGCCGGTGGAGATGTAGTCGTAGGCGGCCTTGACCATCCGCGCCCGAGCCACCGTCTCGAACTCCATCACGTTGTACAACTCGTCCATGGACACCAGCCGGTCGGGCAGCCGCGGCCCATCCTGTGCCCGCAGCAGCGGCGATCCCGCGGCGAACGACAACAGATGCCGGGCGGCCTCCCGTCGAGTCAAAGCCATTCTTCTGTCCCCCTCATTTCTGTTCGTGGCAATAATTGCAGGCAAGGGACGCCTGCCGGGCGCGGTGGCAGTCCATGCAAGCCGCCATTGAGGTCTCTTTTTCCTTGCTCAGAGCATCGCGCTCGCGCACCGGCCCGTGGCACGCGTCGCACGTAACGCCTTTGGCAACGTGCTCCTTGTGGCTGAAATAGACGTAATCGGGAACCCGGTACACGCGCCGCCACGGCACGGGCTTACCGCCGGTGTGGAACTCCGCCAGCCGCTCGATAGCCGGGCTGGTGCTCTTAACGGTGCGATGGCAACTCATGCATTTCGAGGTCTCCGGGATGGTCGCGAAGTCGCCCGGTTCCGGGACCGGGTGGCAGCCTTTGCACTCGAGGCCCGCAGCCGTGTGGACACGGTGACTGAAAGCAATCGGCTGCACCGGCGGGGAGGGAACGAACTTCGGCCGCGGCTGGGGCGTTTCCTGGGCAGCACTGATGGCCAAGGCTGCGATCCACACCGCCGTTCGCGCAAACATCGAACCCGATCTTATCATCCGTGCCGCCCGTTTGTGCGCATCGCGGATCTGGCGAATTGTCGAGAGGCACTACTTCAGAAGCTTGCGCAACGGCTTGGCGAACGCCTGCGCCTGCCTTACGAATCCCAGGTCGTTCGGATGCGAGCCGTCGGTAGTACCCTCCCCATCCTCACCGAGCAAATCGTCGGCCTTCAGATAGTGCAGGTTTCCCGTGTTGGCCTGGCGCAGCCTCTCATACACCGCGCGCATCGCCGCGTGGTTGGTCTCGTTGCGCTCGCGGAGAGCGGCAATCAGAAAACCGTTCGGATAGTTGCGGTCCTCCACCAGCAGTATCGGCGTCGACGGACGAGCGCCGCGGAGCAGCTTCACGCAGGCTTCCGCCCGCTCCTCGATGACCTTCGCCGTCATGTTCGGCAGGCAATCCAGTACGAAAACCGCCGGGTCGAGTTCCGCCAGGAGCTTCGTCATTTCCAGTTCCATCCGCCCGTTTCCCGAGAAGCCGAGGTTGATCACCGGACGGTCGAACATCCGGCCAAGAATCGCAACATGCGTCATTCCGGCACGCGAAGCGGAGGCGCCGTGCGTGATCGACGTGCCGTAGAATACGATCGGTTTCCGGCCCGCCGGCCGGGGTGATCCGGGACCCAAGGCAGTACCCTTCGGAACGCCAACCTCGAGCGACGTGACCCCGTTAAACAAAGGGAGGTACAAGGTGTACTCGCGATCGCCCTTCGGCAGGCCGTTCGCCAGAACGTCCTCCGTCGCCGGGACACTACTTGGTCTTCCGACTCCCAGCCAGCGCCACTTGCCGGGCCCCGTTTTCGTGTACAGGTCGAGCCCGCTGGCTGCGATCGCGGTCATGTTCACTCCGGCCAGCCTTGTCTTTGTCAAAGTCCATCGAGCCCGAAGCAGCGGCGTGTTCGCCGTGAACCGGACCAGCACTCCAGCGGAGTCGCGGCTCAGATCCCAAACTGCCTGGCGGACGACGCCTTCGGCCCGAGCGGGCAGCCTGTCATAAGGTGACTTCACGTCGGAGAAGCCGAGCCCTTCCACGGTCAGTTTCGTCGCATCGTGCCAGTCGAGTTCCACCCGGTCGGTGGGAGTCTGCCCGAACACGGCGGACCCGCACAGGAAAGTAAATTGGCGGCGATTAATCATGGTAGGTGTTCAGTTTACCGGATGTCGCTCCCGGGAGCGACTTTCTTTCGAACCGGAGCAGGAACGCCTGAGGGTGGTCACCAGAATCGGTACCAGGGCTTCTTCGGTTCGGGTACCGCCGGTTCCTGTTGAATGATCGGATCACCGACCAGGGTTGCCATCGGATTGGTGACGAACAACCGCTCTGCGACGTTGGATCCGTACGTCCTCGATACGTAGTCGCAGGCCTCCCGCAACGTCGGCGGGCGGTGTCGTGCGTCGTGCCCGTCGCTGGCGACAATGTGGACCAGACCGCGGCGCATCAGTTCGTCGCTGAAGGTCTTGGCCTGCTTTCCAAAGCGGCCTAGAAACGACAGGGCGGTCACTTGCAAAAGGCAGCCGGACTCGACCCATGCCTGCAGCATCTCGATCCGTGTGTGGAGCAGGCCATTGCGCTCGGGATGAGTGATGATCGGCACCATCCCGGCGGACAGCATGCGGAAGAACACTTCGCCTGTCGTCCTGGGGATCAACATGTCGGAGAATTCCACCAGCAGATAGTTGCGGTGGTTGATGGTGTACCGCTTGGGATTCGCGAGGGCGTCCTGGATATTGTCGAAGCTCAGATGAAGGTCGCAGCCGCGATGGATACGAATGCGATCGCCCATTTGAGCGGTGAGGTCGCGGATCTTCTCCTCGATCACGAGGGGCTGAAAGGCATACTGGTGGTTGGCGTGCGGGGTAGCGACAATATCCGTAGTACCGTCCGCGGCGGCCATTTCCAGCATCGCGACGGAGGTTTCGAGCGTCGGTGAACCATCATCGACGCCTGGCAGGATGTGCGAATGGATGTCGACCACTCGAATGCCGGGACAACGCTAAATGAACATCTCCTCGTCCTGCGTCACCTGCTCGACGGTGGGACGCCTGCCGCGCGCCAGCGTGGTTAACGCCGCTCGAACTCCGTTCATCACGCCGTTCACCTCCCGGACGGGACGGAGGATGGAGTTGTGGACAGCCGCCGCGGTCTCCTGGACTCTCTCCGTGGTGTCCGCCAGGAGGTAGTCCAGGCGATCCATGTGCTCCCGGGCGCGCCCGGCAGCCTCGTTGAGCAATTCGTCATACTTGGCTACCTGGACCCGGGCGGTCTCGGCGACTTCGACCGCCTTTCGGGTAACTTCCTCGATGCGGGGGCGGGCTTCGGCCAGAATCCTGTTCGCGTGGTCGATGATCGGCTCGGCGCGACCCATCAGGGGTTCGAGCCGGTCGCGCAACTGCTGGACCGCCCGATACATCCCGAATGCGAAAAACGCCTGTACGATCATCGACGCGGTCGCGACCACCGCGATCACCGTGATCACTGTCCGAAACGCCGCGTCCGACATGCTTTCGCCCTCAGCTTTCGTTTAACGTGTCGCGGTAGGCCTGGCGGCCGGCCTCCACGGCGGAGGCAAGCTGTTCCTTCTGCCGCGCGATGGTTTCCTTGGTTTTGTCCAGAATCTCCGAAGCGGACTCACGGAGTTCATCACCCCGGCGCTTGGCATACTCGCGGCCTTCCTCTGCCCGGGTCTTCAGGTAATCTTTGCCTTCATTGGCTCGGGTCTTGAGTAGTTCGCGGGTTTCTTCACCCGACTTGGGCGCAAAAAGCATGCCCAGAGCGACGCCAACACCCAACCCTACCAGGAAGTACGCAAAGCCGTTGTTTTCATCAGCCATAACTTCCGCTCCTTTCGCGGCTTGCGCCGCGCTTGCTCTTTCAGTATAACGCTCAAGGGGTTGAAGCCCGCTACAATCGTACCGGAATGGATCGCCCGGCGAAACGCGTCCGCCCCAAGCTCGACGGGGCGGCGTTATTTGACTACGCGGTGGCGGCTTTGGCGGCGCACGCCCACACCTCGGCGGAGATTCGCCGCAAGCTGCGAGCCAAAGCCGACAAGGCAGGCGACGTCGATCAAGTGATCGCGCGCCTGAGGGACTACGGCTACCTGAACGACCGGAAGTATGCCGAATCGTTCGCCGGAGTACGGCTGGAAAACCAGGGGTTCGGCAAGGCCCGCGTCTTGCGCGAATTGAAGGCACGCTCGGTGACGGAGGGTATCGCGAGACACGCCGTGGAGCTAGCCTACCGTGACGTGAATGAGGAAGAATTGATCCAGAAGTACGTGGAGCGCCGCATCCTGAAGTTCACTTCGGGGGAGCGTCTGGGGGATGAAAAAGAACTCGCGTCCGCCTACCGCAAGTTGATCCGCGCCGGCTTTTCGCCCGGCGCCTCGCTGCGCGTGCTCAAACAGATGGCCAGGAATCCCGGCCAGTTTGACGAGTTCGATCCGCCGGAGCCGTCAACAGAGCCGGAAGCGTAGGCTCAAGTGGCGCCTGGCGACGTTGTTTGTCGCCCGGCGCGGTCCGAACTCTGCTGCGCGCACCACGTGCCCGCAGACCCGCCTTACGTCAGGATGCCCCTCTCGCGTCCCACGGTCGCGAAGATCTCCAGCGCCCGATCCAACTGCTCCCGCGTATGCGTCGCCGTGACGATGGTGCGCACCCTCGCCTTGCCCTCCGGCACGGTGGGAAATCCGATGCCGGTCGCGAAGACGCCCGCTTCAAATAGAGCGCGCGAGAACCCGTGCGCGGTGCGCGCTTCGCCCACAATCACCGGCGTGATCGGCGTCTCACTGACCCCGGTGTTGAAGCCGGCCTCCATGAGGCCCTTTTTGAAGTAGCGCGTGTTGTCCCACAGTGCCTCAATCCGCTCAGGCTCCTGCTCCAGGATGTCGAACGCCGCCAGACAAGCCGCCGCCACCGCCGGCGGATGCGAAGTCGAAAACAGGAAGGGACGTCCGCGGTGATAGAGATACTCGATCAGATCGCGGCTGCCGCATACGTAGCCTCCCAGCACCCCCACCGCCTTGGAGAGAGTGCCCACCTGGATCTGCACACGCCCGTGCAGGTTGAAGTGGTCGACGGTGCCTCGTCCAGCCCGTCCCAACACGCCCGAAGCATGCGCGTCATCCACCATCATGATGGCCCCGAACTCCTCGGCCACCGCCACCAGGTCAGGCAGCGGACCAATGTCGCCGTCCATCGAAAACACGCCATCGGTGATCAGCAGCTTTCTCCCTGGCTTGTCCCGGAGTTCCTTCAGGATGCGCCCCGCGGCGTCCGCGTCGCGGTGCGCGAAAACATGGATCTTGGCACGCGACAGGCGGCAGCCATCGATGATGCTGGCGTGATTCAATTCGTCGGAGATGATGTGATCCTCGTTCGACAGGATCGCCGACACGGTTCCTGCGTTGGCCGTGAACCCCGACTGAAAGACCACGCAAGCTTCCACGTGCTTGAACTGCGCGATGCGTTCCTCCAGTTGCATGTGAAGGGTCATCGTGCCGGAAATGGTCCGCACGGCCCCGGATCCAACTCCGTACTGGCGCGTGGCTTCGAGCGCGGCCTCCCGCAATTTCGGATGTGTGGTCAGGCCAAGGTAGTTGTTGGACGCCAGGTTGATGACCTCGTGGCCGTCCACCCGCGAGAGCGGTTCGCACTCCGATTCGAGCACCCGGAGGCGCTGATACGTGCCGGCCTCTTTCCAGGAGGCAAGTTGTTCACCCAGGTAAGCCAAAGGATTCATAGAGTTTCCGAATGAGGCGGCTGTCCCGCCTCGGCTCGATTCTAACAGGAACTTTTCCCGCCGCCCGATCGTATCCTGGTAGTGACATGGTCAAGTTTCTGCTGTGGTGCATCCTGTTCGTCATGTGCTGGCCGCTGGCGTTGCTGGCCCTGATCCTGTATCCGTTCGTGTGGCTCGTGCTGCTGCCGTTTAGACTGGTCGGCATCGCGGTCGGCGGAGCGCTGGAACTGATCTGGGCCGTGGTCACGCTGCCGGCGCGTCTGATCAAGGCGATCGGCTGACCCGCGGGGCCCGCGGTTCTGCTACCCTGTCCCCGATATGCAGTTCCTCAACACGCGACCCAAATTTCCTTTCAGCGACGCAGTCATCCATTCCGGCAGGACCCTGGAGACGGTCCTCACCGGCATCCCTCCGGCACAAACGAGGCCCGTGGAAGGCGGCGTGGTCGCCGAATTACAGGAGATTTTCCGCCAGCTTGATGCGGTCCTGGCGCAGGCGGGTGTGAACAAAACGGCCATCTGCTCGGTGCGGCTATACCTATTGAACGTGAATCGCGACATCGCCGCCGTGAACGAATTGTACAAAGAGTACTTCGGCTCGCACTCACCGAACCGCCGGGCGTATGGAGTGGACCTGCAGGCGGGAATGTTGATCGAAGCAGCCTTTGTGGCTGAGTTGCCCTGAGACCAGCGATGGCGGAGTGCTTGTCACGGAGTGCCGGTTTTCTTGGGAGCGGACATCTAGATTCCCCGTGCGCAAGAGCCCACGGCGTAAGCTGTGGGGTTGCCGTTACCCTCCGGCACTCCCAATGGCCCGCACCATCCGAGGCCCGGCCGCAAGGGAGGGCTGGCGCTGGCCTCGATTTCCGAAGACGTTCTCAGCCCCTTCCAAATTAGATCCGCTTGGCCATCCTTACCCGCGCTCCCCACGGGGAGCGCCGCCCGACTTCAAGTTGATCCATGTACTCCCGGATAATGAGCAATCCGCGGCCAGACCCACGCTCGAGATTTCCTTCGTCACAGGGATCGGGCACCTCGTCTGGCGCAAAGCCGTCGCCTTCGTCCTCGACCTCGACAACCAGCTTTGTTTCCTCGTTCCGAATGACCAGGTGGACCTTCTTTTCCGCGCTGAACTGATTACCATGCGAGACGGCGTTCAGCACGGACTCGTGAACCGCCAGGCCAATCCGCTGTTGATCGTCGGGAAGGAAACCCGCATCGCTGGCTGCGCGAGCCGCCAGTTGGGCGGCCTGCAGCACGGAGTCCATCGTCGATTCCAGGTACAAGTCCGCATGAACCGTGTGGTCGAGCATGGTCGATCGTATGAGGGGGCCACTTCGCAGAGCGCCCGAAATGCGATCACGCTTCCGGGATCAGCCATTCTTCTGTTAGATTGCCGAGACGCCCGGTTTCTTTCCGCCTCGTCCGAATAGACGCGGCTCCGGTCGCTGAGGTAACCGCTCCGGCAGGGTATTTGGGGCCCGCAGCTTGTATCACATCGGGCGTGCCAACGCTCCTTGAAACGACGGATGCGGAGAGCTAACCTATGGTCGGCGCTCATTGCCGGAGGTTCTTATGAGAGCCCGCCGCGTCCTGCCGATCATTCTCCCGTGGTTTGCGCTGGCTGGTTGGTTTCTCTGGCTTTCTTCCCGATGGCCCGAATTGCCACAACGGATGGCTGTCCACTTCAGCATGTCGGGCGAGCCCAATGGGTGGTCAACCAAAGGTGGTTTCGCGGCTGCCATGATCGTGTTCTGGATTAGCTTCACCGTGTTGTTCTCCGCGCTGGCACTCGCGCGTGCCGGTCCTCTCCGGCAGATCCTGCCGGCGTATTACTTCACAACGGTGGTCTTCCTGGTGAGCGGCATCGAGACCATTTTGGCCAACCTTGGAAGTAGCCGGAGGTTCGTGGGCCCCTACATCGTCCTGATCGGGGTCCCGGTGTTGATTGCCCCGGAGATTGTCCGCAAAATGAGCGGCCGGCGCGCGGAAAGAGTCGTTTGATTCGGAGCGGATCCTCGCGGTTCGTTCAGCGCAAATTCACGAGGAGCTACCCAAAGATCTCTTTGACCACCCGCGCCGGGAACTGCTCGGTCAACCTCTCGCTCAGTCCGTGCCGCTCGAACGTCAGCGACCGGAAATTCATGCCCAGCGCGTGCAACACCGTGGCGTGGAAATCCTGCACCGAGACTCGATTCTCGACCGCTTTGTGACCCAGTTCGTCGGTCGCTCCGTAGACGGTCCCTCCCTTTACACCTCCGCCCGCCATCCAGATCGAAAAGCCGCTCGGGCCGTGATCGCGTCCCGGCTTGACGCCCGGGGCAATCTGGGCCACGGGCATACGGCCGAATTCGCCGCCCCAGATCACCAGGGTCGAGTCCAGCAGACCCCGCTGCTTCAGGTCCTTCAACAGCCCGGCGACCGGCTTGTCGGTCCGTCCGCAACAGGACCGGTGGCCGGTGACGAGATCGAGGTGTGAGTCCCACACGAGTTGCTCCATGTAGATCTGCACGAACCGTACGCCGCTCTCGACCATGCGCCGTGCCATCAGGCAACGCTTGCCGTACGACGCTGTCTGCGGGTCGTTGAGCCCGTAAAGTTCCTTCGTGGCGTCGCTCTCTTTCGAGACGTCCAGCACCTGGCTCGTGGCCAGTTGCATGCGCGCCGCCAGTTCGTAGCTGGCAATGCGGCCGTCGAGGTCGGGTTCGTGCATGCGCTGAAGGCGGTGCGCTTCGTCCATCCGGCGCAGCAGGCGCCGCTCGGCTTCCACCACCGGGCCCGGCACTCCGGAGAGCGGTTCCAGATTCAACACCGGCGCGCCCTCGGAGCGAAATCGCGTCCCCTGATACACCGCGGGCAGGAACGACGATTGCCAATTCGCAATCCCGTTCACGGGGAATCCCTTCGGATCGTCCAGAACCACGAACGCCGGCAGATTCTGATTCTCGGTTCCCAATCCGTACGCCACCCAGGCTCCAAGCGAAGGCTTGGTGGCGATGGTGCGGCCGGTGTTCATCAGGAACAGCGCCTGCACGTGGTTGAAGTGCTCGCCGTACATCGAGCGGATCACGGCGAGGTCGTCCGCGCATTCCGCGGTGTGCGGCAGCAGGTCGGACACCCACATTCCACTCTTGCCGTGCTGCTTGAAGGAAAACGGCGATGGTAGGATCCCGCCGTTGGCTTCAGGTGAGGCGAGGTCGGTGGCCAGATCGAGGGTCGGGGTCTTACCCGAGTATTTTTCGAGCGCGGGCTTGGGATCGAAGGTGTCCACCTGGCTCGGCCCGCCGTTCATGAACAGAAAGATGACCGACTTCGCCTTGGCGGTGAAATGAGGCCTCTTTGCCGTGAGGTCGAAGACCCGGTCGCCGGCAAACAGGTCGGAGCCAACGAGAGAGATCAACGCGGCTCCATGCAGCCCGTCGGTCATGGTCGAAAAGAAATCGCGCCGCGAAGGTTTTGGAGAATCGGCAGGCATAGGTTACCTCAGTCGATGTAGCTGAACTCCGCCGAATTCAGAATGGCATGGCACAGGTTCGAAAGCGCCAGCCAGCGCGCGGTCCAGGCCTTGGGCGCCTCGGAGCGTTCCTGGTCCAGGCGCGCCGGCCAGTGGGTGGCAAACTCTTTGAGCGATTCCAGCGCATCGGTGATCTCGCGATCCGATGGACGCCGCGACAGCGCACGCCAGTAGACCTGTTCCACCTGCTTCCGCGGGTCGTCGCCCGCTTCGTCCACGACACGCCCGGCCATATGGCGGGCGTGGGCCCACACGGCCTCGCCGTTCATCAACTCCAGCGCCTGGGTGGCCACGGTCGAGTGCTGGCGTACCAGGCAATTCGGCGTCATCTGCGGGAAGTCGAAGGCCGCCAGCATGGTGAGCGGCGTTTGCTTGCTCTGCGTCACGTACAGAGCACGGCGCAGGCCTTCCTTCGACCCCAGGGCCACGACCTCCCGGTCCGGCTTGATCTCGATCTTCTCGGGAGGGCCGAACAGCTTGTCGTTCAGCCGGCCCGTGACCCGCAGCACCGAATCGTGGACCGCTTCGGCGTCCATGCGGCGCAGGGGCATCCGCGACCAGAGAAGGTTCTCGGGATCGGCCGCCGGCGGGGCGCCGTCCCATCGCGACGACTGGCGGTACGCGCTCGACGTCATCATGATCCGCTGCATGGTCTTGACGCTCCAACCGCTGCGGACGAACTCAGTGGCGAGCCAGTCCAACAGTTCGGGATGGCTGGGCGGGGCCCCCGACCTGCCGAAATTCGAAGGGCTCGCGACGATGCCGCGGCCAAAATGGCGCATCCACATCTGATTGACCCACACCCGCGAGGTCAGCGGGTGATCCGGTTGGGTCAGCCAGCGAGCCAACGCGAGGCGCCGGCCGCTGGAGGCGACCCCGGAATCCGGCGCGCTAATCCGGTAAGGCTTCACCACGCCATCGAACAGGATCGGCACGCCGGCCTCGACCGGTTCCCCGGGCAGCGTCGGGTCGCCGCGCCGATAAACGAACGCGCCGGAAGGCTCGCCACCCGCGTCCATCAGGACCCTCACGTGTGGCTTGGGCTTCAGTTTACCCTTGAGGATGGCGATCTCCTTCTGGACGGGGTCGGCTTTGGCCTTGAACTCCGGGAACTTCGCCGCCGTCTGCGCAACTGAGACGTCGAGCACGGACTTGAACTTGTCGGCCAGGTACTTCTGCACGTCGCTGCGCCGGTCCGGCGGAGTTTCGGACACGGCCAGCAGGTCCGGCCGTACCGCCTCGGGGAGGGCTTGGATGCGTTCCTCGAGGATCTTCCGCCGGAAGGGCTGTGCCTGCGCCTCGAGCGCCGCCTCCAGTTTCTTCAACTCTGCCTCGATCGGCCCGTTGTTCGCCGCGACTTCCTTCATCTCGTCATCGGGCGCAATGGGAATCTCGCGCTGCGAAGGCGTCAGCCAGTCATGCAGATCGTAGGCAGTTTGGAGGATGGCCGAGAATCGGTAGTAGTCCCGCTGTGGAATCGGGTCGTACTTGTGATCGTGGCAGCGGGCGCACCCGATCGTGAGGCCCATGACGGAAGACGTCAGCACTTCCACTTCGTCCGAAATGACGTTCAGCCGGTCCGGCAGCGAGCGCCGCCCGACGCCATTGGTGGGATCGGGCGTGGTGCGCAGGAAACCTGTCGCGGCCAGGCGGTCCACGACTTCCTGGTCGACCTTTGCAGCCTTCCGGTAATCGAAGAGTTCATCGCCCGCAAGTTGTTCGACCAGAAACTCGTCGTACGGTTTGTCCCGGTTGAACGCCCGGATGACGTAATCGCGATAGCGCCAGGCGAACATGCGCGGTTCGTCGGCGTCGCCAAAGCCTTCCGTATCGGCATAGCCGGCGAGATCGAGCCAGTAGCGGCCCCACCGCTCTCCGTAGTGCGGCGACTCGAGCAGGCGATCGATGAGGCGTTCGTAGGCATCCTCTCGTGCGTCGTTCAGGAATTCCCGAGCCTCCGCCGGGGAGGGCGGCATGCCGATGAGGTCGAGCCAGGCGCGCCGGAGCAGCGTGGCTTTGTCCGCTTCCGGAGCGAAGCGAAGCCCTTTGGCCTCGAGTTTCACGAGCAGGAACGCGTCGATGGGATTGCGAACGCGGTTCTGGTTGGCGACACGAGGCGCCACAGGCCGTTGGGGCGGTTGGAAAGCCCAGAAACGGCGATCCTTCTCCGTGATCTTGCGTTGAACTGCCGTCGCGGGAGGCGATTCCGGGGCCCCTGCCGCGATCCACTGTTTGATCTTGCCGAGTTCGGCTGCGCTGGGAGTGCGGACGGCGTAGTCGAACTGCATCGCGGTCGGCGGCATCGCGCCCGACTCGATTTTTTGAACGATCAGGCTTTCCCCTGGATTGCCCACAACCATCGCCGGACCGGACTTGCCGCCCTTCAAACGGCTGGCGCGGGTTCGCAGATCGAGGCCGCCCTTCTGCTCGCGTTTGCCGTGACAGACGAAACATCGCGTCTGGAAGATCGGGAGCACGTCGTTCTCGGTGATCGCCGCGACGGCGGTTGAGGCCTTGCCATCGGCTCCCTTCGCGCCCTCGTCGATCCAGTCACGAATGGCGGCGATCTCCTTTTCGGTCAGCTTGGGCTCCACCGGCGGCATGGACTTGGTGACCAGTTTCTCCACCAGCAGGCTGTGGCCGGCCGAACCGGGGACAATCGCGGGGCCAGACTTACCCCCCTTCAGCAGGGATTCGAGCGAGCGCAGATCCAGCCCGCCCTGGGGCGCGGAGGCGCCGTGGCATGCGACGCAACGGGACTCCAGAATCGGCCGGATGTTCGCGTCGAACGAGCCCGCCATGGCCCCGGCGGGCAGCATCGCCCAGCAGGCTGCCACAGAGACGAGATTCCGGACCGGCGATGACGGCGACGAGAACAAAGTATTGACAAGATATCACGGTCGACGATTCGGGCGCGTGTGGAGAGACGTAGTCAGCGCCGGCCTATTTGAAGGGATCCAGCGGCGCTGAAGCGCGCCGTCGGCCGGGACCGGCGCCAGGCCAGTGCCCCGATGTGACGATTCAGTAGCGGGGAAACGTGCGCGACCTCAACTCGCGCGCCGACTCCCGGGCGCGGCGCAGGTAAGTCTGGCCCTCTTCCTTGCGGCCGAGGCGCTCGTAGCACTGGGCCAGCCGTTCCAGGACCTCGATAAACTGCGGCTGCTGTTCCAGTGCCGCTTCAAAGCAGCCCAGCGCCGCTTCATGGCGCCCGCGAGATTGCAGGAGACAGCCGGCATTAAAGCACACCTCCAGGCTCTTGTCGCCGGAAGCCATCAGGGCGCGGTAGATCTCGAGGGCTTCGTCGTGCCGCCGTTCCTCGAGCGCCAGTTGCGCCTGCAGCCGCTTGGCTTCCTGAGACCATTCGGGCCGGGAGGCTAGCTCGGCCGCGAGCGCGCGCGCTCGCGGCCTGTCGCCCTGACGCCACAGCGCAATGGCGAGATTCCATCGTGCCGCGCACCAGTCCGGCTGTGCTTCCAGGCACGCTGCAAACGACTCGGCTGCCTGTCGGTGTTCGCCGCAGTCCAGCCGGACCGTGCCCAGGTGAAACAGCGCGGCTTTGGAATCTGGAAAGCGTTTGACGCACTCCTCGAGTTTGGATTCGGCGAATACTAGGTCGCCGCGGCTCACGGCCAGCAAGGCCAAATTCAGCCAAGCCGTGTCCGAAGTGGTCCGATCGAGTGCGACCTCGTAGGTGGCCAGCGCCTGTTCCGTTTGTCCCGCCCGCTCCTGAGCGATGGCGAGCGCCAGCAGCGCCTCCCGTGACTGAGGGCGCACGCGTAATGCTTCGGCGAAAGAAGCTTCGGCTTCGGTCGCGCGCCCTGCCTGGAAATACGCCAGTCCCAGGTTGAATTTTGCTTCGAAGGAATCGGGGTTCCTCGTCGCGATCTGCTCGCCGAGCTTGATGGCGCTGTCGCCGGCATTACCGCCGGCCAGTTCCAGCAGCAGCAGCGCCCGCAGAGCGGGTTCGGCATTCGGCCGATGCGTTAGCAATCGCTCGCAGACATCGATGATGACCTCTTTCCTGCCTTGCGCCTGCGCCACGGTCAGGAGATTGACCAGCGCGTCGTCGCATTGCGGGACCCTGTCTAGAAAGCGTTGAAAGGCCTCTTCGGCTTCGGCGAGCCAGCCCACCAGTTGCAGCGAGACCGCGCGGCCGAACAGAGCCTGCTCCGCATCCCCTTCCAACGCCGTGGCGGCTTCGAACGCCGCCAGCGCCTCGAGCGCGCGGTTCTGCCGAACGGCCACGGTTCCGAGCGCGGTGAGAATGTCGAGATTGCGCGGGTCGAGGGCGCGGGCCTCCTGCAAGGCTTCCAGCGCTTCGCCAAGGTGATTCGACTGATACAGCGCCAAACCTTCCGCTAACAAAGCGGCGGGCCCGCTCGCGGGCGGTTGTGCCTTTGCCGGCGCCGCTGCTGCCGCCGGCCCGCTCCGTCCCGAAACTGCCGGCGCGCTCAGGGCGGCCGCCGTCGGCTGCTCACCAACGCCACCGAGTAATGAGCCATCATCCGAAGAAGAGTCGCCGGGCTGCGAGGTTACTTCCAGTTCGGCCGGTTCGCCATCCAATGCCGGCGCAACCAGTACGCGCGGATCTCCCACTACCGCGCCGGTGGCCGCGTCCTGTCCAGGATGACTCGCACGCTCTGAATCGGCCGAGAGCTGGATACCACCGTCGGGGGCAGGGACGTCCGGCTCACTGGCGTCGCCGTCACGAAGAGGTAACTCCGAGGTCTCCGTCTCCACGGCCTCGCCCGCGGCCGAATTCGGTCCCGGCTCATCACCGCGCGTTGTACCGGCCGTGGACTGGGTGCCACCGTCCGGAGCAGAGATGTCGGGCCGGCGGGCGTCGTCGCGGATCGCCAAATCCGCGGCCGCAATCTCCACGAGCGGCGAGGGTTCGGACTCCTCCTCCAGCGTCGCGATCACTGGTTCCGCCTCGTCCGGCGTCACGCTTGCCGCAATCGACGACTCCTCCACCGGATCTCGAGAGTCCTCCGCCAGCTGCCCAATCGGAAGGTCGATTCCCAAATCGTCAAGGGCCGACAGGATATCGTCGGTGGTCCAAACGGGTTCGTGAAAGCCGTTCCGCTTGTGGAGATCGAGCCGGATGGGCTCTGGAGAAGGCGCAGCCAGTGTGGCGACGGATGTTTCCGAGCGGGCGACGAAGCTCTCGACGGCCACCCCATGGGGGTTGAGGTTGGTGGCAGGATCCGGCAGGTTCAGAGCGCCTTCGCCATTAGACTCAACCGGCGCAGCCTCGTCCTCAGACTCGTCCCAGACGCCGGCGCCCCCACCTTCGTTGTCCAGTGGCTGCCGGGAGCGCAGCATTTTGTCAAACGGGTCCTCGTCCTGCCATACCCATTTGTCGTTCGGTGAGTCCATGAGCGCTGTCCTTCCTGCCCCAGGCCTGTTTCGGGGCAGGCTGTCACCGCCTCATCGAGGGTGGCTTGAATTCGGGCGGTTCGCCCTACTGCCGGCTCGAAAAGTACGACGATGCCAGATCTGGATTCACCTCCAATGCCTGTTTCCAGCAGTTGCGCGCCTCGCTCTCACGGCCGAGCGACTTCAGCGCGTGGCCCATGTTGAGCAGGGCCTCTGCAATGTTGGGGCGCTCCCCAAGGGCTTGCTGGTAGTATTTCACTGCATCTTCGAACATTCCCGATTTCTGCAACAACAACCCGGTGTTGTAGAGCAACTCGGGACTCTTTTCCCCCATCTCGATCAGACGCGTGTGCAGGTCGAACGCCCGTTCGAGATCCTCGCGTTCGACGGCCATTGCCGCCAGTGCGCGAAGGGCATCGAGGGATTTCGGATTTGCCGCCAGAGCGCGTTCGAACGACAACCCGCTCTTGTCTTTGTCGCCCAGTTTCCAGAACGCGATCCCCAGGTTCAGATGAGCATCGGCCCAATCCGCCCGGCGTCGAACACACTCTTCGAACGCCGTCACGGCTCCATCATAGTTCAAGCGCTGAAGGCACAAATAGCCTACGCGGAACCAGACGTCCTCCCAATCCGGATGAGACGATGCCAGCCTCTCGTAATACTGCTGCGCCTCTTCGAAATTGCCCTTGCGCTCAAATGCAAGGGCCAGATTCCAAAGCGGGCCGGGCAAGTCGGACGAAATGGCCAGGGCGCGCTGATACGCCTTCTGGGCTCCCGCAAGATCTTCATTCTCCTGTAGAATGACGCCGATGTTGGCGAACACTTTGTCTGAGGAAGGCCGAAGCTCGCCCGCCTGTCGATAGGCCGTCAACGCTTTGTCTTTCTGGCCAACCTCAAAGCAGGCGACGCCGAGATTGAACCAGGCTTCAAACGAATCCGGCGCAACCTGGACCAGCCGCGAACACAACTCCGCCGCCGAGGCGAAGTCCGCGCTTTCCATCGCCAGATTGGCCAGTGCTTCCAACGCAGCCCGATTGTCGGCCTGCTGCGCTAACAGGTTGGTCGCGGTTTCGCGCACGCCGGCCTGGTCTTGACGGGCTGACTCCAGGGCCAGCAGGTTCGCCAGCACTTCGGTCGAGTCCGGCCTCGTACCAGTCAGGTTCCGGTAGGCGGCGGCCGCTTCATCGGTCTTTCCGGCCAGGTGAAGTGCCACCGCTTTGCCGAATTCGCCGCTGAAGTCTGACCCTTTGGCCAAATATCTGTCGAAGGCCTCGATCGCCTCGCCGGGCCGGCCCAGGTGCAGTAGACACACACCCAAGCCCAGCCGCGCTTCACGCCTGTCCGGATCGGCATCCAGGGAACGCTGGAAATACTCGGCCGCCTTGGTTCGGTCGTCCAGCTTTTCCAGGCATACCGCCAGGTTATAGTTTGCGGTTCGGTGGGCGGCGTCGTTGACCAGAATCTCCCGATAACAGTCGGCGGCCTTCTCATATCGTCCCAAACCGAAATGGAGGTTGCCCATCGCGGAATAGACGTCTCCAGGCGCCTCCCCGGCCGCGGCGGCTTTCTCCAGTTCCTGAAGTGCCTCCTCGGTCTTGCCTTCCAGATGGAGCTTGATCGCGGTGACCAATCCCGCCGAGCCTGCCTTTTTCGGCGCCGCCGGGGGAACTTCGTCCAGCTTCAGACTCGGCTCGGACACCGGGTCGAGAGATCGACCAATCAAGTCTGAAATCGTGTCGTCTTCGGTGAACCAAACCCACTTTTCGTTGTCGCCCATCGTCGCCTCGCCGGAGAAACGTCACTTCCCTGTGTCTGTTTCCAACCGCTGGATCTTCGCGGAGACCGGCCGTCCCGTTTCCGCCCTCTCGTTCATGAAACCCACGGCTCCTCCCTTCAATCGGTTGTCGGTCCACAAATCTACAGGCTTCCCTTGAATGGAAAGATCGTAAGAAGAGCCCTTGACCTCAATCTCCACCTTGTATAGCGTTCCCACCCGGGGAGCGATGGCTACACGCTTCTCCGAGTACGAACTCTCCCTGCCATCCACGACAATCCAGCGTTTCAGGATGGTGTAGGGCTTGGAGGGATCGTCGTCGACGGATAACTTGAGAGCGTAGTAATTCCGGGAGTCCCTGGCGCGAACGACCCATCCCAGAGCCCTCGAGCTGATCTGTCCGTTGAACTGGAAGTTATAGTTCTTCCAGGATTTAGAGGGTGGATACAATTCGAGCTTTCGGTCGTGCCGGGCCCCGGACGAGTCGCCCGCCGGCACCGATTCCCACGTGCCGTCGCCGGGTGTGAGTGTCTGGATTTGGGCTACAGGAGCCACGGTGCGAACGCGAGCGCCCATTTGGTGGAACAGATAGTAACCCAAGCCTGCCAGGGCCAGCACCAGCGGCGCTCCGATCTTCAAAACCGTGCCCCCGACCCCTGGGACTTCCACTTGGTCCGCACGCAGGACATCGCCGGTCAAGGTGGTCGACGTTACTCCCCCAAAGGAGGGGGGCTTCACCTGCCGGATCACCGGCTCGACCAGTTCGACCGCCTTGACCGGTTCGGGTAGTACGACCGGGGGTGGAGGGACTTCGACCTCCTGCCCCATCACCGGAGGGATGGGCTCCGGTGGTTTTGGCGTCCGGGCCTCCCGGTCGGGCGGCGGCGTTGGCGGGGCGGTCCTTAGCGGCCTGGCCGGCGGCTTGGGAACCACCACCGGGCGGGACTGGACCGCCTGTTTTCCCAGACTTTCCTTCGCCTGAATCGAGACCTTTGGGACGGGAGGAGGTTCGAAAGTCCTCACGTTGTTGCGTGCCGCTGCCGCGGATGCCGGCGGCTCCGGCGCGGGCCCCCAGCTCAGTCTGGCGCGAAGGGGACATCCCTTCCACACCGGAAGCTGCATCCCCTGATGCGGCCATCGCGCCCACGCCATCTCCACCGGGCGTGACCTCGCCAGGCCAAAACTGGGCTCCAGAGCCAACACTTCAACCAAAAACCCGGCAGCTGGAGGAGGAACCGCTTCCCCGATGTGCCCATTTGAGCCGGCTACCGAGGCCGCCAAAGTAGCCAACTCGAGGCCGCTCGCTTCTGGCTTGCCGTCTTCCAGTGCGGTCAGGCCGAGCCCGGACCGGACAGTTCTCCAGGTAGGCGACAATTCGAATCGGGCCGGCACATGCCAATTCCGGTTGCGCAGCAGATACGCGGTTCCGGCGATTCCACGCAGGTAATCCACCAGCGGCCGGTCAAAAGGAAGCAGAGAATTGGCTACATCCAGCCGCATCAGGCGCAGCGGCTCCGGCTGGACCTCCTGCTGTGGTTTCGACAGTCCCGTCATTCCTCTCCACCTGCCTAGCCGGATTCTCGCAAACGCCGCAACATGCTGCGTTCCAGATATCCAATCCTCGGCTCATCCGGGGGGAACTCTATTGGCCGGATCCGAACGGCCGCATCTTCATTGAGGTCGAACGCGGCCATCCTTATCCGATGCGTCAAATACCTCGTCTCCACCTGCAGCCCGGGATCGGCCGTACGCCGTCCGACGATCCGGCCGCCCTGCACTGTTTGCCAGCGGGGCGTATCTTCCGGACGAGGAGCGCCCGAACCCTGCGCGGCTTCGACCGACAGGGCGGGCAGAAACCCGGCCGGCCTTGGATCCGGCATTGGCATTGCCCCGGGCGCGACCGATGCCTGGCCTCTCTCCGACTCGGTTGCCCTGTCCTCGCCGAGGCTTTGCACCAGCCGAGTCAACCCCAGTTCGGGTCTTTCGCGCTCGTACAACTCACGATGCTCCCGCGAGCAGAAGTCCTTGCCGCCTCCCGAGATCCGCGACAACAACGTCAATGGCTTGTCGCAGTAGAGACACAAAGGTTCGTTCACGGAGACTCTCCGATTCCCATGGTAGAGTGCCCTAGCCGTGCGAAGCTAGTCGATAAAACACTTATCCACCAAGCAACTAGGAGAAGAACCTTATTGAGCGGTTGAGGTGCCTGCCCTAGCCTCAGGAGGTCGCCTTTGCGCCATCACGACTGGTTGGAGAGGCCGTTTTCCGGCTCCCCGGCTTGGTGCCTCGAAGGGCGGTCTTTGCCAGGCGAAAAAATTCTTACGCCGGCCTAAAGTTATCTCCCTAATCGAGCGATTAAAGGTCGCAGCGTTCTGATTTGACAAATCCTACTGAGGAGTGTGGTAATGGCGAAGCTTGAGGCCCTGCAGAAGCAGATCGAAGTGCTGAGGACCGCGATTCCCGAATTGCGCGGCGTCCTGATCGCGTCGACCGAAGGACTCCCGGTGGCGCACTCCATCGCCGGCGGAGCCGACCCGGCGCGCGTGGCCGCCATGGCCGACCGCATTGCCGCGATGGCCGCCGCGGCGGTGAACCTGGGTAAGCGGGTCAGCGAGAGCCTGAGCGTCGGCGGCCTGAACGAGATCAGCGTCACCGGCGCCGAAGGCCAGATCTTCATGTATGCGGCGGGAACCAAGGGAGTTCTGGCGGTCATCGCGCCGAAAGGCGGCAACGCCGGATTGATCCATTTGGAAGCCCGCCAAGTGGCCAAGGAAGTCGGCGACCTGTTCTAAAGTCCACCCCTGGGTCCCGGTCCGTTGCGCCTCCTGTCCGGAGTGCGCGATCATGAGATGCTTTGCCTCCGCGAACGGTCCCCCTCATCGTGCTTTTTCTGGTTCCGTCCTGCGCCATTCGCGCCGAGGGCCTGATCTCTCCTTTGACAGAAGTCCAAGCGGCGGAAGCGCGAAAGACGATCGCCTCTTTCAAGACCAATCCTCGCGGGCCCTTCCTCCGGATCCGCTGGTTCTGCAAGGATGGCAGCGTCCACCCGCCGGATGGCGTGCCGTGTAAAGCACGCGGCGGGGGGAATCAATACGCCGAACTGAGCCCGCAGACCCTCAAGCTAGCCGTCTGGAATATCGATACGGGCACGGTGCTCGCCGGCATGAAGTTCGACGGCTGGTTCGACTCTGCCCGCGACCATCACCGGTTGCGCGAACTCGTGCTGGAGAGGTACCTGATCGATGTCGACCAGGGGTGGGTCTACCGGCTGGCCAGCTCGTACCGCGGAGCGCGTCAGATTGAAGACGAGGAGAAGGCGGGGCGTGCGCTGCTCGCGGAAATGCTCTCCAAGCCGGAGTGGGTGGACCGCAACTACTTTCTGGTGACTCAGTTGATCGCGGCGGTGCCCCATGGAGTGGAGGACGGCACGGTGAAGAAAGTGCGGGCGTTGGCCGCATCGATCGCCGAGAAGGACCCGCGGTTCCAGCCCATACGGGCCAAGATTCACTCCGCGCCGGGGAAGGAGGACCTGTCTGCGGTCGAGAGTTTTGCCAAAGAGCTCAAGACGACGGAAGGGGTGAAGACGCAGTTGGGCGAACTCGCAGGTTTGTTGCGCGCCAACGCCTCCGGCAGGAGCCTGGCCGCGCGTCTCCCCGCACTCCGGAAACTGGCGACAGGCAAGGCCTGGAGCGCCGAGGCTGAGGCCTTCGCTGCCGCCTTCCGGGAGGGACGGCCGGAGCCGGCCTTCGCGGCCGGTGCGCGTCTGGCCGAGGCCATCCGCCGCGAGGTGACAACTTCCAGGGAAGGCCGGCGTAATCTCGAATTGCTGGATTTTCAGGCCGCGCTCGCCGAGAGGGCTTTCGAACTCAGCCGAATGAGCCCTGGCTCTACACGGCGCGCGCGCATCGAGCATCTGCACCACCATCTTCGCTACGCATTTGGCGAGGGGCTGCTCTCCGCGCGACAGATCGAGGCGCTTCGGAGCGAACTCTCCAATTTGACGGCGAAACCGGAGTTGCCGGCCGAGACATACTCGGCGTCCGTCCGCTATCTGGCGCGCTCCGTCGAATGGTGCCGCGCCACGGCCGTGCGCGACTTCGGTCCCGTCGCCCGCCATTGGCAGGACGCCGAACCGCAGGCCAGGTCGCTGCTCGATCACCTCCTGCGAGGGTCCATCGCGCTTTCTTTGGCCTCCGCCGCCGAGCCTCTCGTCAGCGACGCGAATCGAGTCAGGGGCATCCGGCACTCGCTGTTCGGCGACACCTCCAGCCAGGGAGTGACGGCCTTGAACCCAGGCGTGGCCGTCGGACGCTTCGGCATCGTCGAGGATGAAGAGGCCGCACAGCGCGTGGATCCGCGCGGCATCTACGTGATCCCGGAGACCGCCTCCGACCTCAAGCCGATGGCCGGCATCCTCACGCTCGACAGCGGGAACGCGTTGTCCCACTCTCAGTTGCTTGCCGCCAATCTGGGGATTCCGAACGCCACCGTGCCTTCCTCGTTGCTGCCGTCGCTTCAAAAACACGCTGGCCAGGAATTGTTCTATGCGGTCACGCCGCGCGGAGTCGTCATCCTCAAGCCGAAGAGCGAACTCTCTCCCGCCGAGCAGAAACTCTGGGCGCAACAGCCGGTCCAGGGCCGTCGCCGCTTTACGCTCGACACGTCCCGCGTCCGGCTGGATGTCAAGCGTGTGCTGGCTCTCTCGGAGGTCAGTGCCAGGGACTCGGGCGCATTGTGCGGTCCCAAGGCCGCGAATCTGGGACAACTGCTTCGCTTCTTCCCGGACAAGGTCGCCGTCGGCCTGGTGGTTCCCTTCGGCGTCTATTACGAGCACATCCGCCGCCCGCTTGGCGGGCAAGGCAAGACCTTGGATCAGGAGATCATCGAGGCCTACGCGGAATCGGAACGGCTGCGCGACTCCGGCGCCGAGCCCGAGGCCATTCGCGCGTTCATCGCTCCCCGGCTGGCCCGCTTCCGCTCCCTGATCCAGTCAATGCCGCTTCTGCCCGGCTTCGAAGTGGAAATCACGGCTAAGTTGCAGCAGACCTTCGGGCCGGACGGTTCCTATGGCCTGTTCGTGCGCAGCGATACCAATGCCGAAGATCTGCCCGAGTTCACTGGCGCCGGGCTGAATCTGACCGTGCCGAACCAGGTTGGCCGGGCCAGGATCCTCCAGGCGCTGCGCGACGTCTGGGCTTCACCCTTCACCGAGCGCGCGTACGAATGGCGCAGCCGTATCATGAAGGGCAACGAGCGGGTCTATCCCTCGGTGGTGCTGCTGCGAACGGTCCCGACCGACAAATCCGGGGTCATCGGGACGATGAATCTGGAAACCGGGGACGCCAGCGATGTCACCGTCAACGTCGCCGAGGGCACCAGCGCCGTCGTCGACGGCGGAGTGGCGGAATCGCTGTTGCTGCGCCCTTCGGGCGAGGTCAGGCTTCTGCAGCAGGCGCGGGCGACCTATCGCAAACTCGCGGTGCCCACGGGCGGCTTTCAGAACGTCCCGGCCTCCGGAGGCGATACGCTGCTGACCCCCGCCGAGATCGCCCAGGTTCGGGCCATGATCGAGGAGGTCAAGCGCAAGTATCCGCCGGAGAAGAACGATCGCGGCGAGGTCCTGCCTTGGGACATCGAATTCGGCTTCGAGAAAAGCCAGTTACGCCTGTTCCAGATTCGACCCCTGGTCCGTTTCCAGGAATTCAAGACGCTCGAAGGTCTGAGCCGCCTCGAGACCCCCACCTCCTCTTTCGCCCGCGTGTCCCTGGATTCCGCCTTATGAAGAAGGCCGCGTGGCTGGTCATGGCCGTGGTGCCGGCCGGATGGTCGTATCCCCTGGATGGCGCCGCCCGCACAGGTATCCGGCGCCTCACCGGCTATCAACTCGCCAACGAAGGGAAGATCGCGCGTACCCTGGCTCTGCCTCCCGGCGCGCTGTTGCGGTCCGGCCAGGTCGTGCTTCGACTCAAGGGGAAGAGCGATTCCTTCGACATCAACGGCTCGACGCGGCAGGATCCCTATCTGCAATCCGGCTTGGAGCGTATTTTCGGCAGGCGCGATCCGTCCTACGGGATCGCGGTGCTCGATATCACCAATCCCGCCGACCCGAAATATGCCGTCGTGCGCGGAGACCTGAAACGGATCCCGGGCAGCGTGGGCAAGTTGATGGTGGCCACCGGGATGTTCGATGCCGTCGCGCGCGCTTATCCCGAGCCGGCGGCGCGGGAGAAGTTCCTTCGCGAGACCGTCGTCACCGGCGACAGTTTCGTCCACCGCGACGGCAAGACTGTCCCCTTTTTCAATTCCGGCGACAAGGCGATCGTCAACCGCCGGCTGGAAATCGGGGACCGGTTCAACCTCTGGGAGTGGATGGACCACATGCTCTCCCAGAGTTCCAACGCCGCCGCCGCGTTCACCTGGAAGCAAGCGATGCTCCTCCGCGAGTTCGGCAAGGCCTATCCTGTTCCCAAGGATCAGGAAAGCGCCTTCTTCGCACGCAAGAGGGAGTTGCTCGCGAAGTCGCTCGAGGTGAATGAATCCGCGCTGCGCGCCGCCGGCCTCGACACGGACAAACTTCGCATCGGCACGTTCTTCACGAGCGGGGGCAGTTCGGTCGTTCCCGGTACGGCCAGCTACGCCTGTCCGACCGAACTGCTGCGATGGCTGATCCGGGTTGAACAGGGCAGGCTTGTCGATGCCTGGTCAAGCCTGGAGATAAAGAGGCTGCTCTACTTCGCGCGGCCGCGCTACCGCTATGCGTCCTCGCCTGCGCTGGCAAAAGCGGCGGTGTTCTTCAAGTCAGGTTCGCTGTTCGAATGCGAATCCGGCCGCAGGTGCACGCCCTACAAAGGCACGGTTACCAACCTGATGCACTCGGTCGCGATCGTCGAATCGGGCGAGAAGGTCTACCTTGTGGCGATGATGTCCAATATTCTCGGGGTCAATTCGGCGGTGGAGCACCAGATCGTTGCCGGCGAGATCGAACGCCTGATCCAATCCCGGCCGAAGTAGAATAAGGGTGGCTGGCGCCGCTCCCGCCTCTGCTTCCCACCGCTTATGTCACCAACCCGGCAACAGGTCGTCTACTACACTTCTTTCGCTACCGACTATGCCTACTTTGCCTTTCTCTTCGCCGCAACACGGCTTCTGGCCGAGACGGGCGGTTCGCAATGGCAACTCGGTATTTTCGGAGCGTGTACTTCCGTAAGCTATGCCCTGAGCGGTCCGCTGGCCGGGGCCGTGTCCGACCGCTGGGGACGGCGCCGCGTGATGTTGACCGGCGCCATCGGGACCATCGCCGTACTTGCCGTCGGCGCAACGTGGGCCTCACGGAAGTTGTTCTACGTGATGGCGGCGGTTGGCGGCGTTGCGGTGGCATTGATTTATCCGCCGCTGATCGCCTGGCTGACGGAGGAAACCCGCGACCTGGGCGGCCGTCTGTACCGATTCTGCCTCGCCTGGAACTTCGGCGTCATCGCCTCGCAGATCACCGGTGGGTGGCTGTTCTCAATTCATCCGTCGCTGCCGATGGCGACGGCGATCGTCCCGATGCTCGGCGTCGTGCTGCTGATTGCCGTGTGGAAGCCCGATCCTTCCCCGAAGGCGGCGGCAGTCCCCATTGCTGAAACGGCTCCCACTCCCGAAACGCGCAAGGCGCTGGCGTTCGTCTACCTCGCCTGGCTTTCCAACTTCGCCGGGGCGTTGTCGTTCAGCCTGATTGTCCACCTTTTCCCGTTTCTTGCTCATGAACTGGGCATCAGCCCCCCGGTGCACGGCGCCATGCTGGCAATCAACCGCCTTCTGGTCGTCGGTGTCTACGCGGTGATGTATCGCTTTCCTTTCTGGCACTACCGTCTCTGGACGGCGTTGACCTCCCAGGCATTCGCGGCGGCCGGATTGTTTATTCTCGGCTACGCTTCTTCGGTTCCCGTCCTGACGTTCGGCCTCACGCTGGTTGCGGGAATGCTCGGATACAACTATTTCGCCAGCATCTTCTACAGCACGTCGGCGTTCGGCCGTGAGCGCAAAGGGATCGCCAGCGGCATCCACGAAGCGACGCTGGCTTTCGGCGGGGGCGTGGGAGCTTTGGGCGGCGGAATCCTCGGGACCGTGTACGGCTCGCGCACGCCGTACCGGTTGTGCGTCCTGCTGCTCCTGGCCTCCATCGTGATCCAAATTACGATTTATTTGGCGTCGAGAAGCCGATGGCAGCCGCAGCGGGCTCCGCAGGAAGACCTGGTGGTGTGACGGCCGAATCCTGCGAGAATCGCCGCTCCGGCGCCTAGCCTGTGTAGAACTTGTAAAACTTCTGTAAATCCGCCCTGTTTCTGCTGACCTTCCGCGCCCAGGCAAGTACACTAGATCGAAACTGGGTTCAAATAGAAATGATGCCCAACGATACCCCCCATCGCCAACACTACATAGTTGTTTCGAAGATCGCCGTCGTTTCTGCGGCGATTCCAGTTCTCCTTTATGCTTTTTCCGGAGGGCCGGAACCTGGCCATACGGGCGCTCCCGGCGAAACCACTTGCGCCGTCGCCGGATGCCACGCCGGCGGGACTCCCAGTCCGAACGGCAGTGTCCGGATCGCTCTTGCCGCGAACACATACACGCCGGGTCAAAGGCAGAGGGTTACGGTGACGGTGTCCGATCCGAACCAGACTCGCTGGGGCTTTCAGCTGACGGCGCGCTCGGGCGGCGACTTCCGGACCCAGGCTGGGACATTTACTCCGACGGATGGTCTCACCCAGGAAATCTGCTCGAGTGCGGCCTTCATCGATCAGAATTGCACGGCTTCTTCTACCTACCGGTACGCGGAGCACACTGCCGCAGGAACACGGCGCGGTACCAACAATTCGGTGAATTTTGAATTCGACTGGACACCGCCCGCGACCAGCGTGGGAACGATCCGGCTCTTCGCCGCGGGCAACGCGGCCAATGGCGACTCCAGCAGCAATGGCGACCGGATCTACACGACGACGCTCGAGGTTACCCCGGCCGCGGCGGGAAATCGGCCCGCGATTTCCTCGGGCGGTGTGCAAAACGGCGCGAGCTTCCAGCCGGGGATTGCGCCGAACTCGTGGATCACCATCAAGGGCTCCAATTTCGGCACGGCAACCCGCGAGAATCGGGCGGACGAGATCGTCAACAACCATCGGCCGACCAGCATGGACGGCATCAGCGTGACTGTCAATAGCAAGCCCGCGTTTTTCTACTTCATCAGCCCGGGACAACTCAACGTGGTTTCGCCGGACGATGACGCCGTCGGCAACGTCCCGGTGGCGGTGACGGTGAGCGGGCAGTCGAGCGAAGTTGCTCAAGTGCAATTGCAGAAGTACTCGCCGGCGTTCTTCCTGTGGCCGGGGAACCAGGCGGTCGCCACCAGCGCGGACTTTCAATTCCGGGTCAGGAATGGAACCTTTCCGGGAGCGACCACAACTGCCGCCAAGCCCGGTGAAGTGATCGTGCTCTGGGGGACGGGCTTTGGGCCGACAACGCCGGCGATTCCGGCCGGACAGGTGGTGACGGGCGCGCCGACGGTGAACAGCGCGATTCGCGTGACCGTTGGAGGCGCGCAGGCAGAGTATTTCGGAGCCGCGCTGGCGCCGGGGTTCACGGCGCTCTACCAGGTGGCGATCCGCATTCCGGAGAGCGCGCCGAACGGCGATTTGCCCGTGGTCGCGACGATTGAAGGCGTCTCTTCGCCTTCGTCGGCGGTGATCGCCGTGCAGCGGTAGGAGACCCTTTTCTCCAGACTCGCGGAAACAGGGGTGGGCCGGTCACAAGCCGGTCTGAACGACGGAGGTAGTGTGTCTCGCGCCCGTCCAGTCGCGGACACGGAAAGTCAATGATTGAGGTGCTTACTTGAGAATCAGAACGATGTTCACATTTCAGGCGCTTGCGCTCGCCGGTCTCCCGGCGCTGCTGCTGGCGCATGCCGGAGGGAACCCGAATTTTCCCGACGGCCCGCCTTTGCGAGTGACCGGCGCGCCGGTCGACGGGGGAGCCGCTTGCACGGCGTGCCACGCCGGCCAGTTGAATTCGGGCCCCGGCAGGGTCGTCATCCGCTCGGGCCGGTATACGCTAGGCAAGGCTCAAAGGATCCAGGTGGATGTGCGAGATCCGGACGCGAGCCGCTGGGGCTTCGAGTTGGTCGCGCGCCTTGCCAGCGACGAAACCAAGCAGGCGGGTTCCTTCCGCGGCGGTGATCTCGTCAGAGTCCGGTGCGACGGCGGAACTCCCCATCCCATCAACACCCGCCTCTACGGAACGCCTCCCCCTTGCGGCGAGGGCGTGCTTCAGTTCGCCAGCCACACATTGGCCGGAACGCTCACGGGCGCACGGGGCGGCACTACCTGGGAGTTCGAGTGGACCCCCCCGGCGACCGACCTTGGGCCGGTGGTGTTTTACGCGGCGGCGAACGCGGCTAACAACAGCGGCAACAGCCAGGGCGATCGCATCTACGCGACCAGTACGAGGGTCGCCGGTCTGTGCAATCTCAGCACGACCCCGCGCATCACGGGAGTTAGCAATGCCGCCGCCGCATCGACGACGATCAGCCCAAATTCGCTGATCTCGCTCTTTGGTTCGGGTTTCGGCGCGGCCGACGAGAAAACCGCCGTGGCCGACAGCGACCTGCTCGACGGCAAGGTTCCGACCGACCTCGGCTGCCTCGCGGTGGAAGTCAACGGCCGGCGCGCGCCGATCTACTATGCGCAAGCCGACCAGATCAATGCGCAGGCGCCGATCCTGGAAGGCACGGGAAGCCAGCAGGTGCGGGTGATTCTCAACCCTGGAACCGCGAACGAACGGCGCAGCGACGCGGCACCGGTGAATCTCCAGTTCTACTCGCCGGCGTGGTTCCTGACCGCGCCCAACAACATCGCCGCCCGGGCAGCCGACGGCAAAATCCTCGGCGATCCGGCGCTGATCGCGGGAGCGGTCTCGGCCAAGCCGGGCGATGTGGTTTCGCTCTTTGGCACCGGATTCGGGTACACGAACCCTGTCTGGCAGCCAGGCGAATTCTCCGAGGGAGAAGCGCCGTTGAGGGATCCGTACACCATCACGCTCGGCGGCACAAGGGTGAGCGCAAGCGACATTCTCTATGCCGGGCTGACCCCGGCGTTCCCGGGTTTCTACCAGGTGAACCTCCGCATCCCGGCGAACGCTCCGGACGGGCTTGCGGTAGTGATTCTGGAAATCGGCGGATTGCGCACGCAAACCGGAGCCGGCATCCTGGTCCGCCGGTAGCAGACAATTCCTAACAGGTCCCGTGGCGCTGGTGCTCGCACCGGCGCCTTTCACCACCCGGCCGCGATCGATCCGGGCTCGCGCGCGAACGGGGCTCCCCGCGGCTCGAGCCGGACTCACCGAGGGTCCTGGACGCCGCGGGTATTGGCGAAGGGGGGTACCATCGGTCTCGACGCTCGAGTAGCCCACTGCGCCTGCTCACACGTTCGTGCGCAGAAGCCGCTCTTCCTCCAGAATGTCCGCCAACTCGCGATGGCCCTTTTCCCGCGCCAGGTCTTCGGGTAACTTGCCGTCGTCGGTGCGGGCCGCGGGGTCGGCGCCGTGCGAGAGGAGCAACTCCAGGATCGCGCGGTCACCTTCGAATCCTGCCGTGTGCAGCGGGGTGAATCCCTTCTGCTGGCGCGCGTTGGGATCGGCCCCGGCCGCCAGCAGCATGGCCAGGATGATCGGGTCACGCCGTGCCGACGCGGCGTGGACGCTCGCCACCTTCAGTGCATTCTGGGCCGCCAGATTGACATCCGCGCCGCGGTCGATCAGCAGCCGGGCCACTTCGCGATGTCCGAAGAAGCTAGCCAACCCGAGCGGGAAAAAACCATCTGCGGAAAACTGGTTCACCCGCTTTCCGTCTTCCTCCAGAAGCGCCTCGACGCGATCACGCTGGCCGGTGGCGGAAGCTTCGAACAGATCCAGTTCCGCGCCGCGCTCGATGAACAACTGCGCGATCTCCGGTTTCTGATAGTAGGTGGCCAGCAGGATGAGCGAGAGACCTTGCCGCGTCCGCGCCGTCAGAAGGGCCGGGTTCTGGGAGAGCCACAAGTCCACGGCCGAGCGGTCGCCGCGCTGGACGGCTTCGACGAGTTTGTCGGGCGCTTCGAGCATACCTGATCATCATAAGGCCTCGACTCGGCCCCGGCAGAGGGTCGCTGGCTCTTGTGGGGCCGGCGTTCAGCCGGCGCCATGAATAACGTGTCGAGGTCCCCGACAGAAGGGCAGTTGTGTCGAGCCCACGGCGTCAGCCGTGGGGTTGCCGACACCCTTCACCACTCCGGATGGCCCGCACCATCCGAATGGCCCGCACCATCCGAGGCCCGACCGCAAGGGAGGGCTGACGCTCACACTCGATTTCCGTGCGCTTTCTTTCTGCGCCGCGAGCATCAGCGAGCGGTGGCGGCGCGGTGCCCCGATGACCTGAAGCTTGACGACAGCTGATTTCCGCACACCTTCTCAGCCGTGGGGTTGCCGCCCCTGGAAACCGAAATCGGCAATTCCAGCCCCCACTATCTGAACGCGTTCAAAAAACTGCTTGACAGGCTTCGCACCGCGATGCATACTCATTCTTGAACGTGTTCAAATCCATACCGTCAGTTGATACTGGCATCCAGTGATCCGGCACATCGGAGAATCGCCGGCGTGTCAGGAGATCTGCCGCCGGCGCGGAAGAAAGCGAATGAGAGGAGTCCAGAGCGATGAGGATTGCCATCCCCGGGGGCAGCGGGCAGATCGGGGGCATCCTGGCCCGCCACTTCCACGCCAGTGGCCACACGGTCACGGTTCTCAGCCGCACTCCCCGCCCGGCGCCATGGCGAACGGCGCACTGGGATGGCCTCACATCTGGCGCATGGGTCGACGAACTCGGCCAGTGCGACGTCTGCATCAACCTTGCCGGGCGAAGCGTCGACTGCCGCTACGGCGCAAGGAATCGCCGCTCCATTTACGAATCGCGCGTCGAAAGCACGCTTCTGCTGAATCAGGTGATCGGTTCGCTGCATCGGCCGCCCCGCGTCTGGATTAACGCCAGCACCGCCACGATCTACCGGCACGCGCTCGATAGGCCTATGGACGAAATCGGCGGCGAACTGGGCGGGAACGAGCCGGAGGCTCCGGACACCTGGAACTTCTCCATCCAGGTTGCGAACGCATGGGAGCGAGCTTTCTTGTCGACATCCACCCCGCGCACCCGCAAGATCGCGATCCGCAGCGCGATGACCTTCAGTCCCGGCCGCGGCGGTGTCTTCGATGCCTTCCTGGGCCTGGTGCGCCACGGCCTCGGCGGCGCGCAGGGTACGGGCAAGCAGTATGTTTCCTGGATTCACGAAGCCGATTTTGTGCGCGCAATCGATCTGCTGATCGCCCGGGAGGACTTGTCCGGCATTGTCAATCTCGCATCTCCCAACCCCCTCCCCAATCGCGATTTCATGGGCGCCCTGCGCGACGCGTGGGGCATCCGGATCGGCCTGCCCCTCCCGGAATGGACCCTGGAGATTGGCGCCTTTCTATTACGGACCGAATCGGAACTCGTGTTGAAGAGCCGCCGGGTCGTGCCCGGCCGATTGCTGGCTTCCGGCTTCCAGTTTCTCTTTCCGGAATGGCCCACCGCCGCCCGGGATCTCGTCGAGCGTTGGCGCCG
>JBJXGR010000396.1:0-3384 GCA_046160045.1 Bryobacteraceae bacterium
GCGTTCAGCTTGCTTGGCCACAAGATCGAGGTAGATGCGGCGGTCGAAGTCTTCGATGAAGATGGGCTCGCGGTTGACGCCGCGGTGGGTAAGGTGGTGGGCGACTTCGGGCAACACCGCTCGGGGCATACGGGGCATTCTGTTGAAGTAGTGGCGTTGGCGCGGAAACTTCTCTGAGAAAATATAGAAACGCGTTGGACGTCCCCAGGTTTCCCCCACAGGTTTCCCCCAGGTTTCCAAGCGATTTAGTCGACTCCGGCAACCAATTGAATCTATTCGACTTTTAGCCGGACAGTAGTGAACTTCCGCATAGCCCGCATTCCGGGAGGAATTCGATTTCCAGCAACATTAATTCGAGCATCAGCATTTACAGGCGAACGGGCGAGCCTTACAAGCTACCCTTGCGGGTCGGAGTTAAGCGACCCCGCCGAATACGCCTCATCCAATGGAGGAGCAGCGGATGGTTTCAAATGAGCCAAAAAAGATTAAGGCATCCTTGCCAGAGTGCGAAGATCCGATCTCGCGAGATACTTGATCCGTCCGCCAACACCTCGCAGGAAAATGAACGCCGCTATCCGGACTCCGGCTTTATCCAACACCTCGAATGTCCCGTTCGACAACTTCCGAACCTCGCCTTCGCGTGATTCGGAAATGGGTGACACAGCAGCGCTCCAGATCAGTTTGTCGCCGCGCACGGCGAGCGTCTCATCGAATGGAGAATTGACAAAGTGGCCTGAGTACTCACTCCTTTCTGTGGCCGTGAGCGCGATCGCTACCGGAGGCGGAACCGGAGCCCCGACGGGAGTCAACTGCATGATAATGTCTGCGGTCGCGTTCCAAAGGCGGGCATCAAAACGATTCGAGAGTATCGCGACGGAAACCTTTTGATCCGGCGCCAACGTAAGCGTTGCACCATATCCATCGAGACGTCCGGCGTGTGTGAGTAGCCGCACTCCTCGCCACTTGCTGTGGGTGATTCCGAACCCGTACCGAGCGCTCCGTGTGATTGCCCCTCCCAAGTCCGCCGCGATCGGCTCATTGACGACGCTTTGGTGGAAGAGGGCCACCGCATCAGCTGAAAGAACGCGCTTGGCACCAATTGTTCCACCATTCAAGACTGCGATGGCGAATCGCCCCAGGTCGCCCGCTGTCGCGTACATGTATCCGGCGGGCCACCAAGCTGCATCCGTGCGAACCGGAGTGACAACTTCCGGTTTGCGCGCAACCGTCAGGGCGTGGCCGTCAGCGAGGATGCCTGATGACGAGTCGATCGGAAAGCGAAATCCTGAATGTGACATGCTAACGGGCTCCAGCAGCAGTCGCTGAACGGCGTCGGCGTAGGGAAGTCCGGAAACTGAAGTCGCGACTGCTCCCGAAAGCATGAAGCCGTAGTTTGAATACGAGATCACTTCGCCAGGTTGGGTGAACAGAGCACTGTCGCTCAAGCTTCTGATCTCCGCAAGCATGGACTCTTCATGCCGGTTGTCATTTCGAGGGCTAAAGACGAGAGTGGCGTTCAGTCCTCCGCTGTGCGTAAGCGCCTGCCGGACCGTAACGCGACCGATTGAAGGAGCGAGACCGCTAACGTAGCGGCTGACCGGCGCATCCAGGTCGACCTTGTGCTGCGCGGCAAGCGTCAGGATGGTCATTCCAGTCATCATCTTCGTAATAGAACCGACGCGAAGTCGATGCCCGAGTGTCATCGGCTTACGCGTTGACACGTTCGTGACTCCAAACGCCCTCGCGTAAATCACGCGATCACCCTGTGTAACTACGACTTGAGCTCCCGGGACAGAAAGCTGGGTCATTTCCGCCCGCACGACGGAATCGACTCGCGCGGGATCGAGCGCATTCTGTGCGCTTAATGCGAAGAGGCTCGCCCACGCCAAGAGGGCGACAGTTGTGTCCACTGCTCGCAGCCGCTTGCGATGAAGCAAAATCAATTTTCGTTCCTCGCTTTCAGAATCCTCGCTAAAACCTCGCGTCTAGGGTCGTTGGGCTTGTAGGCTCCTTTACGGAGGGTGGTTGCTCATGACACATCCTGCGCCAGGCAAGACAGTGCCGGCCGCTCGAAATGTTATCACAAGTCATGAGTCAAGGGCTGTTTGTCCGGACTTAGACGAATAAGTGAGTGCGCGCGGATCGCCAGCTCGACCGGCGTCTCGGTGAGATGCACCATCGCAGTCGGGTTGACCTCCTTCACGCTCCACACGTCCGTGGCGTTCTTGATCTCGGGATTGAACCAGTGCGCCGCGCCCTCGCGCCACCCGTAGAAGCACCACTCGTGGTTGCCCATGAAATCCTTCCGGGTGAGAACGTGGTGCTCCTTGACCCAGATAGTCGCCTGCGAAAAGTGGAGGCCGCACTCGACGAGTGCCGGAGGTTATTTCGCGCAGTTGGCGTACCCGCCTTCAGATATAGAGCGAACCATCGGGATTCAGAATGCCCGTCAGGTTGTTGAACCATCGCCGCAGTAGCACATGTGACCGCGGCTCCACGCGGACGTCGTATGGCGGATCGGTGTTGAAATACCTACTCTGATTGCAGAACTGGACCGGATCCTCAACAAGGCCGGCCGATAGCCAAGCGACTTCGGCGCGATGATGGGGGGCACTTCCCCTTCAGGGCTGACGACACTCCGCCGGCAGACCGATGGGATCAATCGCTGAGCTACCGCTGAGTAATCCTAGAAGGAATTCTTCCAAGCCGCCTTCAGGACCGGCAGGCCGCGTGGCTCCTTCAGGACGACTTCGATTCGTGCGGTCGGACCGGAAGTCTGAAAGCGCAGCCAATAAGTGTTGCGCAGCTCGACCACTGCCTTGTCCCCCATGCCACAGTGAGGGTAGGAAACAGATTTATGCGTCCTTCGACCGTGTGCATTCACCCGAAACGCGACGAAATCGATGCCGTTATCCTCGATGAAAGCCCCGATCGCTCGATCGCCGCCCACTTCGGCATCTCGCACCTGGCCGTCCATCGCCATGAACTCAATCACCTTCCCGATTCCTACACCCGCGACTCCGTGCGCCGCATTCGCGAGGATTTCGACGATTTCTCCGGCGGGATCCTTCACCTCTTCGAACGAGCCAAGACGGGCAGTCTCACCGAAGCCATCCGCGCGGCCGCCCGCGTCGACAACCTCTTCCGCCTTCGCCTCAGAGTCAACGCTCTGCCAGACGACACCGCCTCCGAGCGCACGGTCACCTGGGAACAGATGCGCCCTGACCTCGAACAGACCCTCGCCCCTATCCCCGGCGCCTCGACGCCTTGTCCCGCATGATCACCGCCAAACTCGGCCTCACCGCTCCGGACCTGGAAGATCTCGACCCGGCTCCGGCAAAGGAGAAATAACTCCCGTGTTTCCCTTCAATCACAGCCTCGTGG
>JBJXGR010000397.1:0-36196 GCA_046160045.1 Bryobacteraceae bacterium
GTACGAAGCATGCCTCCAGCGACTCGCCGGTCTGGGCAAATGGTTCGTCACTATCACAGCCGCAGCCGCTAATGGTGTCTGTTCTCCGGCACGCCCGTGACTGGCGATTTATTTTTGGCCGAGTGCCCAAGCCGCCGGTTCGCGAACTGAGCTGGCGATCGGTTACCGCGGATTTCACCAGCCCGTCACCCGGAATCTTGTCGTCCGAGTAGGTAAAGCGCACGAACAGCCGGTCGCTTTCGTGGAAATGGTGGTCGAACCGGCCCAGGTAATCGTCGACGTTATTCACTTGGGCAATTGCGGCTCGAAGATTGTTCGCCAGGCCTGGGCCGGTCGGCAGCGGATGCAGCGTCGTCAGCCTTCGCGCGATCGGGTTGATCCGTGCATCCGGGACCCGGTTTCCGGAAAATGGCGTGCGCAGGCCGTCCTCGTTCACGCTGAGGGGGTCGTAGACAGTATTCGGTGAGTTCGAAAAGTCACCCGAGCGGTACTCGGGGATGGGTACGGTCACAATGCTCGTCACCTGCGAGCGGAACCGGATGCCTTCGTAGTTGAACAGGAAGAAGGACCGATTCCTGCCATTGTACAGTTTGGGAAGGAACACCGGACCGCCCACCACGCCGCCGTACTGGTTTCTCCGGCGAACCGGCTTGCGCACATCAAAAAAACTCCGGGCATCGAGCACGTCGTTGCGGAAGAAATCCCAAGCTGCCCCATGCAGGGTGTTGGTTCCCGACTTGGTGGTCGCGCTGATCACTCCTCCTCCCGCTCCGGCGTACTCCGCCGACGGCAGGCTCAGTTGCACCTGGAACTCCTGTACCGCATCCACTGAAGGCCGGGCGATCGGATTCCTTTGAAAGAAATCCGTGTTGTCTATGCCGTCGACGTAGAAGCGATTCTGATCGGGTTGAGCACCGCTGGCGGCCACAGTCCCGCGGGACACGCCCTGGCTGGTATCCACACCGCCGTAAATGCCGCCGCCGGACTGGCGGGCATCCCCGGGCGGCCCTGAATTCGTTCCCGGCAACAGAGTCGCCAATGACAAGTAGTCCCTTCCCAGCAGCGGCATCGCGACGATCTTCCGCGAATCGACCACGCCACTGACCTCGGAAGTGCTCAGGTTCACGAGCGCAGGCGAGGCAGTGACTTCCACCTGTTCCTGAACGTCTCCGACCTCCAACTGAACTGTTAAGTTCGAGTGTGGCGCCGGTGAACAATTGGATTGTCCCGACGCGCTTGCTCTTGAAACCTGAGAACGACGCCGTGAGAGAGTACGGTCCCGGCTGAAGACTGAGTAAGGCATAGCGTCCCCCGTCATTCGCAGTCGTTGAAACGCTAACATTCCGGTCGGTACTCGTGAGCGTCACCGTCGCTCCGGCGATTGGGCCTCCAGTCGGATCAGTCACTGTTCCGCTGATCGTTCCGAAGTTCAATTGTGCGCGAGCGGCTACCCCAGCGACCAAAGCGAAGGCGAAAAGAAGACGGCGAAGAGCGAACAGCATTGAGGGCTCCTTTTGGTAACGTCATGTTGGCATACTGGATAGCAACAAGTCAACTGTCTTACAATCATCATGCCTACAATTCTCATTGACGAGATTGGGCACGTTCACCTACGATAGTTAGAGAGTTGCGATGAACCCGGAACTTCCTGAGTTGAAGTCACTTTCGATCCGCGACGGGGTGGCTAACGTTTTGCGGCAAGCCCTGCTGAAGGGGCAATTCGGTGCCGGTGAGACCCTTTCCGAGGTCACCCTGTCGAAGCTTATGAAGGTCAGCCGCGGTCCGGTCCGGGAGGCCTTACTCGTCCTGGCTCAGGAAGGACTGGTGACGCATGCGCACAACCGCGGCTTTGCTGTACTGTCCTTGGGGGAAGAGGATTTTCGGAAGATCATGCAGGTTCGAGTTCCTCTGGAATCTTTGTCGTTGGCCCTTGCGCGAGGTCGAATCGGGAGGGGGGAGATGGAAGACTTGGACGCCTGCTTCCGGAGAATGTGCAATAAGTTAGAGGCCGGCGACTTCCCTGGAACCACCCGGGAGGACCTTCGCTTTCATGAACTGATTTGGGAAGCCTGCGGGAATGAATGGCTGGTCGCCAGCTTGAAGCGAGTCCTCCTTCCGTTCTTTGTCTTTACGATGACCTTCCGGCAGAAGCAATCCATACTGACACCTGAGATTCTCTCGGCACAGCATCGAATGTACCTGGACTACCTGAGGGGAGCGACGGCGGCATCGGCTGAGGATTGCGTCCGATATCACCTCAGTCTCTATGCGGAAGCCGGCGTCCCGGAAAACGTCGCTTTATCAAGCGCCTGATCGGGGCGGTAGCCAGTGGGCGGCGTTTGGGGTCAGTCTCCTGCCGTTGGACCTGTATCATGGAACTTAGTGAACCGGTTGAACCTGATCCATGGAGGACTCGCCACCATGGCTCAGCCGGTCTGGCGTGCGTTGGTGTTCGACGTCTTCGGAACAGTCGTCGACTGGCGAAGCGCGATTATCCGTGAAGTCGAAGCGCTGGCGCGGTCGAAGCGCCTGGCCATCGACCCCGAGCGCTTCGCCGACCTCTGGCGCGACGGCTATGTTCCGGCGATGGACAGGGTCCGCCGCGGCGAACTCCCGTGGACCAACCTCGACGGTCTGCACCGGTCGATCCTCGACGACCTGCTCGCCGGGTTGCGCATCGGGAGTCTCTCGGAAGCCGAAAAAAACGACCTGACCCTGGCGTGGCATCGCCTGGATCCCTGACCCGACGCGGTCGCCGGACTGACCCGGCTCAGGCGCAGGTTCGTCATCGCCGCCCTCTCCAACGGAAATGTGTCTCTGCTGGTCGACCTGGCGCGGCAAGCAGGTTTGCCGTGGGATGCGGTCTTCTCGGCGGAGTTGGTGGGACATTACAAGCCCGACCTGATCGTCTACCAGAAAGCAGCGGAGTGGCTGTCGCTACCGCCCGAGCAGGTGCTGATGGTCGCCGCCCACAAGAGCGATCTGGAGGCGGCCAAGCGCGCAGGCCTCGGCGCGGCGTTTGTCACACGTCCGCTAGAGCGCGGCGGCGAGCGAAAGGCCGACCTGGAACGCGAGCCCTGGATGGACATCTACGCCGAGGACTTTGTGACATTGGCGGAGTGCCTAGGCGCGTAGCGACCGCTAATAGCTGGCCGTCACCTCGACCCGCCCGCCGGGATTCGGAATCCGCACCCACTCCTTGCCCGCGTCGAAATCGCTCCACGGCCGCCCGTTGACACTCACCAATCGCATCGGCCGCGAGGAGGGATGCCGCAGCCGCACCAGCAGCGTCGCGGGCCGTTCCTGACCGGCAAACTCCACCGTCGCCCGGATCTGCCCGCCGGCCGCCTGGCTATGAATCCGGAACGTCACCGGCCCGAAATACGTCGGCGCGCGTTCCACTTCGATCGCCTGTCCGCTCTCCAGCCAGCGGCGCGGCGCAGCCTGCCCGATCAGCAGCGTCGCGTCGTCGACTTCGCGCAGCAGCATGTTGCGATAGAGTTCGAACCACGCGCCGTCCGTGCTGGGCGGGCCGAAGTACTGCCCGTGCGTCCAGCGATGCTCCACGGGTTCCAGCGCCGTGTGGCTGAAGCCGCTGGCCATGTAGCTGTAGAAGGCTCGGATGACCGCCTTGGGATCGTCGCGCAGCAGATAGGCCGTCGCCTGCTGGTTGTAGACCGGTTCGTTGGCGATGCCGAGTCCTTTCCAATACAGGTTGTCTTCGTGGTCGTGCAGCAGGAAGTCCGCCAGTTCTCCGCCGGCCGGAACGGCTTTCAAGCGGATCAGGTGGGTGGATCCGGTGTCGACATCGGCCGGATACCATTGCTCGAGCAGGCGCCGCGGGGTGTTCGCGTCGCAGGGAACGTACGGAATCCAGGTGTGGTCTCGAAGCTGCACCAGCGGCGAGCGGGCGGAGGCGGCTCCGAATCCCTCCGCCACGGATTGCTGCAGCGTGCGAGCGGCCGCCAGCACTTCGCCGGCTTTGGCGTGGCCGGCCAAGTCGAGCACGCGCCCCAACCGTTCCAGCCCGGCGTACACGTAGGCCTGGTTGAAGCCCCAGGCTCCGGTGCCGGTCCCATCGTTGAGCGGGCCATCCACCAGCCCGTTCGTCGCGCGTTTCAATTCGTTCAGACACCATTCCGCCGATTTCATGGTCATCGGAAGGAGCCGATCGAGCGCCTTCCGGTCGCGGGTGAGCAGATACTGCTGCGCGACGGCGTACATCATGCCCGGCGTGTAGGAGACCCAGTTGGCGACGCCGTTCAGATGGCCGTCGTGTTCCTGGTTGCCGCGATACTGCGCTTCCATCTCCTCCGCCGAGATGCCGTGATAGCCACGCAGATCGTACAGCATGTAGTCGACATAGACGGCCTGGTTCACCGGCCATGGCGTGCCCGTTTGCGAGTAGGCAAAGTTGGAGTAAGGCAGGTCGATGCGCGCGTTGTCGCCTCCGTGCCGCCGAGGCAGGCGCAATGCGTGCCACAGCGAAGCGCGGAACAGGTCGTTGACGGTCTTTTCCGGCACACGGAATTGCGCGCCGCGGGCGACCACGTCTCCCCAGAACTTCAGCGTCGCCTGGCGGGTCTCCACATAGTCGAGACTTTCCAGAACGCCGATCTTGCCGGGCGGGACCACGGGCGACGGCAGCTTCACCACCAGTTCACGCGTCCCGTTGGCCGGCAGGTCGACGAAGGCAGTGACGTCGATGCGCGTCAGATCGCGCTGATAGTCGCGAGTGCCGCTCCACTCGGCCTCGCCGGTGAGGCCATCCACGGCGATCAGCGCCTGGCGGTGTGCCCCGGCGCGGAGCACCGCCTGAGAGCCGCGCCGCTCCAACACGCTTTCGGTCGACGCATACGGGGGCAACCGGCGGCGATGATTCAGCGTGACCGGCAGAGTGCGCGCCTGTCCGGTCAGGTCGGTCAACCGGACGCGCTGCATCAGCACCATGGCGATGTTGCCGCGCCGTTCGGCCGGAGGTCCCTCGAGCGGGTACGCGAACTGTTCCACCTCATAGCGCACCCCGTCCCGTTCGAGCACGGTTCGCACTACGGGCAGCCCGTCCGTGAGCGATTGGCTCTTCCATGTCCTCACGACGCCCTGCGTGAGATCGCCGAAGTCGAACCAGAACTGGAAGCGATCCGGATTGCCGTAGTCGCTCCAGACGCCGGCGGCGCGGTCGATGCCGAACTTGGGAACCGCGCTATCCCACGTCACACAAATGATGTGGCCCGGCCCGTTTGGCTTGGGATTCGTGTAAGTGGGGTGACCCATGTCCTCCCACTTGGCGGTGTACTCGGCGTAGGTCGCTTCCGGCTCGCTCCGGACGCGATCCAGGACGCGACGGCCCTTCCACGTCCGCAGTTGCTGTTGATGCTGATCGAAGCCGACCGGCGGATCGCCGGCCGTGACGTACACGTCGTAGGCGGGGACCCACATCGCGCGTTCGCGCTCGAGTTGCGACACGTCGATGGAGAATCCCCGGGTGCCCTGCGCATTAAGGAGGACCGTGAGCTTTGCCCCGTTTGTCCGAAGCGCGGGATCCAGCCGCAGACGGCGCGCCGTGTCGCCGTCGCTCGCCGAGATCAGGTCGGCCCAGATGACGTGGAGATTCTGCAGGCGTTCCGCCGACGGCGCCTCGAATCGCAGGAGGAAGCGGACTCCGTCGACATCGTCGCCGCCAGCGGTCGAGTGCCATGCGGTTTCCCTGAGTTCATCGCCGCCCTCGAGTTCGATTCCCGCCACGTCCCGGATTTCGAGGCGCGGCGACGAGGCGGCCAGGCGAACCGAAAAGGAGGCCCTTTCCTTGGACTGGTACCCCCAGGTGATCCTCACCGGCAACTCCGCCGCGGCCAGTGTCCAACACGCGAGCCAGCAAACCCCGATCAACCTGTGCATGGCAACATCATCCAGGGGAAGCCCGCCGAGCGCAAGCCCAAAAACGGGATCACGGCCCTGTCGCGCCCGATTGCCAAGGTGTACTCTTGAGACGTTCCGTTCGCAGACGTCCGGGCCCACCCCGAGGCGTCTCCGACAGGAGTGACGCGATGCCCTCCATTTCGAGCAACCACGCTTTGCGGTTCTGTCTCTTGGCCGCCTTTGCGATGGCCTACGGCTGGGGTTACCGAGGGACGGTCGGCCACGAGGCCGGCGCCATGGTGCCGGGCGCCCTGCTGGGCCTGGTCGTTTGCCTCGGCTCAGGCCGTCCCGACTGGCAGCGCCGGTCCGCCGTGGCGGGCTTGTTCGGGGCAATCGGGTGGGCCTGGGGCGGGTCCCTCAGCTACATGGAGCAGACGTTCTACACCTTGTCCGGCTCCTTTCCCGATGTCCTGTTCGGCTACGCGATGTTATTTCTTCTGGGAGGTCTGTGGGCAGGAATGGGCGGAGGTGCGCTCGGACTCGCCCTGACCGAACCTCGCGCGGAGTTGGAGCGGCTGATCCGTCCGTTTACCTGGATCTGCGCGGCATTTCTCGCATCGTATCTCTACCTGTTTTTTCTGCCCTCCCAGAAAGAGGCCTACGAGACGTTTTCCGTTCGGCACTTCCACGGCGGAGAATGGCTTTCGGCGACGATCACCGTGTTGGTCAGCGGGCTCTGCTGGCTGTGGTCGAAGAGGGATCGGGCGGCCGCGGCGTTGTATTTCCGGGCAGGGATCGCGTGGTGGATCGGCTACCTGGCCCTCACGAAGTTCGGCGGGCTGCGCCTGGGCCCCTTGCACCGCAGCGAGAGTTGGGGCGGCCTGGCGTTCGTGCTGATCGTGTTTGCCCTCTACCTGCATGAACGCCGCAACCGGGCCGCGCTGATACTTTGCCTGTACGGGGTTCTGGGAGGCGGCCTGGCGTTCGCGCTTGCGGTGTTCCTCCGGCATCCGCTGGCCGTGCACTGGGGGCCGTTCCAGGGGAACTGGCCGCAGTGGCGGTTCGCGGAAGATAGCTTCGGATTCTTCATGGGCCTGGCGATGGCCCTGGGCGCGGTACGGTTGATCCGCGGCGGGCTCGCATCGCCGGAAGAGGACGCTGACCGGACGCCGCTCGATGTGTACGCCGCGTTCGCGGTGCTGGTCGCCATCCAATGGGTGAACTTTCGACGCCATGCCGCGCCGCGACTGGCCCTTCCCGGCGCTTCGGCGCTGGCGGGCCTGCCGGCCTGGGCGTGGGTTATCCTCCTAGGGGTCTTGGCGACTCTGCCGGTACTCTATTTCCTCTATCGCTATGGGAACGGCGATCGCCGCCTGGCGCCCCAGACTCCGTTCGGCAAGGGCGCGCTGATCGCTCTATTTGTCATCTGGGTGACGGTGGCGGGCTACGCCCAGCACGATGCCGCGGGCGGCACGCACATCGACGGTTTTCTCCTGATGTGGGTCCCGGCGGCCGTCGCCTCGCTGCTGTTGTTGTCCTGCCCGCCTGCCTCCATCCCGAATGAGGCGGCCGTCGCGCGGTCCGATCCGCGATGGGCCGTGGGCCGCCAATACTGGGTGCTCTGGGGACTCACGCCGGCCTTTCTGCTGGCCATCTCGGGCATCAGCATCGCCATGCAGAACGGACCGGCACCCGGCATGGGCCGCAAGCGCTTTGGGCCGGATGCGTATTGGCGTCAGACGGCGAGGATGGTCGGCGGCTGGAGGGCGATTGGCAAGGTGCGAAAACTTGAAGACGCGGTGATGCCTTCGGAAGATCTGCCCTTGCGGCGGTTGGAATTCACGGAGGCTCGCGGCGTCATCGCCACGCTGCCGTCAGGCCAGGTGGACGATTCGCATCTGTGGTTTCGCAAGAACCAGTATTTCTGGCTGAGGTGGAACGGCAGGAAGACGGCCGCGGCGGGCCGCGCCGAAATCCCCCTGGAATTTCGCGGGCAGCACCTGTACGTCGCGTGGCCCCCCGCGAAGCCAGGGGCCGAAGGCTACCTGGTCTGGGAGCGAGTGGAATAACGGGACCTCGGAATGGCCCCGTTACTGTTTGTTCGCCGCCGGGCGACGGCTCCGAACCGCGGGTGTAAACCCGCGGGTGGCATGGACTCATCGGGGCCGCGAGGACATCTGAGCGACCGTCGCTGTGCAATGCGGAGCGCAACCCGCGCGCTAACGCGCGCGGTTCGGAACCCCAGCGACTCGAAGCGGGACTAGTTCCAGCGAATCCCTCGCTCCTGAAGGTCGGCCTGTAGCTGGCCGGCGTTCAGAAACTGCACCGCATCGATTCCCGCCCGCCGCGCGCCTTCCACATACTCGGGAATGTCGTCGGCGAAGAAACACTCGCCCGGCTCGCACCGCGCGGCCCGGATCGCGGCGTCGTAAATCTTCGGCGATGGCTTCAACGCCCCGACTTCGTACGACACAACATACTCGTCGAAATGCCGAAGGATCGGATAGTTCTCGCGGATCATCTCGAAATGAATCGAGTTGGTGTTCGACAGCAGGACCATCCGGTAGCGGCTGCGAAGCCCGGCCACCAGTTCCTGTGGGATCAGGGTCTCCGGTAGAAAGATCGAACTCCACACGCGGCAGAATTCCTCGTACGACATCCGCGCGTCGAGCGCCGCGGTGAACTGCTCCACGAAGTCTCTCGCCTCGATCTGGCCGGTTTCAAACGGAACCACAAGGCCGGTCGCCCGAATCCGATTGGGCATTTCTTCAATCGGAAGCGGGCTATACTCCGCCAGCGCCCGGTAGCCGCGCTGGAAATCAAACGGGACGATGACCTTGCCGAGGTCGAGGATGACAGTCTTGTGCATTGAACTCCTGTCGAGTGTAGCGCAGGGTCCGTGTCTGGTATCTTGACGATGGCATGCAACGAACAGCGGTGATTCTGGAGTCGGCGCGGGGAGCGATTACGGTGCAGCAAGGGGAGCTTACGGCTCCCGGTCCTGGTGAGGCCGCCGTGCAACTGGAGGCCTGTGGCGTGTGCCACTCCGACCTGTTTGTCGCGGGACTCGAGAAGCTACCGCTGACGCCGTTGACGCTGGGGCACGAAGGCATTGGCAGAGTCACGGCGGTGGGCGAGAACGTGACCGAGGTGCAGCCCGGCGATCGGGTGGGCGTCACCTTTCTCACGTCCACCTGCGGCCACTGCGAACTGTGCCGCGCGGGACTCGATCGCTATTGCGCCCGGCAGAAGAATGCGGGCTACACGGTCGACGGAGTGATGGCGAGCGCCGCCGTAGTCGCTGTCCAGCATCTGGCCAAGGTCCCCGAGGAACTCGCCGCCGCGGAGGCGGCCCCGCTGTGCTGCGCGGGGTGGACGGCGTACGGCGCCCTGTCGGCCGCGAACCTGACGGCTGGCCAATCGGTGGCGATCTTCGGAATGGGAGGCTTGGGACACCTCGCCATTCAATACGCAAAACACAGCGGCCTCCGAACCGCCGCCGCCGACATTTCGCCCGAGAAGTTGGAGCACGCCCGGGCGATCGGCGCCGACATCGTCGTTCCGGCCGACACCGGCAGCCGTACCTTGCAGAAAGAACACGGGGGAATGGATGCGGCCCTGGTGCTGACCGGCAATCCCGCCGCCGTGGAGCAGGCCTTCCGCTCCGTGAAGCGCACCGGTACCGTGATCCTGGTCGGCCTCTCGACCAGCCAGTATCAGTTGCCCCTGGTCGATACAGTGCTCAAGGGCATTACGATTCGCGGAAGCTATCTCGGGTCGCGCGAAGACCTCGCCTCCGTATTCCGGTTGGCCGCTGAAGGCATCGTGAAACCGCAGGTGGAGACTCATTCCATCGACGAAGCGCCGTCGCTGCTGGATGCCCTTCACAAAGGCCGGATTCGCGGTCGCGGCGTCATTGTGTTCTGATACGATGACTGTTTATGTCCGAGAAGCTTCCCGTTTATCCACCGAGCCCCGAATTTGTCTCGAAAGCCCACGTGCAAGGCATGGAGGGCTACCGGGCCCTCTGGGAGCGCGCCCGCGAACACCCCGAAGATTTCTGGGGTGAGCTGGCGGAAAAGGAGCTTCACTGGTTCGAAAAGTGGTCGCACGTATTTGAGTGGCATCCGCCGTACGCCAAGTGGTTCGTCGGGGGAAAGACCAACGTCAGCTACAACTGTCTCGACCGGCATCTGTCAACCCCGCGTAAGAACAAGGCCGCCATCATCTGGGAAAGCGAATCGGGGGATCAGCGGATCCTGACCTATCAGGAACTGCACCGCCTGGTGTGCCGGTTCGCGAGCGTGCTCCAGCAGCGGGGCCTCAAGACCGGAGACACCGCCATCATCTACATGGGAATGGTGCCGGAAGTGGCGGTGGCGATGTTGGCGTGCGCGCGGCTGGGCGTGACGCACAGCGTGGTGTTTGGCGGTTTCTCGTCGGAGGCGTTGAAGACTCGCATTCAGGATCTGGAAGCCAGCGTTGTGATCACCTGCGACGGCTCGTGGCGGCGCGGAAAAGAAGTCAAGCTGAAGCCAGCCGTGGATGATGCCATCGCGGCCGGATGCCCCAGCGTCAAGGATGTGATCGTCCTCAAGCGAACTGGCGGCGAGTCGCCGATGCAAGCCGGCCGGGACTCGTGGTGGCACGAACTGGACGCGGCCGCCAGTGAGAACGTGCCGGCGGTCCCGCTCGATGGCGAGCATCCTCTCTACGTCCTCTACACGTCGGGAACCACCGGCAAGCCGAAAGGGATTCAGCATTCGACGGCGGGCTACCTGCTTCAGGTCACGATGACGATGAAGTGGGTGTTCGACATCAAGGAAGAAGATACCTACTGGTGCGCCGCGGACGTCGGCTGGGTGACCGGGCACAGCTACATCGTGTACGGTCCACTGTCGGCCGGGACGACGACCGTGATGTACGAGGGCGCGCTCGACTTTCCGCAACCCGACCGGCTGTGGCGGATCATCGACAAGTACCGGGTCAACATTCTCTACACGTCTCCGACGGCGATTCGGGCGTTTATCAAGCACGGCGACCAGTGGCCGGCGAAGCACAGCATGGCCAGCCTTCGTCTGCTGGGCTCGGTCGGCGAGCCGATCAATCCGTCGGCGTGGGAGTGGTACTACCGCGTGATCGGCAAGTCGCGATGCCCGATCGTCGATACGTGGTGGCAGACCGAGACGGGCGCCATCATGATCGCGCCGATGCCGGGCGCCGTTCCGTTGAAACCCGGTTCGGGCTCGCTACCGATGCCGGGGGTTCTGCCGGAAGTGGTGGACCTGGAGGGCAAGCCGGTGGGGCCGAACCGCGAGGGCTTCCTTGTGATCAAGCGGCCGTGGCCAGGCATGCTGCGCACCTGCTGGCGCGATCCCAAGCGATATGAGGACAATTACTGGTCGCGGATTCCCGGCATCTACTTCACCGGAGACGCGGCGCGGCAGGATGAAGACGGCTACTTCTGGGTGCTGGGCCGGGTGGACGACGTCATGAATGTCAGCGGCCACCGGTTGAGCACGATGGAACTCGAGTCGGCGCTGGTCCGCCATCCGGCGGTGGCGGAAGCCGCGGTGGTCGGGCGTCCGCACGAGATTACCGGCCAGGCGGTGTGCGCCTTCGTGACCTTAAAGAAGGGCGACTGGAGCCACGATCACCTGGCGGAAGAGTTGCGGCAGTGGGTGGGCAAGGAGATCGGCAGCTTCGCCAAGCCGGAGCAGATCCGGTTTACCGATGGTCTGCCGAAAACAAGAAGCGGCAAGATCATGCGGCGATTGTTGCGCGAGATCGTGACCAGCAATACGGTGGCGGGCGACGTGACGACGCTCGAAGACATGAACGTCGTCACCACGCTGGCGGCGCAGCACGACGAGGAGTAGGGTTACTGCTGCTGGCCGCGGATCCAGCCGTCGACGATTCGGTGATGACCGTCAACGTGTCCTGCATCTCGCGAATGGTCTTCTCGAAGTCCACGATCCGATCATAGCCGATCGGCGACAGCACGATCCGGCGGGCCCGCGCTATCATGAGGGCGACCATGACCAGGCGTGAACTGATAGCGACCGCGGTGACCGTACCCGGCCTTGCCGCCACTCCCCGCATCGACGCCTCGCGCGTCAGCGCGATCACCGACGAGATCGGTATCACCGCCGAATCGGCCCTCGACTTCGCCAAACTTTACGATCTCAAGTGGATTGAACTCCGCAATGTGCCCGCTAAACGGCCGGTGAAGGGGCCGGAATACGCCCGGATGCCGGAAGCCGACGTGAAGGCGGCCGCGGCCACTTTTCGGGAACGCGGGCTGAAAGTCTCGTTCCTCAACTCGTCGCTCATGAAGTTCCAGTGGCCGGGAACCGAGCCGGTGAGACCGCGCAAGGGCGACCCGGCGAAACAGATCGAGCAGGAAGCGCGGATGTTCGAGCAGCGGCTGGACACGCTCCGCACCGCGATCCGGGCGGCCCATATTCTGGACGTCAGCAAGGTTCGCGTGTTTGCCGGTCTGCGGGTGGCTGAGCCCGTCAAGCTGTTCCCCCGCATTGCCGATGTCCTCGGTGAGATGGCAAAGATCGCCGAGAAAGAAGGCATCTGGCTCCTGATCGAAAACGAAGGCGCCTGCAATGTTGCGACGTGCGCCGAACTGGTGGAGATCCTGAAGAGGGTCCCCTCCAAGGCGCTCGGCGTTAACTGGGACCCCCTCAACGAGACCAGCCAGGGGGAAAAGCCGTATCCGGACGGGTATGCGATGCTCCCCAAAAAACGCATCGGCAACGTGCAGATCAAAGGGCACAGCCTGTTGGACGAGAAGCGAAGGCTCGATTGGCCCGCCATCTTCAACGCGCTGTCGAAGGACGGCTACAAGGGACAGGTCGGGCTCGAGACCCATTATTTCTCGCCCAACGACGATCTGATCCAGAAGTCGCATGAGTCCATGCGCGAGATCATGCGCCTCGTCCGGGAGACGTGATGGAGAAGCTACCGATCAGGCCGGCAATGCTCCTGGCGGGAATGGCCGTGGCCGGGTTGGGCATCGGAGCCATACTGTGGATTCAGCGCGGCGCGCACATCGAGCTGAAGGGTTCTGTCCTGAAAGCGCGCACGATTGGTCTGGAGCCGCAGTCGTCGATCGCCGTGCTCGACTTCCGCTTTACCAACCCATCCGACTATCCGTTTGTCGTGCGCGGCGTCGAGGTGCTGGTCGACGACGGCAAGCAGCAGGTGGCCGGCGAATCGGTGGCGGAGGTCGACGCCCGGCGGTTGTTCGAATACTATCCGGCGCTGGGGCAGAAGTACAACGACAGCCTGATCGCCCGCGTGAAGATCCCGCCGCGTACCACCATGGACCGCATGATCTGCGTCCGCTTTCCAGTGCCGGAGGGACAACTGACCGCGCGCAAGCGCTTCATCATCAAGGTGGAGGATGTCGACGGTCCGGTGGCGGAGATTCTGGAACAGGCAAAGTAGGCTGCACGTCAGTTCTCAGGCGCCGGTGACGATCCTGGGAATATCAATGAGGTGCATCTGCCGCCCGGCCCTGCCGTGCGGGGAGTCGATCGAGACCTGCCGGCCGTTCCGGCTGAACCGGGGATGCGTGTCGCAGCGCCATTCTCCGATGTATTCTCTGGGCGACTGAAAATGTCCGAGCGGCAGGCGCCGCCCGGTCGGCACGTGAAACAGGTACGGATTCTGGTTGCGCTCCCGGTCGGGATAGGTATCGTTCAGGATCCACTCGTTGCCCGGCAAATAGGAACAGTGCCCATCGGCCGTCATTACGTCCTTGCCTACTACGTCCACCTGATCGCTTTGATCGCGCCACACGTAGAAGCGATCCTGGTGCGACGGGTGCCGTGACCACGCCAGCACGTGCCTCGGATCGCGCCAGATGAAGTGCGAGCAGTTTCCGTACGGCATCAGTTCGAAGACGTGATCGCCGTCGATGCCCATTGTGAACATCCGCGTGATTCGACCCGGCCGATCCGGCCAGGCCCAGCGGTGGAGAAAACAGAAGCGTTTGCCATCCGGCGCGAACAGCAGATGGTTGAACCAGTGCTTGGCGCCGGACCAGTCGCCGTGCTTGAACGGAATCGCGTGAGCGTCCGCGATGGAAAAGATCAGGTCCCTCTTCCCCGTGCGCAGATCCATGCGCCAGATGCCGGCATCCTTGGGGGCGGCCTGATCCCGGTTCGGGTCGGGAATGGCGCAGTAGCCGTACCCGGGCCGGGTGTCGTTCAATCGGCGAAAGTCCGGTGCGACGGCCCATCGTGCGTCCGGGCTCACGGCATAGACGGGCGAAGGGAGCGTGCGTTTCTTCCTCGTGTGCACGTTCAGGATGTGCGAGACAAAATGTCCTTCGAGACGGTCGTTGTAGATCACCTGGTCGCCGGATCCGGGCAGCCATTGCAGCATGGAGCCCTGCTGCCAGCACCAGGCATGCGTTTCGCCCAGGTCGATCCAGCGGTCCCGGTCCTGGAGGTCAACCAGGCCGATGCGGATCGTGTCCTCCGGGCGCGGCGAGCGGTGCTCGAAGTCCACCTCCATGCCCAGCACGTACCGGCCGCCAGTGTCGAACTGCAGCTTGTCGTAGTAACCGAACCAGTGGTGCTTGGGCCCCTTGGTGATGGCCCGGACAGGAGGAAGGTCCTCGCGTGCGGCCGGCAGCGTCCCGGCGGCAAGGACGGATAAGACACTTCTTCGCGTGGGCGGCATGAACGCGGACCTAGCATACTGACAAACTCCCCGCCAATCAAGGTTCCCGCGCAGTCCGTCAATGCGCTGCCGGGAAGCCTTGCGATTGAACCTGATACCATCACGCGAGGGCGGCCGTTGTTGAACCGAAAGACGCCATCCCAAATGCGAGGAGAGTGATTGATGAAACTGGCGGCTGTTTTGCTGTTTCTGAGCGCCGCGATGGCGGCCGAGCCCGCCATCGACATCGGTTCGCGGCGCGAACTGTTTCTCGACCATCTGCTGATCGACCGTTTGAGCGGGACGGAACTGAGGCTCCAGACGCCGGTGGAGAAGGAGGTATCGATGACCTTCTCGGAGCCGTGGGAGGGACCGTTCGTGAATTACGCCACGGTCATTCACGACGGCCCGCGCTACCGCCTGTACTATCGCGGAGTTCTGCCGGCCGCGGGCGGACGCGAGGCGGTCACCGTGACCTGCTACGCCGAATCCGCCGACGGAATCCATTGGACGCGGCCCAATCTCGGCCTCGTTGAGGTGGGCGGCTCACACGCGAACAACGTCATCCTCAGCGATCGGGATTACTCGATCAATTTCAGCCCTTTGCTTGACACGCGCCCCGGCGTCGATCCGGGCGAGCGCTACAAGGCAGTCGGCGGCACCATGCAGAGCGGCCTGGTGGCGTTCGCCTCGGCCGACGGGATTCACTGGCGCAAGATGCGCGACGAGCCGGTCCTGCCGAAGTCCGCGACGATGATGTACGATTCCCAGAACCTGGCGTTCTGGTCTGAATCCGAAGGACGGTACGTCTGCTACTTCCGGACATTTCGGAATGTCCCGGAGATGGGAGCGGTGCGCTGGATCTCGCGCACGACCAGCCGCGACTTTCTTCACTGGGAGGCGCCGGTCGAAATGACATTCGGTGACGCGCCGCCCGAACACCTCTATGTCAACCAGACCGCCCCTTACTTTCGCGCGCCACACCTCTACGTGGCGACAGGCGCCCGCTTTGTCACGCGCCGCCGCGTCCTGACCGATCGACAGGCGCGCGAGACCGGTGTCGATAAGGATTACCGCGGCCAGACCTCGGACGTGGTCCTGCTCACCACGCGCGGCGGCAGTACGTACCAGAGGGCGTTTCTGGAGAGCTTTCTGCGTCCCGGCATCGGCTACTCCCACTGGGTTTCCCGCACCAACTATCCGGCGTTGAACCTGGTGCAAACGGGTCCCGCCGAGATGTCGTTGTACGTGGACCGGAACTATGCGCAAAGCACGGCGCATCTACGCCGCTACGCCCTCCGGCTGGACGGATTCGCCTCACTGCACGCGGGCTTTGGCGGCGGCGAGATGGTGACGAAGCCGCTCCGTTTCACCGGCGACGCGCTGGAGTTGAACTACGCGACCTCGGCCGCGGGCGTCGTGCGGGTCGAGATTCAGGATATGGAAGGGAGGCCACTCCCGGGATTTGCGCTTGCCGATTCGAGCGAGATCATTGGCGACGAGATCAGGCGTACGGCGTCGTGGAAGAGCGGCGCCGATCTGGGCAAACTCGCGGGCACGCCGGTGCGCCTGAGGTTTGTTCTAAAAGACGCGGACGTATTTTCCTTTCGCTTTCATGGACAAGGGAACGCGGCTTCCGACCGGCGTACGTTGGCCAAAGGGCGGTAGCGGCGAGCCGGGTCCCGACGCGGTCGCGAGGATGCCACGCGAAGCGCTCCGCGTGAGCACGTGCCGGACGTCTACGGAGGGATCACACCGGATCCAGCAGGCTCAACTGCCGGGGATCGGCACCGCCGGCGGCGGCCTGCTCGACTGGAGCTTCCGAGCCGTCGAACCGGTGGATCAGCGTGGTCAGCCGCCGCTGGGTCTCCCAGATCTCGGCCAGGAGCTGACAGCGGGGACACCCGCCCTTGATGGCAGCCCACCCATCACTCGCCGGATTGTATCGCTTGTGCCTGGCACAGCGACCGGAGAATCGCCTGGTTCGGAATCTCAGCACGCTTCGATTGTACGCAGACACCACCGCGTTTCACAGCCCGTGTCTGCGAAAGAGACGTGCGTTCGCTGTGAGAACGAACGCTCTGCCCGTTTCCGGTCACGGCTCCGAACATTCAGGAGCTGAACTAACGACAAGGAACAGGTCCGGTATCTTAAGCCGCGCTGGCTTCCGCGGCGGGCTTTGCGCGTTTCGCGCGCTTCTTCACGCCCTTCCTGGCCTTGCCTTCCTGCTTCTTCCGATTCGCCCAATACAGCCTCATGCGCTCGCTCTGGGCTTGGCGCTGGGCCTCGGTAAGCTTTGGCCGCCTCCGCTTTGAGGCAGGACGCGCGGGCGTAGAAGCGGAAGCCAAAGGGTTCCTTGGAGGACGGCCACGACGCTTCTGGGCCGTCAGGCCCTGGAGCGCGCCAATGGCGAGATTAAGCTTGTCGCGTTCGGTAGTGAGTAGTTGGAGGATTTCGTCGATTGACATGTAGTTTCTTGCCGGATGGTATCACAAGATGTCAGCCCCGGCCCACCCGAGAGGCCGGGGCGAATGACACTGCGGGTCTCTACCGAAGGCGTTTTGTGGTGAACGCGGCTTCATCCGTGATTGCACAAACCAGCCGATTCTGGCCAATAAGTGCTCGTCCGGCAGCGTGAGTTCAAGGGCGCTCTGAAGGCTGCGGCAAGCTCGATGCGCACGTACGATCAATCGTAGCCAGAGACTACAGCCTGGGAACCTCGACCTCGGCGCCCTTGCGATCGGCGGACAGATATCCGGCATAGATGGCCAAGGTGATATCGATCGCCAGTTCCAGATCGCACTCCGGCTGGCGGCCGTCGCGCATCGAGTGGACGAAATCCCGCATTTCGGCGTATTGCCCGTTGCTCCACCCGAACTCGGGATAGGCCGCAATCCAACCTTCGTTGGAGCTGATCTTCTCCATCAGGTCCATGCCTTCGAACTCCTTCCGGTCCGGGCTATAGAGATCGACGACGTGGACCGGTTGGATGTGGCAGCGCGTGCGGTGATTGTTGGCAAAGACTTCGACGTAATCGTAGACGCCGCCGAGCACGAGTTCCGACGTCATGACATCGGCGATCATGCCATCGTCAAAGATCACATGCAGAAGGGCGTAGTCTTCGGTGTCTTTGTAGGCGGTGCGCAGGTAGCCGCGGCTCTCGAAGGCAGGGGCGCGGGTGATGGAGTGCGTCCGGCACGAGACGGCGGCGGGGCGGATCGGCGTTCCGCGGCGCGCCAGACCTTCCTTGCGCTTGAGATAGAGAACGCCACCGAGCGGGTGGCATCCCTTGCCGATCAGCGATCCGCCGCCCTGCTCGCTCCAGATGCCGTAGAACGGCGAGTGCGAACCATTGTGCGACTCCTCGGCCGTCATGCGCAGGATCTGGGCCTTCGAGAATTCCAGAACCTCGCGCTCGCGCTGGATGGAGGGGGCATAAATGTAGTTCTCGGCATACCCGAAAAGGATGCCGCTGTCATCGACTGTACGGAGCAAGCCGCGCAGTTCGCTCAAGACCGCGGCCAACATCTCTTCCTTTGAATGCTCTTCCGGCGAGCCAAAGAACCCGTGGAACGGCTTTTCGACGATCACATGCTTGCCTGCCGCTGCCGCGGCACGGATATAGGGCGCGTGCGAGGAGGGCGGAGTGCAAATGTCGAGCACGTCGATATGCGGCAGCATCTCGTCGACCGAGGGGTAGGCCGCGACGCCAAACTCGCGCGCGAAGGCCTCCCGGCTTTCCGGGCGAGAGGAGGTGACGGCAGCCGCCACGGCGGGCAGTCCTCGCAGGTTCCTGCAGTGAAACCTGGCGGCGAAGCCGGCGCCGGCGATTCCAATTCGAAGGGGATTCATCTTTTCTGTGGTACCACGGCCAAACCAGAACCGCCCGAAAGGTCGCGGATTCAAGGGACTAAAGTTCCCATGCACGGTGAAGCGTGCGCTAACGACAAGGCGGCGTGTCTGCGCCGGTCCGGTAATATTGAATCCGGAGAGATTTCTACTTGCCGAGAACAAGCTTGGGCATCGTGCTGTTGGCAGCGTCCGGCTGGGCGCAGCCGTTTGAGATCGCCATCAATCATGGGCGCGTGATCGATCCGGAATCCGGTCTCGATGGAGTCCGCCACGTCGGCATCGCCGGGGGCAAAATCCGAAGCGTCAGCACCACGCCCCTGAAGGCGGCCACCGTGATCGACGCCAAGGGCCTGATCGTCTCCCCCGGCTTTATCGATCTCCATTGGCACGGGCGCGATCCGGCGAGCTACCGCTACTGTGTTCTGCAGGGAGTGACGTCGGCCTTGGAGATGGAGATCGGCGTCGCCGACATCGCCGGATGGTACCGGGAGCGGGAAGGGCGGTCGCCGATTCACTTCGGGGCGGCCGCGGGACATCCGCCCATCCGGATGGCGGTGATGAAGGATCCGGGCGGGTTTCTGCCCACCGGCGATGCCGCCACGCGAGCCGCCACTGAGGAGGAGGTCGCCGAAATCGCCCGGCGGCTGGAGGCACAGCTCAAACTGGGCGCACCGGCCGTGGGCCTGGGCCTCGCCTATACTCACGGCGCAAGCTACCGCGAGATTCTGGACGTTTTCCGGGTGGCCGCGCGCTTCCGGGCGTCCTGTCATGTCCACATGCGCCATACCTCGAGCTTTGCCGGCGATGCGGAAATGGGCTTGAGCGAAGTGATCGCGGCGGCGGCCATCACGAGAGCGCCGCTGCAGGTCGTGCATCTCAACGCCAGTGCCGGCAAATCGATCGACAGCGCGCTGAAGATTCTGACCGAGGCGCGCGAGAACGGGCTGGATGTCACCACGGAAGCCTATCCCTACACTGCGGGGTCCACGGGCATCCAGTCCGGGGTCTTCAAGGACTGGCAGAGCCAGCCGGACTCCTGGTTCGGCACGCTGCAGTGGGTGAAAACCGGCGAAAGGCTGACGCGCGCTTCGTTCGAACGCTACCGGAAGGTGGGCGGCAGTGTAATTGTTCACTCCAACACGCCGGAACGGCTCGACAAGGCCATTCTGAGTCCTCTCACGATGATTTCGAGCGATGGGTCGGACCTGCCCGGCGGCCAGGGGCATCCGCGGTCGGCCGGATGTTATGCCCGTATCCTGGCGCACTATGTGCGCGACCGGCAGGCGCTCTCGCTCGAGGAGGCCATTCGCAAGATGGCCCTGTTGCCGGCGCGGCGGCTGGAAGGGCGAGTCCCGGCAATGAAGAATAAGGGCCGGATTCGCGAGGGGGCGGACGCGGACATCGCTGTCTTCGACTTAGCGCGGGTCGAAGACCACTCCACGTATGAGAGACCGGCTCTCGAGCCGGAGGGGTTTGTGGATGTCCTGGTCAACGGCGAGTTCGTCTTGCGGGACGGGAAGGTCGTCTCTGGGGTGGTTCAGGGACGGCCGATCCGAGCGGCGGTGGAGTGACAAAACGAGGGTCGCGGGCCGGATCAGGGGTTGCGGCGGGCACTTGCGCTCTTTTTGGGGGGCGCCTCGGGCTCGGGATCGGCCGCCTGCGGATCGACCGTCTTGAGAACTTCGGCGAACAACGCCTGTTTGCGGAGTTCCGCTCGGGTGGGCGGCGCCACTTCGTGCCGGTAGTCGTGATCGCCGTGGCAGGTGCGGCATCGCACCTTGGCCGGTTGGTCGTCCATCAGCGAAACGATGGCGTGATTCATGATCTGCTTGCATTTCACGCAATAATCATCGATCACGTCGCCCAGACGATATACGCGCATGCTTGGAACCCGTACCGGGTCAGTATACCACTTGAGCGTTACAGTGCTTCCGCGGTGATCACCCGATTGCCGGACTTGAGAAGCGTGAATCCGGCGTCCCATTTGCCGTTGGTGTTCAGTTTGATTGGCAGTTACCGGAATCCGAGCTCGACGAGCACAACCCCCAACTGGCGCCGATCTCCCGGAGCATAAAATACCTGGTCTACCTCCAGTGCCACGGTCACGGTGTCTCCGGCGCCCCGCATCGAACGGGTCTCGACAGAATACGCCCCTGCTTTGTCCAGCGGCTCTCGCGCGATCTGCTGTCCCTCAACCTCGATCACGAGACTCCGCGCGGCCGCCCCGTCGGGACGAAACAATATGATCCGCAAAGGCTTGGCTTCCCCCGGATTCTTCAATACGAAAACGGCCCTCTTTGACATCCAGCGGTACCGGCCCTCTTCCAACTTGTCGACCCCGCTGACGATGTGCTCGCTCGCCAGCCGATCGCCCATCGTCAAATACTCGAGGCTGGGTTTGTGCTCGACCACCATTTCCGCCCGGACCCGGTCGATCACCGCACCCGAAACATCGAACGGCCAATAGCCGTGCCGGTACGTGGAATAGATCGATCGTGTGTCGAGGGCGATCAACCGGAGGGGGAGAGCAGGCCGGATCTCCGTCTCCGCCAGGCGGCTCAAGGTTCCGCCTCCGGTCGTGAACGGCGCGGGATATCCGAGTTCGCTGGTCACCACGACTTCGCCGGGCCGGACCGGCTGTCCATTCACCATCGGGACCCCGCCCAATGACTCCAGATAAAAGCGCAGTCCCCATTCGCCGTTGATCCAGACTCGCCTAGCCGCCGCCACCTCCCGCAGCGAAAGCGCGAACTCCCGATACCCTTGCCAGTGTCTCAAGTTCACCCAAGCCAACCCGAGACTGAGCAGGAGTTGAATCCCAAACCCCGCCGCGAGCCACGCCACCGGAAGCCGCGACACCAGCAGACACACCGGCGCCGCCATCGGGAGAAGGTACCGTGCGGATCCGGTAAAGAAGACCGCCATCGCCCCGCAGAAGAAGATCGCAATCCACCCCAGCAGGAACCGGTCGTCGCCGGTCAGCGTTCGCTTACCGCGAGTCCATCGAATGACTCCCCACACTGGGAGGAACGGCGGGACGATCCACCAGGCATGAACCGCCAGCCCCACCATGTTGCGAATCTTGTTGGCGAGGGCCTGGAAGCCGTATTTGTCGAAGTGTCCGCCCAGCACCGCCAGCGGCAGACTCCCGCTCGTCACCAGCTCAAACAATTGCCAGGCGGCGATGGCCGCCGGGGGCACCAGCACCAGCAGCCAAGCTGCGACCGAGCGGCGCCGGAACAGCCACGCGTACACCCCCAGAATCGGAGTCAGGAAAACCGCCTGGAATGCCGTCAGCGCGGCCAGCAGCAACGCCAGGCTGGTCACGATCGAAGGGGCCTCCAGCACAAAAGCAGCCACGCCCGCCATCCAGAATGCAAGAAACGGAACGTCCGACTCGAAGGAGTTCCCGTTGACCACGAAGGGCGTGACCGCCGAGAAGAGCAGCGTCGCCCACAACGGATGGGGAGAGAACCGTCGGGCCAGCGCATACATCGACCCCGCGGCCACCAGCGAAAGCAGCAGGTAGGCGGCGTGGAACGGAATCTCCCGAACGTCGCCAAACGCCGCCAGCAGAGCTCCCAGCAGCCAGGCATTCAGCGGCGGATGGGGGTGGCCGCGCATGTCCACCCAATCGCCAAGGAAAACGTAGCGCGCATGGGTCGGATGCAGCGGATCGATCTGCGCCTGCTGGGCTCCGGCGAGGTAATACACGTCATCGCCCTGCACCGGGTGATTCAGAAATGGGACCCGAATCGCCAGCACCAGCAGGAAGACGATCAGGAGGTTGCGGCGATCCTCGGAGATAGTGAGCACGTCGGAAAACGTGCGCTAGCCGGCAGTTCCGCCGGTCGTCGCGCGCGGCTTCCAGCGTAGCACCGGTCTGCGCGCGGCGGTCACTTCATCCACGCGGGCGGTGCGGGTCATGTGCGGCGCCGATTTCACCAGGTCCGGATCGGTCTCGGCTTCCTTCGCTATCGAGATCATCGCCTGGATGAACAGGTCGAGTTCCTGCTTGCTCTCGGTCTCGGTCGGCTCGATCATGAGGGCGCCATGCACGATCAGCGGGAAGCTCACCGTGTACGGGTGGAAGCCATAATCGATCAAACGTTTTGCCAGGTCTCCGGTCCGGACCCCCTTCTTCGCCTGGAGGGCATCGCCGAACACAACCTCGTGCATATTTGGCGATTTGTACGGCAGCTCGTAGTAGGGTTCCAACTGCTTCCGGATGTAGTTTGCGTTCAAGACCGCATCCACGGTCGCGTTGCGCAATCCGGGTCCCCCGTGCGCCAGGATGTACGCCAGCGCGCGCACCAGTACACCGAAATTGCCGTAGAACGCGCGCACGCGGCCGATCGACAACGGCCGGTCGTAGTCCCAGGTCAGCAACTCACCCGCGCGCTTCAGCCGCGGCGTGGGCAGGAAGGGTTCCAAATGTTGCTTCACGCACACCGGTCCGCCTCCCGGTCCTCCGCCGCCATGCGGCGTCGAGAAGGTTTTGTGCAGGTTGATGTGCATCACGTCGACGCCGAAGTCTCCCGGACGTGCGATGCCCACCAGCGCGTTCATGTTCGCGCCATCCATGTAGAACAGCGCCCCCTTCGAGTGCAGGATCTCCGCCGCCTTCATGATGTCGGTCTCGAACACGCCGATCGTGTTCGGATTGGTCACCATCATGGCGGCGGTATCTTCGTCCACCACACGCGCCAGGGACTCGAGATCAAGTCCTCCTTTCGCGTTGGAGCCGATGCTTTCGACCGCATAGCCTGCCGTGGCCGCGGTGGCCGGATTGGTGCCGTGCGCCGAATCCGGCACCAGAATTTTCTTACGAGGGTTGCCCCGCTGTTCGAGCAGCGCGCGCAGCAGCAGTATGCCGGTCAACTCGCCATGCGCGCCCGCCGCCGGCTGCAGCGTCACCGCATCCATGCCGCTGATCTCGACGAGCGCCTGCTCCAGTTGCTCGATGACCTCCATCACGCCCTGCGACAGCGACTCGGGCTGATACGGGTGCGCCCACGCCAGCCCTTCCATCCGCGCCACGTATTCGTTGATGCGCGGGTTGTACTTCATGGTGCAGGAACCCAGCGGGTACATCCCCAGGTCGATGGCGTAGTTCCAGGTCGACAGCCGCGTGAAGTGGCGGATCACTTCCACTTCGCTTACTTCGGGGAATCCGCCGATTTCGTCGCGAACATTGGAAGACCCCAACAGCGTGTCGGGGTCGGCCGCCGGCACGTCCAGATCCGGCAATTGGTAGCCGATCTTCCCGGGGGAGCTGATCTCGAACAGGAGTGGTTCGTTCTGCGTCAGGTGGGGACGGACCTTGTTGATCATGCGAAGCACTCCTTCACCGCGTCCATGGATTCCCGCCGCGACATCTCGGTAGCGCACAGCAGCATCGAATCGCCCAGTTCGGGGTAAAAGCGGCCCAGTGGCAGACCGCCGATGATTTTCTTCTCGAGCAGCCGGGCATTTACCGACTCCGGCGCGGCGCCGTTTGTTTGGACGACGAACTCGTTGAAAAACGGCGACCGGAAACGCATGGGCAGGCCATCGGCGAGATAGTGGGCTTTCGAAAGATTCTGCAGGGCCAATTCCCGTAAGCCCTGCTTCCCATACACGCTCATGAAGACGGTGGCCATCAGGGCCACCAGCGCCTGATTGGTGCAGATGTTCGACGTCGCCTTCTCGCGGCGGATATGCTGCTCGCGCGTCGAAAGGGTCAGACAGAAGGCGCGGTGTCCCTTGGTATCCCTGCTTTCGCCAACCAGTCTCCCCGGCATCTGGCGGAGGAATTTCTCTTTCGCCGCGATGATGCCCGCAAACGGCCCGCCGTAACTCGGCGAGATCGCAAACGACTGCAATTCGCCGGCGACGATATCCGCATCCACCGGAGGCGCGAGGAGGCCTAAGGAAACGGCCTCGGTGAAGAGGAAGATCAGGAGCGCGCCCCGGCTATGAGCAAGTTCCGCCAGCCCTTTGACGTTCTCGATCGCCCCGAAGAAGTTCGGCGACTGGATGATCACCGCTGCCGTCGCTGAATCGATCTTGCGGTCGAGATCTTCCAGGTCGACGAGGCCCGTACCGGCGTCGTAAGCAAACTCGGCGACCGGCATCCCCTGGTGGCGGGCGTACGTCGCGAGCACTTCGCGATACTCCGGATGCACCGACTTCGCGACGGCGACTTTGGGGCGTCCCGTCGCCCGGACGGCCATCATCGCCGCCTCCGGCGTGGCGGTCGACCCGTCGTACATGGACGCGTTGGCCACGTCCATCCCCGTCAATTGGCAGATCATCGTCTGGAATTCGAAGATCGTCGTGAGCGTCCCCTGCGAGATCTCCGCCTGATACGGTGTGTAGGAGGTCAAGAACTCGCCACGCGAGACCACCGTGTCCACCATCACCGGCCGGAAGTGAGCATACACCCCCGCCCCCAGAAACGAGGCGTACCCGCTGGCGGCGCGATCGGACAGCGCTCGAAAGCGGTCGACGATCGTGTACTCGGACAGGCCGGCGGGAAGAGCGAGCGGCTCCTTCAACCGCACTTCCTCGGGCAAATGCGCGAACAGGTCCTCCGCGTTCCGGAGGCCGCACACTTCCAGCATTTCCCGGCGTTCCAGGTCAGACTTCGGCAGATATCGCAATTGGTTTACCAGACTCCTTCGGGGGTGTGGACTAGCCTTCCTGCCCGATATAACTTTGATATTGGGCGGCGCTCATCAGTTGCTGGATTTCGTCCGGGGCCGACAGGCGGATCTTCACGAGCCAGGCGGCTCCATGCGGATCCTGATTCAGGGTCTCCGGCGCCGAGCCGAGCGATCCGTTGATTTCGACCACGTCGCCGGATACTGGAGAATAGAAGTCGCTGACCGCCTTTACCGACTCCACCGAGCCCAGGGTCTTGCCCTGCTCGACGCGGGCGCCCACCTTTGGCAGGTCGACGTAAACGATGTCGCCGAGTTCTTGCTGGGCATGAAACGTGATGCCGATGCTTCCGACCTCACCCTCCACGTTCACCCACTCATGCTCTTTCGTGTAGCGGAAGTTCTCAGGATAGGTGCTCATCGGGATCTCTTGTAGAAAGGGGTTGCCACCGTCACGGCATCGACGGCCTGGTTACGAACCATTACTTCGATTGCCTGTCCTACCGCCGCCCGCTCCATGGGCAGGTAGCACAGGCCGATATTCCGGTTCAACGTGGGAGCGGGCGATCCGCTGGTCACCCAACCGGCGGGCGCACCGTCCAACAGCACTTCATACCCGTCGCGCCCGATGCCACGGCCCAGCATCTCGAACCCGATCAACTTACGCCGCACACCGGCTTGCTGTTGTTTCACGAGTGCATCCCGGCCGACGAAATCGCCTTTGTCCATCTTGACGATCCACCCGAGATCGGCTTCCCAAGGCGTGATCGTCGCGTCGATCTCGTGGCCGTAGAGCGCCATCTTTGCTTCCAGACGTAGCGTATTGCGCGCGCCAAGTCCAGCCGGCTTGATGCCGAACTCCGCGCCCGCCGCCAGGATTTCCTTCCACAGCCTTTCCGCATCCGCCGGATCGACGTAAACCTCGAATCCATCTTCGCCTGTGTACCCCGTCCGCGCGATCCGCGCCGCCGCTCCGCTCACCTTGCCGTCGGTGAACCAGTAGTAGCGAATCCCGGCCAGTGGCGTCGCCGTGAGCTTCTGCAGGGTATCGAGCGCTTTCGGCCCTTGTACGGCAATCTGCGCGTATCGTTCGCTCGCGAAGATCACTTCCGCGTCGAAGCGGTTCTGCTGCCGGATATGGTCGAAATCCTTCTCCTGATTGGATGCGTTGACGCAGATGAAGAAGTAATCCTCGGCGACCTTGTGGACCAGGATGTCATCGACAAAGCCTCCGTGCTCATACAGCAAGGCCGAGTAGTGCGCCTGGCCCAGTTTCAGTTTCGAGGCGTCATTGGTGGCGACGTGGTTGACCAACCGTTCGGCTTCCGGCCCTTGCACTTCGATCTCGCCCATGTGGCTGACGTCGAACAGGCCGACGGCGTTCCGAACGGTGAGGTGTTCGACAATGATCCCGGAATACTGGACAGGCATATCCCACCCGCCGAAATCGACCATCTTCGCGCCGGAGGCTCGATGGACAGAGTTCAAGGGTGTGGCTTTCAACGGCGCCGGATCGGGCATGAGGGAACTTCCAAGCTAGCAAGCTCTTTCGCGGGGTGTCAATGCGCCGGAAGTAATAGAAAGGACTAGAAGAACTAAGCAGATCGCTGGCAGCCTGGTCGTTTGCATTGCAGATTGGCCTTGCGGAACAGGGCTGAATCGGGGCTCAGCGGTTTTCGGGCGAAGGGTTGCCGAAGGACAATCTCGCGGGCGTCTCCACAAGCCTTCACTGTTTGTTCGGCGGCGGTTTCAACAGGCTTTTGGCCATCGCGTCGGCTCGTGCGGCCTCCACCTTGCGGCGCGCCTTCCGAAGAGCCGACGCGTAGACGCGGAGGGTGTCGGCCAAAGCCGGATCAGCCGGTCCGAAGGCCTTCTGCTGGATTGCCAGCGCGCGGCCAAGTAATGCCGCGGACTCCTCGTACCGCTTTTGCTTCAGATAGTTCACCCCAAGTTCCTGCAGCACCGGCGCCACCTGCGCGTGGTCAGTCCCCAGGCTCTTCTCGCGCAGCAGCAAGGCGCGCCGCAACAGGGGTTCCGCCTTCTCGTACTCACCCTGCCTGCCGTAGAGCAAGCCCAGGTTCGTCACGTAGACCGCCATCTCCGGGTGTTCCGGACCGAGTACCCTCTGAAAAATGGAGCCTGCGCGCACGGCGATTGGTTCGGCCTCTCGAAATCGGCCCGTAACCACGTAGATGGAAGCCATCTGATCCAGTCTCATGGCCACCTCGAGGTGCTCGGGCCCCAACGCCCTCTCCAGCAGAATCAACGCCCGGCGAGTCACCGATTCAGCCTCGGCGAAGCGGCCCTGTTCCAGGTACACCAGCCCGACTTCGCCGACAGCAGTGGCCACCGCCGTGTGTTCCGGAGGAAAGTGTTGCTTTCGGATGGTCAGGGCTCGCCACAGGTGCTGTTCGGCCTCGCCATAGCTCTGCCGGGTTCGCAAGACGGCGGCCAGGCTGGTGAGCATCTCGGGAAGACTCGGGTGATCCGGCCCGAGCGCCGTCTGGGTGATGTCCACGGCTTGCCGCAGGAGAGGTTCGGCTTCCCGGTACCGCCCTTGCGCCCGGTGGACGGACGCGAGACCATGCAACGCCAGCGCCAGGTCGGGGCTGCGCGGCCCCGCCGTCTCCCGGATCTGCCGGGCACGCCGGTAAAGCTGCTCCGCCTCCGTGTAGCGGCCCACGGCGAAGCACCAGCTCCCAAAGCTCGTCAACGCGGTTGCCACGTCCGGGTGGTCGGCCGGATATGTCTTTTCATAGATTGCCAACACCCGGCGATGAATGGATTCGGCCTCGGCGTAGCGGGCACGATCCGTCTGGACCGCCGCCAGATTGGCCAGCAACCCGGCCATCGCGCGGCTCTCCGGCCCCGAAACTCTCTCCTCCAGCCTGATGCCGCGCTTCAGGTGATGTTCCGCCTTCTCGAACTCTCCCCGGCTTCGGTAGAAAACCCCGAGATTGTTCAAAACATCGGCGGTCACCGTCTGCCAAGCTTCTCCAGCCGCCTCCGCCAGGGCCAGCGCGCTCAGTAGATGGGGTTCAGCTTCGGCGTAGCGGCCTTGTCCGCGAAGCGCTTCTCCGAGATCGCTCAGGCAGACGGCCGCTTCGATGCGGGGAGACGCGGCCTCAGTCCCCGAGCGCTTTTCATAAAGGCTGAGTGCCCGGCGTAGCAACGGCTCGGCTGCGGAGTATCGGCCCTGACGATTGGACAGCCGGCCCAGAATGCTCAGAATCTCCGCCAGTCGCTCCGGTTGCGCTCCGGCACGTTCCGCGTCCCGAAGGGCGGTTCCGAAGGCCCCCTCTGCCCGGGAGTCCTGGCCCGAACGATAGAGCTTCCAACCCAGATCCCGATGCTGTTTCCACGCCTCGGGTTCGACGTTTTGGCCGAAGGCCGAATGGACCAACGCGACCATGAAAACACAACATTTTGCGGATACGCGCATCGCTGACTCCTTGCTGCTTCTTGCCCGTCGGATGTTGCCCTTCCGGAAGCCGCGCGATAGAATCGGCTTCCGTAGAGGCTGCGGGTCAATCATCCGGGAATCGAGCGACGGAGTCCTGCGGAAGTGCCTCAATTCCGCCTCAAGGGACTCTCAATTGCGTAGGCCAATGGAAACCAAGCACTTCTACGAGTTTGGTCCCTTCCGACTTGATCTCATCAAGCGCGTTTTGTTGCGTCATGATGAGGTGATTTCCCTTCCGCCGAAGGCGTTCGAGGTTCTACTGGCGCTGGTGAGTAACGGCGGCAGGGCGCTGACGCGCGAGGAACTGATGAAGCGCGTCTGGCCAGATGCCTTCGTGGAGGAGGGCAATCTGACCCAGGCCATCTTCCTGTTGAGAAAAGCGCTCGACGACACTCCCCAGGAACCGCGCTACCTCGTCACGGTCCCGCGGCAGGGCTACCGCTTTGCGGCTGAGGTGACCGAATCGCGGGACGAGAGCGCCACCGGGATTCCAGACAACTCGCTCTCCCCGACGGTGATCCCACAGACCGCCGAGCCCCGTCGTGCGCATCCACCACGGGTTTCCAGGAGGGTCTGGATGGCGGCGGGTGCGCTCCTGCTAGCCGGAGCGGTCGCGATTTCCGTCTGGATGGTGACCCCGCGGAAACCGATGCCTCCGCAACCGCCGGTCAATTCGATTGCGGTTCTTCCGTTCACCAACCTGAGCGCCGACCCGGAGAATGAGTATTTCAGCGACGGCTTGACGGAGGAGATCACCAGCGTGCTGGCCGGCGTTGACGGATTGCGCGTGATGGCGCGCTCGTCGGCCCTTCAGTTCAAAGGCAAGTCAGGGGATATTCGCGCGATCAGCCGGCAGCTTGGCGTGGGAACCGTCCTCGAAGGCAGTGTGCGAAAGCAGAAGGACCGCGTTCGTATCACGGTCCATCTGAGCAGCGCAACGGACGGGCGCCAGCTCTGGTCGCGAAACTACGATCGCGAGCTGAAAGACGTGTTCGCGGTGCAGGAGGAGATCGCACAGGCGATCGTGACGACCTTGCGGAGCAGTTTTGGGCTGGCCGTCGCAACTCCCAGGGTGCGGCCGTTTACGAGCAATGTCGCGGCCTATAACCTCTATTTGCAGGGACGCTACCAGCGCGGCAAGCTGGCGCTGGAAATGGCGGCAGATCTCTTCCAGCAGGCGATTGAAAAGGACCCCGGCTATGCGGTGGCTCACGCGGCATTGGCGGACTGTTACGGGCATATGGGGCGGATTTTCATGCTGGCGCCGAAGGATGCCTACTCGAAAGCGGCGGCCTCAATCCAGAGGGCCCTGGCGATTGATGACTCGCTTGCCGATGCCCACGCCGCTCAGGGCTACTTGAGCTTTTACTATAAATGGGATTGGGCCGCGGCCCGGCGTCACTTCGAACGCGCGCTCCAATTGGATCCGGACAACACCATGGCGCACCTCTACTCTGCGAGATACTCGAGCGCCATGGGCCGGTTCCCTGAATCCCTGGCGGAAGTGGGGCGGGCTTTGGCTCTGGATCCGGCCGACCCCGTTGTGACCAGCTCCCTCGTCTGGCATCACCTGTGCGCGAGGAACTACCAGCAGGCGGTGGCGGCCGCCGAGCGATCGTTGGCTATTGACCCGAACAACCTTTCCTCCGTGGTGTACCTGCGGTGGACCTATGAGCAGATGGGCTTGCTCGAGAAGGCGGCTGAAGTGTGGCAACGCGCCCTGGTGGACCAGATCGCGCTCGGCCGCGCACTGGAGAAGGACGGCCCCACCGGCTACTGGCATGCCCTGCTTCGCTGGCAGTTGGCGGAGAAACACGTGAGCGGCTACCATACGGCGGCGGTGTATGTTCGTTTAGCCGAGCGACAACAAGCGCTGCGATGGCTGGAACGCGCCTACCAGGACAGGAATCCCTGGCTGGTCAACCTGAACGCAGACCCGGTTTGGGATAGCTTGCGCACCGAACCGCGCTTCGTCGCACTGGTCAAGAACGTGGGCCTGCCCCCGTCGGCGCCGGCGCAGGGCGTCAAGTGACGGACTGCCGGCTTAGAGATACAACTATGCCACGAGCGCACCCTTCCCGTCACGACGCCACAGGAGCCATCCTATTCCGGCTGCAGCCATCAACAGGGTAACCAGCGAAACGGTCAGCAACGGCCAAAACCCACGGGTGTCATAACGGAGCACAATCTCCCCTTCACCCTTGGGAACCAGCACCCCGGTCAAAGCGTGATCCACCGGATGGATGCTCGCCGGAGCGCCGTTGACGGAGGCATGCCAGCCCGGATAATAGGCTTCGGCAACCCTGAGCAGGCTGGGGCCGGCGGCGCGATACCGGATGCGATACCAGCCCTCGCCGTGTTGCGTGACCTGAGCCGTGGCTGCGGCGTCGTGCGCCGGCACAGGCACTGGCGACAACACGGTCTCCGCGGGGTCGAGCGTCTCGAGTTCCCGGCGCGCGTCGTGCGTCACCCGCACCTGTCGCGCGAACGTGACCCTGGGCAGAGCGGACGTTTCAGCGACCACCCCTCGTTGGCCCAGATCCAGCCGGGCGCGCACTCCCAGCGCGTGGATCAGTTTCGGGGTTTTCGCCGCCGCCTGAAAGTATTCCGAGTAAGCCAGCAGGGCGAGTGGGCTGTACCCGTAGGTGCCGGATACCCGCGCGTGCATCAGATGGTTTTGAGGGCCGAAGGCGGGCAAGGCATATGGGGCGTGAAACCGATCGAGCGGCGCAAGCTTACTGCCGATGCGAGCCTCGAACTCCGTGAGTTTGTCTCCATAGAGCGCGTTGTAGCTCGATCGGGAGTACGCCAGCGGGTTGCTGGCCGAGTTCCAGTAAACGACATCTCCGAACACGACGAGCGGAATCAGCCAAGCCGCGGCGCGCAGTTTCAGGCGCTCTCTTGCGATGACGAACCCCGACCCGGCAAGCAGGGCAAGACCCAGAGCCACCACGAACCAGATATGTACAGGAGCCCGAACATGGCGGAGCCCCGGCAACCAGGACAGCACCCGATGCAGGCCAGCCTCCGGACCCAACGCGTACCACAGAGCCGGTACGATGAGCGCGCAGGCGACGGCCTGCTCCCGGAATTTCCGCAGCCCCACGGCAACCAGGGGCAGCAGCAGGATTCCCCCGTAGAAGTAGTATTGCGTGATATCTTCCGGCCCGTGATACGCGCCCTCCAGGGCTCCCAGCGCATTGGGCAGCACCAGAGTTCCGAGAGCCGAGGGGACCAGCGGCGAGTTGGTGGCGCGATCGAACCGGACGGTTGACCGGATGGACAAACCGGTGAGTTCGAGACCGGGCACGATCATGATGGCGGCAATCAGAAGTCCTACCGCCGCCGCCGTACCGAGTGTAAGAGCGACACGCCTGGCCGAGGCTTGACCGGCGGCGACCAGCGCCAGGGCGGCGCATCCGAGCGCCCATCCGGTATACAAAGCCGTTTGAAAATGGCCGGCCAGAATCAGCATGCCGGTCACCAGACCGGCCAGAAGCGGCCACAACGGCGAAGGGTTCGCGATCGCGCGGAGGAGGATCCAGATCAGCCACGGCAGCCATGACGCGGTCTGGTACATTCCCACATGCGAACTGTGTGCTGCGAAAAACCCTGAGAACGCAAAGAAGACGGCCGCCAGGGTGGCGGCACAACGGTCCCTCAGGATCTGCCAACCCGCGAGGTAGGCGCCCACAGCCGCGATCAGGGCATGTAAGGCGAGTTCCCACTCGATGGAACGCGGAGTGATCCCGAACAGGAAGAACGGCCAGTTCAGCGGGTACCAGGCGCCCACCTGCGGGTCGGAGAGAAACGGATATCCCGCAAACACGTAGGGAGTCCAGTGCGGGAACACACCCTGACGCACGTGATCGGAGAAGTATTTCTGAAAGGTATAGTGAACGTCGACGGCATCCCACTGAATGCTCGTCTGGGGTGACGTGAGCGGAGTCCCATAAAACAGCACCACCGCCAGCGCAAGACCGAGCAGCGGAAGGCGGTGGGATAAGGCCTCGGCGGGCGCCCCGGCCTCAGGCTCCTGCTTCAGCCGCTTCTGGGAGCGCCGCGATTCTTTGGACCGTGCCATGCCGACTGTCGAGCTTTAGCGTCGAACGAACTTCTGCACCCGCATCCCGACGTTGACGTCCGTCACGTACACCTCGCCCGTCCGGCTGACAGCGACATCGTGCGCCCAGTAGAACTGGCCGTCATAGCTGCCAAACGAGCCCCATTTGTCCAGGATCTTGCCGTTCAGGTCGAGCCGCAGCACATGATTGCGATCGGGCGGCTTGGGATGGAGATCTCCGCCGTCGGCGACGTACAGGAAACCGTCGGCGGCGAAGCTCACCCCCCACGGACGGCCCAGTTCGGCGCTTTTCCACTGGTGCAAAAACTTGCCGTCCGGGTCGAACACCTGGATGCGCGAGTTGCCCCGATCGGCGACGTACACTCGGCCTTGAGAGTCGACGGTGATCCCGTGCGGCGTGTCGAACTCGCCCGGATTGCCGCCCTTCACGCCCCATTCGGAGACGTACTTCCCGTTGGACGTGAGCTTGACCACGCGGCTGTTGCCATAGCCATCCGAGATGTAGACATCGCCGCCGCGGGAGACGGCGACATCGGTCGGCTTGTTGAAGTGCGTGCTGTCCAGACCGGGAACGTTCTTCGCGCCCAGGGTCAGCAGGAGTTCCCCGCTGTTGCTGAACTTGAAAACCTGGTGCTGTTTGACGTCGGTCACCCAAACGTTATCCTGCGGGTCGACGGTCAGGCCGTGGGCCGATCCGAACATGCCGTCTCCCCACGACGAGAGGAGTTTACCGGTGGCGCCGTCAAAGCTGAGCACCGGGCGGTCGCCGCGGTGGAAAACGAAGACATGGTTCCGGGAGTCGACCTGCACTCCGGTGACCTGGCCAAGTGCAAAACCTTCGGGAAGGGCGGGCCACCCGTGCACCACCTGATAAGAAGTGGTCGTGCTTGTGGAAGCCAGTTGCGTGATCGCCGCGTAAGCCAGCAGCGCGGCGAAGCTACCCAGGGCGTATCGGCGTCGCATGGCAGAGCATTATATGAACGTCTGCCGGTGAAGTCAAAGATGGAGGTCCAGTTCTGCGAAGTGCGGGTACTGTACAGGATTCCGCCCGGAGCGGGTTTCCTCCGTGGGATAGCCCGCGATAGCCGCGTAATTCGTCGCACGGCGACGCGTCTGTGGTGTCATGCACCAGAGCGCCGAGACGAGAACTCCCGTCTACAGGGGAATGCGGAGGCGGCCTTCGGGGCCTACCCAGTGGAACCGGGTCACAAACTCGCTGGCAGGCATCGAGGAAATGCGCGGCTTGATGAGAATCAAGAGTTCCTTTTGTTCCTTCGTCCTCTCGTTGTGCCGCAGCAGAGCGCCAAGGCCGGGAATCTGAGAGAGGCCGGCGATGCCTGTCAGGCTTCGGGCCTCGTTCACCGACATCATGCCGGCGATGACTGCCCACTGGCCAACGCGAAGCCGTGTGTTTGCATTCGCCTTGCGGTTGGCGATCACCGGGATTCCATTCAGGGCAGCCCCTGCGAGGACCTTGAATTCGGCCTCGATTTCCATAGCCACGTCCGTGGAACCCGTAACCCTGGGAGTAATTTTGATGTTCAGTCCGAGGTCTTCGAACGAGACCTGGGGGGGCGGCGTAAACACCTGCCCGCCCTCCGAGAATTCCTGGGGGCCAAAATAGCCTCCGGTGAGAACCGGGTATCGGTCGCCGACATGGAACGTCGCGGCTTGCCCGTCGGTGGAACGCAATTTGGCACGCAGCAAAGTGGCGCCTCGCGAGCGGCTCTCGCTCGCAATAAAGGATCCGTCCCCGATCAGCACACCAAAAACCGTCATGCCTCCCCCGAACTTCAGAAAGTAGCCCGGTGAGGGGATGAACGAACCGCCGGGGGCGATGGCCGAAATCGGAAACTGGGTAGGAAGCGTCAGGCCCAGCCTTCGTGTATCGCTGGAGGTGACCTCGATGAACTCCAGTTCCAACTCGACTTCCGCACGGTAAAGGAGCAGGTCCTCAAAAAGTTCAAGGGCCGGGTAGGCCTTGGAGATCGCATCTCGAATGACGACGATGCGCCGGCCGGAGTCGATCGCGAAACGGCGGATTTCCAGCGCCTGCTGCACGCTCCGGGCGAGCTCCTGGGCTTCCTGAATGGTGACTGCGGTGGGAATCGGGATCGTCAGGCTGACATAGGGTTCGAGGTCGTTGCGTTTCTGGACGGAGTCCTTGGCGACCATGAGCAAACGTTCGCCCAGGGGAAAGGCGAATGACCCGGTAACGGACTGCAGGGCATAGAGAGCCGTGCGATAGTCCGCGCTGTCGAGTTGGAAGGGGTACTGAGGGCCGGTCTGCGGGTAGTCGCCGTCGAAGACGACATCGAGGCCGTACGTCTTGGAGACCTGTTCAAAGAGGCTGCGGGCGGTCCCCTTGATGAGGAATTCAGCCACGATGGGTTTCGCCTTGAGTTCTTTCGGTGGCTGGGGTTTCCTGGCCTCCACGAAGTCCGCCGGTGTCGCGGAAGTGAGGGAAACCGGTGGGCGCGAGGGCGGGGTTGATGTGGGCAGAACGAACTTCGTCTGAAGCGCGGCCCTCCCCCGGATCGCCTGCGCCTTGAGCCAATATTTTGTGCGATCGGGGGCCAGAGCGGCCGCCCGGTGGTAGAGCATAAAGGCCTCGCCGTCACGGCCTTCTTTTTCGGCTTTTCCGGCTGATTTGTATAAGTTAGCAGCCTGATCGGCGGGGGCATCCGCGGTCGAGCAGACCATCAGCACTGCTGCGAGACACCATGTCCTCACACTGGGATGACGCAGGGGACCGGGCACCCGTGCAGAGGTTTCGCGGACGGCGGTGCGCTGTCACTGCGAGCGAAAACCCCCGGTCGGGCGCCACCGCCTCCAAGTAGAAACGCGAGGGCCCGCCGGAGACCGGCACTGGAGTTTGGCTCTTTCATGCCAACCGCATGGGTCAACGCATTCGCGCGATCCGCCGCCGGAAGGCCGGATTGTCTGGCCGAGTTCTCGGTGAATGGCTTCGTTGCGGCGGGATCAGCAGGTGTGGGCCGCCTCCGGTGGAGAGTGGAGAGGTGCCTGGCACCAAATCTCGATCGAGGCGAGGGGCGCAGGGTCGCCATCAGAAAGTCACGGCTCCTTCCCCAAATGGGAGTGGTCAGTCCTTGGGTCATGACTAAATCTGGTGCCAGGCACCAGATCCCAGGCCACACCCAGCCAAATGGTGCCAGGCACCTTTTTGGAGCACTCCCTCAAAATACGTCTCTGTTGGGGCGCACTGTGCCGCTTCGGGACGGAACGCGCTTCCGGTGTGGTCCGTCGCGTGCACTAAAGACTCCGTGCCGCGACCGCGCCGCCACTTCCGTTACTCCAGCCTCTACCACGTCGTCCAACGCGGCAATAAGGGCCAGTTCGTCCTGCTCGACGATCAGGACTTCCAGTTCAGCCTCAACCTGCTGTTCCGTAAGGCCGTCCGCTATAAGGTCATTGTCCACGATTTCTGCCTCACTCCTACCCAAGGCCACTGGTTGCTCCAACCTACCACCCCCGACGGCATCTCCAACCTGATGCGCGACATGCAGTCGCAGACCTCCAAATATATGAATGCCAAGTACAAGCACCGGCCGTGGAAGTTCTTTGTTCCCTTGGGGACCGATGACCACAACG
>JBJXGR010000398.1:0-3660 GCA_046160045.1 Bryobacteraceae bacterium
GCGCCTGTCTCCTTCGCGATCTCCCTCCACGAAGCCATCGGGTTGGAGGTCAGCGCGGACAACCGGATGCGCGGTTCCAAGTGCCGCATCTCGCCCAGAGTCCGGAAATCGAACGACTGCAGGATGACGCGATCCTCCAGTCCGTGCTTGCGAATGATCGCCAGGACGAGTTCCGCGAATCGCTTTGGCGGCGGCGCCCAGTCCGGATGGGAAGGGTTGATCTTGGTCTCGATGTTGAACTCGACCGGCTTCGACCGTCCGCTCCGCCGGCCTCGCGCCAGTTCGAAGACCTGGTCAAGCGTCGGCATTCGCGTCCCCGGAAACACTTTTTGCCTGGGATACTCCGGATTGACCTTGGCCCCGCAATCCCACTGCTGCAGTTCCGCAAACGTCATCGAGTGGATCGGCCGCGCCGGACCCGGCCCCGAACAGATCTTCTCGTTCATCACCGGATCGTGCGAGACAACCACCACGTCATCGCGGGTCACCGCCATGTCCAGTTCGAGAACGTCCACGCCGACGTCGAGCGCATACTGGAAGGCCGGAAGCGTGTTCTCGGGACGGACAGCGCGAGCGCCGCGGTGTCCGTGGACGAGGATCGGTGATGCTGCGAGCGCGGTCATCGCTATCATGAAGAGCAGCACTCGAGCCCACGGCGTAAGCCGTGGGGACATCTTGATTTCCGCACACCTTCCAAGCCGTGGGGTCACCAACTTACGGCTCGGCCAGGCCCGCCGCCGAGATCGCCCGCCACCCGCCATCGAGCGAGACCACGTCCGTGTAACCCATCTGTTGCAGCGCATCGGCCGCCAGGGCGCTGCGGAAGCCACCGCCGCAGTACAGAACGACCTTCGCCGATTTGTCCGGGACCTTGGTTTCGATATCGCGCTCGATCACGCCCTTAGCGACGTGAATGGCGCCCTTGGCTCTGCCGGCGGCCCACTCGCTCTCTTCGCGCGTATCCACCAGGATGTGCGGTTCGCCGCTCGCCACCATCTGTTGATAGCCGCCGATGTCGATCTGCCGGATGCGGGACTTCGCCTCATTCACCAGTTTCAGGAATCCAGGGTTGTGTGCCATGTTCGTATTTTACATTTCGACCTTCATCAACTGCGCGTTCCAGCGAAACCGCCGGCCTTGCTTCAGCGCCAGATTGCCCAACAGGACCGGAAGGCACGATTGGAAGCCCACCTCCAGCGGAGCGGTCGGCTGCGCGCGCGTCCGGACGCTCGCAAGAAAGTTCTGGACATGCAAGTCGGTGGCGTAGCCAAATCCGCGCGCCGATGTCTGCGTGATCGCGGCACTCTCTTCGGCGCCTTGCAGGTAGACACGCAGTTCCTCGCGGCCGATGTCCATCCGGGCCTTGTCGCCGTCCAGGTGATTCAACTGGTCGTTGCGTCCCTTGTACTTCATCGCCGCGTAGTTCAGCGTGAACACCCCGACGAAATCCTCGGGGTATTCCGCGGCAACCACGACCGACTCCGGTGTATCGAAGCCGGCGCGATGAGGCCGGCCCGCCGAGGCGGTGACCGCCGACGGGAAGCCCGCTCCCATCAACAGGTGGATGCCGTCGAAGGCGTGGGCCCCCTGGTCGGCCACAATCCCGCCAGCGTAGTCGGAATAGTTGCGCCAGTTCAGAAAACGATCCGGATCGAGATCGCGACGCCGCGCCGGCCCTTGCCATTGTTCCCAGTCGAGCGGCCCTTTCAGCTTGCCCGGAGTCGTTTGCAGATAGTTGTTCAGCCACCAGCTCCGCACCATTCGCACGGTTCCGAGCGTCCCGGCCGCGACGATGTCCCGGCCCTTCAGATACAGGTCGTAACTGCGGCGCTGCATGCCCACCTGGACGATGGATTTCGATTGCCGGCTGGCCCGGACGAGGTCGGCCCCCTGCTCGGGAGTCTGGCAGAGAGGCTTCTCGACGTAGACATCCTTCCCGGCGGCCATCGCGTCGAGCACCATACGGTGGTGCCAGTGCTCGGGTGTCGCGATGAGCACGATCTGGATGCTCCGGTCGTCGAGCAGAGCCTTGTAATTGCGATACGCCTTGGCCTGGTTGCCCGCCGCCGAGAGGCCGGCTTCCAGGTTGGGCTCGTAGACATCGCACACGGCCGCGGCCCGCACCGCCGGGTCTTTACGGAACACCTGCATCACGTACCGCCCGCGTCCGCCGGCGCCGATCAGACCCAGCGCGAGTTGATCGGAGGGCGCCGTCTGCGCCGCCGCGCTTGTCGAAGCGAGAAGAAACGTACGCCGCTCCATCGTCACTTCGCCTTTGCCGCCGCGTAGCTCCGCAGCATCTCCACCCACTCGCGCACGTAATAGGGATTGTCATGCCAGGTCCGGCCGCTGATCATATTGCCGTCGCGGACGCATCCGTCGTTGACGAACGTCGCCCCGACCACTTCCACGTCAAACTTACACTTCGCCACCGTGGCAATCCGCTTACCGCTGATCACGCCGGCGGTCGCGACGATTTCGGCGCCATGGCACACCACGGCGACCGGCTTCTGCTTTTCAAAGAAGTGCCGCGTGATCCGCATCAGGTCCTGATCGTATCGCAGGTACTCCGGAGCCCTGCCGCCCGTGAGAAACAATCCGATGTACTCATCGGGATTGACGTCGCGGAACGCGATGTCCGAGGCCATGTGATAGCTGGCCGATTCGCGCGTGATGTCCCACCCCGGTGGGATCTCGTGCATCACCAGCGGATACACGCGCTTTTCCGGTCCGGCCACCACGGCCTGGTAGCCTTCTTCTTTCACGCGGAAGTAGGGATAGAAGGTATCGAGCGCTTCCGCCGCATCACCGATAACGAGTAGAACCTTGTGCATGAAACTCCTTTTGGAATCAAAGAACGTGACAAGCCTTGAGCAGGGCTTCCTGGGTATCGAGGTCGTGCCGCATCGACCATTTCGGCGCCGTTCCTTCGCGAATCTGGCTTGCCAGGTCGAGGAAGTCCGGCGAAAATCCCGGCGAGGCATCGGCCGCGGCGTCGACCACGTGCGGCCCGGCCGCATACGGGCCCGCGGCGTCCTTCAAGTCGATCGACAACTTCGACCGCGAATACGGCCGGACCATGATCGTGCCGTTGGTCCCGAGGACCTCGAACGTCCGGTAGTTGCCGCCGTTGGGTTGCATGGCCGCGATATAGATCTGCGCGAACGCCCGATCGAATTCCAGGATCGCCAGCGTATTGTCCTCCAGGGTATCGTCAATCGCGGCATCGTGACGGAGGATCCCGGTCACGCGGCGCGGCTTGCCGAACAGGTCGACCGCGCGGTCGATCAGGTGGCAGCCCAATTCATACATCATCCCACCCTTGAATCGGGCGAGCAGTTTTCGGTCGGCGGCCGGCGTGGGCTTGTTGATGGTGGCGCGCAAACCGTAGATGTGGCCCAGCCAACCTTTGCGCGCGGCTTCGATGGCCGTGCTCATGCCCGGCTGATAACGCCACTGGTAGCCCATCTGGACGCGCAGGCGCTTTTGAGCGGCCTCCTCCAGCAGCGCGCGGAAGCCCGGCATGTCCTGCCCAGGGGCTTTGTCCAGATGGATGTGCTTTCCGGCGCGGATCGACCGGTGGGCATACTCCAGGTTCACGTCGACGCCGGCTTCCACCGCGATCAATTCAATCGAAGCATCGTCCAGCAGTTCCTTTTC
>JBJXGR010000399.1:0-16715 GCA_046160045.1 Bryobacteraceae bacterium
TGCTCGCCAGCATTGCCCGTCTCCGCTTCACCGGCACGCCCAAACTACCATGCACCCTCTCCCCGCCCCGTCAAAACCGGACATTTCTACTTTGCAGAGAATAGGACATTTCTACTTTGCGTTGACATCCCATACTAAGAGGTGATCATTTCGGAAACGGGGGAAACGGGGACTGGGAAACGGGTCTCGGTAGGGATGACCATCGCTACCGCGAACGTTTTTCCCTGCTTCTTCACGGTCCCTCACGGCCGCGGCTCCGTCATTGGCCGGTCTCAAGCAGTTGTTTTCACGCCAGCAGCAGCGCGGACTGGCGTCCGCGAGGGTCACGTTGCGACACGATATCGATATTTTCGGACCGCATCCTCATCCAACTCGACCCCGAGACCGGGCCCATTCGGCACGGTCGCGTGGCTGTCTCGGATCTCAATCGGTTTGGCCAACAGGTTATGCACGCGCTGATGGCTGAGGATGTCGCTTGGATAGGTGCAGTTCGGCGCTGCCGCGCAAGCATGCAGCATGGCGGCATCCAGAATCCCCAGCTCATGAGCGGAACCATGCCACACCGCAACGCCGGCCTGTTCCGCCAAGTACGATCTGGCCACGAATTCCGCCATGTTCCCCGCGCCGAGGTTAAACACCGAGCAGGCCTCCGCGGTAATGGCCCGGATCATTCCCCGGACACCCTCACGATTCAGATACAGGTGCATGGCGATCGGTATCCTGGTTTGCCCCCGGAGTTCCCGGTAGGCATCGAGAGCGTCCACCTTCGGGGGCGGGTCCTCAATCACCAGCACGTTGCCGATGGACTCGAGTTCCTTCACCACCGGCAGGAATTCGCCCTTATAGTAGCCCATCAGATCGACCGTGATCTTCAGCGCCGGAGAGACCGACGCGAAGATCTCCAGCGCTTTTGTCAACGGCGAGAAGCGCTTCATCTTGACGCCGGAGAATCCTCCGGCGTGGGCACGCTGCGCCACGCGGCGCAGTTCCTCGGGCGTCAGTCCTTTGCCGCACCAGTAGTGTATGGGCACCTTGCGCTGCGCGAGACCGCCTAACAGGCGATACACGGGCCAGCCGACGGCTTTACCTACAATGTCGTAAAAGGCGGTTTCGAACGCTTGTACGTCGGTCTTGACCGGAAGTTCCAACCGGCTGAGGTTGAAGTCAAGAACATTCTTCCCCTTCAGAAGATCGGCCGCCTGGCGGAGACGGACAACCGGCTCGGAATCAGGGCCTCCGCCCATGCGGTGCGTCTCGCCTAACCCGACGATTCCCGAATCCGTATGCACCTTCAGGATGAACTTGGGAACCACGTCAAAATCGGGAGGCGCCCCTTTTGGCAGGATCCCTTCCTGGAGAGGCGGGCATACCCGGAACATCTCGACCTTGGTGATGGTGAGTCTTTCCCTGCGGCCGGCCGTGGAGGCTGGGAGGGCGGTTAGCCCTGCCAGCCCACCAACGGAGGTCATCATCTGGCGGCGTGTCGTCTTGCGCTCTTGCACATTCGCCTCCCGTGCGTGTCAGAAGTACAGCTTCAGTGAGTACTGCACGTCGCGGCCCCAGTTCGCCTGGCTGGTAGACCTGCCAAATAGCGAACTGAAGACGTTCGTTTCCGGATTCCCCGCGATGAAGCTGTTCGTGAGGTTGTAGGCCTCCAGTTTGAACTCCAGACGGAAGCGCTCCCGGACGGGGAAGAACTTGGACACGGTTCCATCCAGTTGCCAGTATCGTGGGCCGGTGAGACCGGGGTATTGCCAATGGTTGGTGCGGGGAGTGAACGCCACGGGCACTTTGAATTTGGACGTGTCGAACCACCGCGCCCGGGTCGGGTTGTCGATCACCGGATCGCCCTCCACGATCGCTTGCGGAAAGCGCAGGAACGAACCGGAATTCCACAACAGGATGGAACTGGTGGACCAACCACCCAGAATCGCATTCACCACCGGGTGGACGTTGGGAAACAGTGCACGGCCCCGTCCGACCGGAAGCTCGTAAGTATGCGCCATGCTCAGGCGATGCCGCGGATTACTGCTGTTCTGGAAGGTGAACTTGTCCGCATATTGATCGTCCGCATTGAAGAAGTCGTAGGTCTTCTGCCGGTTGTAGTTATAGCCGAGAAGCAAACCGAAGCCCTTGCTGAACGCACGCTCCGCCTTGATCTGCAACGCGTGATATCGGTCCAGCACGCCATGCGTGCTGCGCTGGTAGATCGTCCCGTATTGGGGATAAGGCACCAGCAGGCTCGCCTTGGTCACCGTCTTCTGGTTCCGAAGTTGGCCGGGGAACTTATCCGGCGTCAGGTAGTTGAAGAACGGATTCTGGACGGTCTGCTGGAGCGCCGCCTTGTGGGTATAGCTCAGTCCCGGATCCGCCAGGTTCACGTACTTGTCGTAGGGCCGGTTGTGCCCGAGGTTCGCGAAGTAGGTAATGTCGACAACGATACTGCCCGGCACCTGGCGTTGGAGCGACACATTGATCCGGTCGTTCACACCAGTCTTCATATCCTGTTCGAACCAGCGGGTGCTATCGCCCAGGTTCGTATACCGGCCGAGCGACTTTCCCCTCGGCAGTATCAGTGGGTTGGAAGCGGGGAACGGGTCACTCAGCCGGGCGCCGGGGATTCCCTCCAGCACAGGAGCCACGGTCGTTCTGGCGCTGAATCCGGGAGTCGGCAGTCCTTGATGCATGATCTGCCCCGGCAACATCACTGGCGGCACGATGAATCGCGCCCAGCCGACGCGGAGGGCGGTCTTGTCGCTGACGCGCAAAGCGAGGCCGATGCGCGGCATGAAGCTGAGCTTACTCGCTTGAAAGACTCCGCGATTCCCGTCGTCACTGAAAACCCAGGCGCCGTTAAAGCGGTACGGCGTCTTCATCAGCGCCGCGACGTCGGCCGGAATGGCGGGTGGATTCGCCTGCATTTCCGGAATAGGGTTGGTCAGGTCCAAATTGCGGGAATACCGGTTCTGCGAGTCGAATGGAGAGCCCTCGTACTCGTAACGCATGCCGAGGTTGAGGGTGATCTTCCGGTTCAGCTTGAAATCATCCTGGAAGTACAAAGCATAGGCCCGCATGCCCATGTGCTGAAGGGAGATAACGTCGGCGTAGGAATCGCTACCCATCCCTCCGAGGAGAAATGTGGCGAAGGAGTCGCCGCGAAGTCTGGTGTTCGGCGCCAGGAACGTGTCCGCGGTCAACGCCTGGCTGAACGCAAAACTCTGCACGGCCGGCCAGTAAGGATCACTGCCATGCCTGCGAAATTCCATCCCCGTCTTTAAGTAATGACGGCCTCTTTCCTGGGAGGCGCGGCCGGAAAAGCTGAAAGTACGCGGGTGATCCATGTAGTACCCACCCTTGCCGAACGACCCGTAGCCGGAGATGCTCACGTTCGGGTAGTAAATGAGCGGAAGGTCTTTGAAGTACGGAGTGTACCAGGCGTTACCGGGCCAGAACTGCTCCAAATCCTTCAGCGTCACGGTCCCCCTGTCATGGTTTGCGTAATCGTCGCGCAGGGAGGCGAAGCCGGCGCGGAAGTTGATCACGGTTCTCGGGCTCATCATGTAAACCGTGTCGCCGCTAATGTTGCGCGCGCGCTTCTCGCTGCCAAAAACGACGAGCGCGCGAGAATCAGCGAAGTTTGGCGGCATGGCGTGATTCACCCATCGGCTGTAGCGCCCGAACACCTTCCATTTCTCGTTGATGTTCCAGTCCGTGCGGTTGTTGAAGTTCCAGAACCGCATAGTGTTCGGATACGACAATCTGTAGTTGTTGACACCCGTCACGTCGTCCCCTGGACCGTTGGGCAGCCAGATATCCTGCGCGATCTTGCCCGCCGTCGCATCGATCCGGCTGGACGGGATGCGGTTCCCAGGAAACTGCGTACGGGTCACCGCTCCGCTGGCCGGATCGAACACGGTAGACCACGGGTCAAAAATGGCCCTCAGACCGCTAGATGCGTTCAGGGATTGGGAGAAGTCGCCCGCCCGCTCCAAGGCAGTAGGTTGAGTGCCCGTGTACACCCTTGGCTCCGCATTCCGGTACTGCTCCCAGGCGCCGAAGGTGAAGAGTTTGCTCTTGCGAATCGGTCCTCCCACGCTGCCGCCCCAGATGCTGCTATGCATCATGTTCGGTGTTCGGGAAACGGCATTCGTCAACGCGCTGAAGTGCGGGTTGCGGCCGAAGTAGGAAGCGGTGCCGTGTATTTCGTTGGTTCCCGACTTCGTCGACAGGCTCATGACGCCGCCCGCGCTGTTGCCAAACTCGGCGTCGACGCTGTTCTGCTGAATGACGAGTTCCTGCGAAGCGTCCATGGGAGGCACATAGGACCCTTTCCCTCCCACCATGAGGGGCGCTCCGTCAAGCAGCAACTCATTCTGCCCCGAAGTGCCGCCGCCAAAGTCCGGGCCGCCGGGCGCCCACATCCACATCGGGGAGAACTGCTTCGGGCCGTATCCACGAATAATTGCCGGATTCAGCGCGACCACCTCGAAAGGGCTCCGCGAAAGGACGGGCAGATCATTGAGCATTCTCCGGCTCACGGAGACCGCAATTGAACTGGTGTTGAACTGGACAGCCACGGGAGTCTCCGAAACGGTGACCGTTTCCATGACCTGCCCGGGGTTTAGCGTCACGTTCACCGTGACATCGCCACGGGCGCGTACTCCTACGTTTTCCTGAACGACTTTGGTGAACCCTCTTTGCTCGACAGAGAGCGTGTACACGCCCGGTTCGACATAATCAAACAGGTATTTTCCAATGTCGCTGGATTGTCTGGAAATCACGATGCCAGTGTCATTGTTTCGAAGAGCAACTTGGGCGCCCGCGACCGCGGCTTGGCTGGAGTCGGTGATCACGCCCTGAACCTTGGCACGATAGTCCTGCGCTAGCACGGTGACAACTAACGCCATTGCGAGCAGGACGCGGATGAAGATGAACCCGGCAGGCCGTTGATGCCTTTTGGGTAGCATTGTCTTTCCTCCTTTAGCTCCCCGGTGGCCGATGCCAGCACCCGTGCGGGAGTCGGCTGGCAACGATTGGATGCTACGTACACGATTCCAGGGTGTCAAGGGGTAGTCGGTGAAAAGTGCCACCTTTTCACCGACTACCTGTCAAGGACACGACCGGACGCTGTCAAGGCAAAGTAGAGATGTCGCGCGACAGGGCGCGACAGGAATACATGGCCAACACATTCTCCAGCGGGATGTCCGTATTCAGGATCTGGCTGGGCGCCAGGATGTAATGGCCCTTCCCGTCAAAGATCTTCAGGGTGGATCTTACCGCGTCGCGCACTTCTTCGGGAGAACCCTCGGGGAGGAGGTGCTGCGTATCAATTCCGCCGTGGAAGATGATCCGGTCTCCGAAATCAGCCTCCAGAGAAGCCAAGTCCATGCCCTTCGCCGACACCTGAATCGGGTCGAGAATGTCCGCGCCGGCTTCAATGAACAGCGGGATCAACGGGCGGATTGCCCCGCAGGAGTGCATCATCACCGTCAGCCCGTGACTATGCGCCAGATTCGTCAGCTTCCGGATGTTGTCGAAAAAGAAATCGTGCCACATCCCGCGGCTCATCAGCAGCGTTTCCTGCGAACCGAAATCGTTCCCGAAGTACCACACCTCGATCTCGCCCTTCAGCGCCGTGAAGGCCGCGTCATTCAATTCGAGGTACATGTCAGTCAGGCGGTCGACCAGGGTATGGACAAACTCCGGTTCAGCCGCCAGGTTTATCAGGAAATTCTGGAAACCGTGCATGCGATAGGCGTCCCCCAGAATGGCCGTCCAGAAGCCGCCGACCCGCACCCTGTTCCCTTGCGAGGACGCGATTTCGCCTAGCGCGCTAAAGTCGAAATCCGCCGGTTTCGGCCACGGGAAACGGAGCACATCCCGGGGGTCGGTGGTATCCTGAAGCGGCCCGCCAATCGCCTCGTCGACGGAGAACTTCGCATCGAACGCCTCACGCCGCCAGCGAATGCCCAGCGGGCAGGTGCGCTCGGTTTCGGTGAATTCCAGCCGCTCAACATGCTTGTAGTAAGGGACGATCTCCTCGCGTTGGCTGAGGTCGCGGGCAGGCAGATAGAAGAAGTCGCAACCCAGCGCATCCAATAGCTCCGCCTCCGACTCAACGCCGAGATGCGCCCTCAGCCGCCGATCCAACTCATGGTGGGCCGTGTAGTCGACCGGCGCCCGATCGAGCGTCGTACGATTGCAGCAGGCCGCGAAGCGCTCGGCCGAGGTCACCGCGACACCAGAACCTTCACCACGAGCTTGGTGATTTGTTCCAGCGTCGCCATCGGCGCGTGCGCGTCGCCGGGAAAGAAGATCGCAAACACTCCTTCCCTGACATCAAGCCACTGCTCCGGCTGTTGATCGTAGAACTCGATATCCTTCTCGGGATCATACCCGCGGCCGGCATCGCCTTCCGCGATCGGCTTCCAGCCGATGATGTCTTTTCCCATGGCCGAATACTGGATATCGATGTATTTCCTGTGCGCCTCCAGGGCAGTTTTGTCCTTGCCCTTGCCCGCACCGCTGACCTTTAGCACGTACAGATTCGTGCCGTCGATCTCTGTCCTGGCGCTCAGGTCGTCTCCGTTTCCCGCGGAGCGCAGAAACTCGAATGCCTGCTCGAATAAAGGATGGCATCCGTAGTACAGTTTTGCGTTTCCTATTGTGTCGATGATCATGTGATGTCTCCTGGTCCGGCGAAAGCGGCTCCCGTGAGGGGCGGCAGGCAGCGCTTTCAGCCGGCTTCTCGATTCGGGCCCGTCACAGCAGCGCCCCTGGCCGCCTCCAGTGTCGTTGCCGCGCCTGCCGCCAGAAAAACATTGTCGACTCCCAGCGCCAGCATCGTGTAGCCTTGCTCGATGGCGTTCCGGACATTGGCCCCATCCGGACGCACGACGTGAAAGCCCGCGCTCTTACGGCGCTTCGCGCACCCATCCCGGAATGCCGCCAGCGCGGCGCGCATCTCCGGGCAGTCCAGGTCCCCGGACTTCCCGAATGAGCCGCTCAAGTCGAGGGGGCCGATGAAAGCGCCGTCCACCCCCTCCACGGCGAGGATCGAGTCAAGATTGGCAATGGCATCCTTATGTTCGATCTGTACGATGATGGGGATCTCGCTGTTCGCGCTATTGATGTACGCGTGGAAATCCAGGCCGTGCCGGTTCGCCCGGCTGTAGCCGTATCCACGTTGCCCCATCGGCGGGTACTTCGATTCCCGGATCGCCAGCCGGGCCTGCTCCTCCGTGTTCACCATGGGGATGATCAAACCGCGGGCGCCCGCGTCGAGGCTGCGCCTGATCCAGATGGGATCCGCCCAGGGCACACGGACGATGGGAACGCAATCGAACGCGTCGAGCGTGCGGAAAATGTTCGCCATCGTTTCCAGATCGATGGCGCCGTGTTCCAGATCCACGCAGATCCAATCAAAGCCCAGCCCGGCGAGGATCTCCGCGCACGCCGGGTGCCCGATCTGCATCCACGTGCCGAGAGTGAGATGGCGATCCAGAAGAGCCTTGCGAAGTTTGTTTTTCACAGTGGTTTCCTGACTTTGAGAACGCCGATCCCTCGATTCATCCGGCCGCCTGGCGCATCAAGAACAGCCGGCGGGGCCATGCGGAGCATGCTCCGATCGCTCCTCTCGGACAACCTGACGAAGAGTACGGCGGACTCCTGCCGTCGCGGGAAATGCGATCCATCTTGGAACCTCAGCCAAAATGCTAGTGCTCGGCCATTGGGATGTCAATGGACCCCTGGAAACCTGTCGGCGCAACACGATAACGCGCTTTCGCAGAGTAGAAAGTCCGATTGGCACCATGACCGTGCGGCGCAGTTCGTCCAGCGGAGGCAGCGGTTGCCGCATGTCCTCGAGCATGCGTTGGCGAAGGAATGTCATGCGAGAGCTCTTTGTCTATGGACTGGTTCTCCTTCACCGCATGCCTTCCCCGCGACCCGTCTCGCGCCAGCTTCCGCTACACTCTCATCATGCGTGCCCTGGCCCTGCTGTTTGCTTCCCTGGCGGCGTTGGCAGCAGCCGACAACCCCGACTTCCAGTACAAGCACCGCGATATCGCCGTTCCGAAAGCCTTCGCCGACGAACCAAAACTCGACCAGCCTTCCGCGGAGGCCGCGCTGCGGTACCTCGAACAGGGCGCCCGCGCCTGGGCGGGAGATCGCAAATGCGTTTCCTGTCACACCACTGGTACCTACATGCTGGTTCGGCCGCAGTTGACGAAATCGATGGGTAGACCGCCCAAGGATCTCCGCGAGTACCTGGTCGACCGCCTGGAAGTGCTGGCCGGCACGCAGCGCGACTGGTTCCTGAAGGCGGCGCGCTCGGAGCAGCCGATCTACCTGGCCGCCGGTCTTGCGGAATGGGACGCACACGTCGAGGGCAAGCTCTCGCCGGAGACCGATCGGGCGCTGCGGTTGGTGTTCGAGATCCAGCAGGAGTCGGGAACCTGGGTTTCGGATACGTGCTGGCCGCCGCTCGAGTCGAGCGCATTTCACGCGGCGACCATCGCAGCGCGAGCCGCCGCGGTCGCTCCCGGTTGGCTTCGGCAGCGGGCCGACGATGCCAAGATACGGGAATCGGTCTCCAAGTTGAAACGATATCTGCGCGACAACGCGGCGGCTCAGAATGACTACGATCGCGTCTCGCTGTTGTGGACGGCCACACGGATGCCGGATCTTCTCGACGAGGCCCAGAAGAGAAAGATCCTTGCGACGGTTTTGGAAGCGCAACGGCCCGATGGCGGTTGGGCCTTGCGGTCGTTTTCGCAGCCTGAAAAGTGGGGCTCCGGCAATCGGGCGGATCGCCTTCGCGCAGAACCTGAGTTCCCGAACCCGCCGAGCGACGGCCACATGACGGGATTGGCGCTCATCGTCTTGCGCGAATCGGGAATTTCCGCGTCTGACCCGCGCATCCGCCGTGGTGTCGAATGGCTGCGGGCCAATCAGAGGGTTTCCGGCCGATGGTGGACCAAGTCGCTCAACACGGACGGGCCGCACTTCATCACGTACAGCGGAACGGCATATCCCTTGCTGGCCCTTGCGCAGTGCGGTGAGATTCCGGTTGATTCGCACAGTTCCCGCTGATGGAGCCTCGACGAGGCGGTTTCACGCACCAAAAGGGCGCCACAAAATGGGGCAGCCGCGAGTCTTCCGGATTAGCGTCCGTAGGCACGGCCCGCCCACGAATCCTTAATGGTCGCGGTCCGTGACCAGTTCCGTGACCGCATACAGAGCCCGCTGGGACGGCGAATCCGGGAATTCGCCGATCAGGGTTCGCGCCTTGTCGGTAAACTGTTGCGCCCGGGCCTTGGCGCGCTCGAAGCCGCCCCGCCGCTCGATCATGCGGCGGATCTCCGGGAAGGCAACGGAATCGTAGGAGCGCTCGCGAAGGATCGCCGAGACCGACTCACGCTCCGCCGGAGAGGCGCTTTCGAGCGCGTAAATCAAGGGCAGAGTCACTTTGCCTTCCCGCAGGTCGTTTCCGACAGGCTTTCCTAAAACCTGTTCCCGCGCCGTGAAATCGAGCACGTCGTCCACCAACTGGAACGCCATGCCGAGGTTCCAGGCATAGTCGCCCAGCCGGGTCTCCGCCTCCGCGCCGGCGCCGGAAACCAACGCTCCGATTCGGGCGCAGGCCGAAAACAGGGCCGCCGTCTTCCGGTCCACCAGGTCCATGTAGTCGGCTTCCGTAACGTCCAGTTTGCCCAGACGCTCGAACTGGGTGAGCTCGCCTTCCACCATCATCTGCGTGAGAGCGACCAGGATGTCGAGGATGCGGAAATTGCGCTCCCGCAGGGCGATCTGGAACGCCTGCATGTAGAGCCAGTCGCCCGCCAGCACGGAGGTGTGGTTACCCCACTGGACGTTGGTTGAGGCGCGGCCGCGGCGGGTCTTGGCCTCGTCGATCACGTCGTCGTGGACCAGGGTCGCGCAGTGGATGATCTCCACCACGGCGGCCATGCGGATGGCGCTTTTGCCCCCGTCTCCGATCAGCTTGGAGGCCAGAAGCAGCAATGAGGGCCGAAGTCGTTTGCCGCCGCTCGAGTGAAGATGGCGGGCGATGACGGTGATGGTGTCGACGCTGGCGACCGACTCCAGCACGATCTCGTCTTCGACCAGACGAAGCTCGTCCTGGATGAGACTGTAGATCTCACGGACGGTCAACGCTTGCCCGATCTTCCCGAGAGCCATGCGAAATCACTTAGTGTAACGCAAACACAGCCGTTCAAAGTTTGACGCAGTGGCTTCGGCCAGCGCGCCTGCCGGGATCCCGCGCACGTCGGCCACCCGCCGCAAGGTAGCGGTGACGAAGGCCGGCTCATTGCGTTTGCCGCGATAGGGGACAGGCGCAAGGTAGGGTGCGTCGGTTTCCACCAGAAGCCGGTCGAGCGGAACCAGCCGCGCCGCCTCGCGCAACGATTCGGCCTTGGGAAACGTCACGACGCCGGCAAAACTGATGTGAAAGCCCAGGTCAAGCACCTCCTCGGCCTCGCCAGGGCCGCCGCTGAAGCAATGAAAGATTCCTTGCGCCGGCGTTTCCCTGAGCAACTCGATCGTGTCCGCCCAAGCCTCGCGCGTGTGAATCACCACGGGCTTCCCCGCCTCCGCCGCAATCCGCAACTGCGCGCGGAACACGTCGCGCTGGGTCTCGCGGGGGGAGAAGTCGTAATGATAGTCGAGCCCGATTTCCCCCACCGCGACCACTTTGGGATGCCGGCAGAGATCTCGCACCTTCTCGAAGGACGCCTCTGCCGCCTTCGCGGCATCGTGAGGATGAATCCCCGCCGTCGCCCAGATCCGTGGATCCGAATCAGCCAGACGAACGCCGGCCTCCAGGTCGGGAGGACCCTTGCCGGTGCCGATGGCCAGAATCCATTCCAGGCCCTCAGCCCAGGCACGCTCGATCACCTGTGAGCGATCCTCGTTAAAGCGGGCATCGTCGAGGTGACAATGCGAATCGACCACGCGCATGGTCACTTCAGCCGGGCGCCCGGCGGAATTTCCTCGTGGAAGCCGGCCAGCACCGGTTGGCCGCCCTCCACGCTGGCCGCGACAATCATTCCCTGCGACGTGATGCCCCGCAGTTTTCGCGGCTGCAGGTTGGCCACAATCACCACCTTGCGATTCAGCATCTGCTCGGGTGTGTAGGCCTCGGCGATGCCCGCCACGATGGTCCGGGGCCGCGATTCGCCGATGTCGACTTTCAGATGCAGCAACTTGTCGGAGCCCTTCACGCGCTCGGCCGAGAGCACGACGCCCACCCGCAGGTCGACCTTCCCGAAATCGTCGATCGAGATCTCGGGCGTGGCCGGCGCCGCGGGAGCAGGAGGGGCCTCCGTCTTGCCCAACAGGCGATTCTGCTCGGCCACCACCTCCGCTTCCAGTTCCTGCATCTTCGGGATGGCTTCTTTCCCGTCGATGCGCGGAAACACCCCTGCAATCGTGCCAATCTTCTGGCCGGCGGCGAGCTGCCCCCACCGCAAGTCATCCAGGCGAACCGCATCGAGGTCCTGCGGCATCCCCAACTGGCTCCAGAGCTTGGGCGCGGACTCGGGCAGCACCGCCGCCAGCAGCGCGGTGGCGATGCGAAGCACTTCCGCCGATGTGTAGAGGGTCTCGTCGAGTGAGGCCTGAGCGGCCGCACCTTCCACGCGAGCCAGTTTCCACGGAGCTTTCTGGACGATGTAGCGGTCGACCTCGGAGAGCAGGCTCCACAGGGCGTCGAGTCCACGCGAGAACGAAAACTCGTCGAACTGCGCCAGGACGGTGGCTATGGTCTCGCCCGCCTGTTTCGAGATTGCCGGGTCGCCCGCCGAAGCCGGAACGACGCCGTCGCGGTACTGCTGGATCATGTTCAGCGTGCGGCTGGCGAGATTGCCCAGGCCGTTGGCGAGTTCCGAGTTGTAGCGGTTGATCAGCGCGTCGTAGGAGAAGCTGCCGTCCTGGCCGAAGACAACTTCGCGCAGCAGAAAATAGCGTAGCGCGTCGGCTCCGATCACGCGGCGAATCGGCTCCGGCCGCACCACGTTCCCGCGCGACTTCGACATCTTGTCCTGCTCGAACAGCAGCCAGCCGTGCGCGAAAATCTTCTTCGGCAGCGGCAGGTCGGCGGCCATCAGGAACGCCGGCCAGTAGACCGCATGGAACCGGATAATCTCCTTCCCGATCAGGTGCACATCGGCCGGCCACACCGGTTCGCCGTTCACCATCTGGTCGCGCACCCCGGTAAGGTACGCGATCAGCGCGTCGAACCAGACGTAGATCACGTGCTTTCCCTCGACGGGCGCGGGAATGCCCCATTCGATCGTCGTACGCGTGATGGACAGGTCCTTGAGATGGCCCTGCACAAACGAGATCACTTCGTTCCGGCGGGATGCCGGCTGGATGAAATCCGGCTGCTGGTCGTACAACTCGAGCAGGCGATCGCGGAAGGCGGAGAGCTTGAAGAAGTAGTTCTCTTCGGTGACGGTCTCGGTCGGCCGTCCGCAGTCCGGACAGGGGTCGCCAGGCTTGGCATCGTTGACGTAGAGGTTGTCGAAGATGCAGTATTGACCGGTGTACTTGCCGGGATAGATGTATCCGTTGGCCTGGCAGCGCTGGAACAGCCACTGCGCCGTCTGGTGGTGCTTCAGGTCGCTGGTGCGGACAAAGTGGTCGTACTGGATGCCGAGCACGTCCCACTGCTTGCGCCACTCCGTTGCGATGATGTCGCAGAACTCTTTCGGCTCTTTCCCCTGATTGCGGGCGGCCCGCTCCACGTTGACGCCGTGCTCGTCGGTCCCGGTCGTGAGGATGGCTTCATAGCCGCGCATCCGCTTGAAGCGGCGGACCAGGTCGGCCACCATCGTGCAATAGGTATGACCGATGTGGGGAGTTCCGTTGGTGTAATAGATCGGAGTGGTCAGGTAGTATTTCATGGCTTGGTCTGCTTGAGATACTGATAAGACGCTTCGGCGATCACCCGCTTGAGGGCGACATTGTGCTCCGCCGCCAGGCGGCGGCAGTCGTCGTACTCGGGGGCGAAGTTCCCGCCCGCGACTTTGATGCGGACGCCGCCCCAGGGGGTCGCGACCTCCACCCAGCTACGTTCCTGCACGCGGCGCTGGGCCCGGTACATCCGAAGTCCGATGGTGCTGGTCTCGGCGAAGATGAGCGACGCCAGGCGATCGGCATCCTCGGGTTTGGCCAGGACGCTCAACAGGTGGCCGGCGCGGTTCTTCTTCATCTGCAGCGGCTGCAAAGTCGCGTCCAGCGCGCCGGCACCGAGGATGCGCTCCATCGCGTAGCCGAGCACCTGCGGCGTCAGGTCGTCCAGGTTGGCTTCGATGACGGTGATCTCCGCGGCTTCGGTCGCGCCTGTGGAATGGCCGACCAGGACACGCAAGACATTGGCCTGTTCGGCGAACTCCTTGGTGCCGGCGCCAAAGCCGCTCGCTTCGATGGTCATCGGGGGCATCACACCGAAGCGCGTGCTGAGGGTCGAGACCACGGCAGCGCCCGTGGGAGTGGTCAACTCCATCGCCGGGCCGGCCGAGTAGATGGGCCGCCCTTCCAGCAGACGCGCGGTCGCCGGCGCCGGGATCGGGAGGATGCCGTGCTCGGTCTTTACCGTGCCGCTGCCGACGTTGAGCGGAGAGCAGTAGACCTCCTCGACACCGAGGAGATCCAATCCGAGGCAAGCTCCCACGATATCCGCGATCGAATCGAAGGCCCCGACTTCGTGGAAGTGCACCTTCTCGATCGGGACGTTGTGCACCGCGGCTTCCGCCTCCCCCAGTTTGCGGAAAACGGCCCCGGCGTTCTTCTTCGCGCGGTCCGGCAGCGACGAGCCGTCAATCATGCGGAGGATCTGGGGCAGATGACGGTGGGCCTTCTGCTCTCCACCCTCGACGTGGAATTTCGTCGCGGCGAGGCCACGGCGTTTGACCTTCTCAAAGGACACGGTTGCGCCCACGCCCAGAGAGTCGACGGCCTCCACAATGGCATCCGCCGGAGCGCCGGCGTCCACCAGGGAGCCCACCAGCATGTCGCCGCTTACGCCGGAGAAGGCATCGAAGTAACAAATCTTTGCTGGCACAAACCTATCCCTCGAATTCGCCGCGCGGCAGGTCTTCGTAAAAAGGGGTGACACGGGCCGGATCGCGCGTAAGAACTCTTCCCTTCGCCCGTGTATACGATAATAACAAGTTGTCCTCAAATCCCTCCGCTGATAAGACGATGCAGGAACTGAAACCCACCACGCCCCTTGCCGCATTGCGTGATGTTCGGCTGGAAAAAGTCAACGCCCTGCGGGCCCTTGGCCTCAATCCCTATCCGGCCAAGAGTTCGCGCACGCACTACGCGGGCGCGGTGGTTTCGGACTACGAGCGAATGGAAGGGAAGGCGGTCACCGTCGCGGGGCGTCTGGTTTCCTGGCGGAAACAGGGGGCGCTCGCTTTCGGGCACATTCTCGACCAGACGGGGCAGATCCAGTTGATGCTGCGGCGCAATACTCTCGCGCCTACGGATTCGTCCACCGGCAATCTCGGGTACGCGGAACTGAACCTGGTCGACCTTGGCGACCTGGTGGAAGCCACCGGCACGGCCGGCAAGACGCAACGTGGCGAGATCTCCGTCATGGTGGATTCCTTCCGGATCCTGACCAAGACGCTGCGTCCTCTGCCCGAAAAGTACTCCGGCCTCAAAGACCGCGAGATCATCCTCCGCAAGCGGTACCTGGACTGCATCGTGAACCCCGAGACCAAGCAGCGCTTCGAGACGCTGGCGCGCATGCAGTTCTCGATCCGCCAGTTTCTGAACGACCGCGGGTTTCTGGAGATCCCGACGCCGATCATCCAGCAGCAATATGGCGGCGGCACGGCGCGCCCGTTCCTGGTGAACGTGAATGCCCTGAGCGTCGGCATGTACCTGTCGATCTCCCACGAACTGTACCTGAAGCGCCTGATCGCGGCGGGGTTCGACAAGGTGTACACCATCGGCCGTTATTTCCGGAACGAAGGAATCGACAAAACGCACCACCCCGAGTTCCAGATGATCGAGACCATGACGGCCTACGAGAATTACGAGTACAACATGGGCCTCGTCGAAGACCTATTCCGGCACGTGGCGGTGAACGTTTTCGGAAAGACGGTGTTCAACGTAAGAGGCCAGGAGGTGGATTTCGGTCCCGCCTGGAAGCGCCTGCGAATGACGGACCTGGTCGCGGAACAGACCGGTATCAACTTCCTCGAATGCCAGTCCGTAGGCGACGCCAACTCCATGCTCGCCATGCTGAACATCCATGAACCGCAGGAGTCGATCGGCCACGCGATCGTGCGCGCCTTCGAGGACAAAGTCCAGCCTGTGTTGATCCAGCCGACCATCGTCTACGGGCATCCCATGGAGATTTCACCGCTGGCGAAGCCGATGGATACGGACCCTCGGTTCGCCGAGCGCTTCGAGATCTTCATCGCCGGCATGGAGTGCGGCGACAATTGGAGCGAGCAGAACGACCCCGTCGAGTTGCTTGCTCGCTGGCGCGAGAACTACCGGCCCGAGGATCGGGACACGGGCGAGTTCCACCCCCTCGATTTCGACTTCGTCGAGATGCTGGAGCACGGCATGCCGCCGACGACCGGCATCGGCCCGGGTATCGAGCGCATGGCGATGATCTTCACCGAACAGGAAGACATCTACGACGTGATCTTCTTCCCGCTGATGAGGCCCCGCCTCTCGCCGGTAAACCGGCAGATCTTCGGCGTGGCGGGCGAAGACGTGGAAGACGGCGAACCGGCCGAAGCGGAAGCGTAGATCTCGATTCACCGCCGTGACCCCTCCGGAATCCCCATCGTCGACTCCGCCTGCTCCGCCTTCGGCTGTTGCGGAAGCCAGCGCTGGGGTATTGACGTACCCTGGCAAGGATCGCGGTCTGGTCAACCTGTTTCGACCCACGCTCCGCTATTGGATGGAAGTTGAGGTGCACGTCTACGCGCTGTCGGTGGCGGCCTGCGTTCTGTTGTCGTTCTTTCCGTTTTTCATCGTGATGGTTTCGCTGTGCCGCTACGTCTTCCACTGGCCGGAGGCGGTGCGGGTGATCCATCTGGCGCTCGCCGACTTCTTCCCCAGCGATCTCTCCGAGTTCATCCAGCGCAACCTGATGCAGACCGTTTATGAATCGGCTAAGGCGCACGGTTCTTTCCAGATCACCTCGCTGCTGTTGCTGCTGTTCACGGCCAATGGCGTGTTTGTCCCGTTCGAGGTGGCGCTGAACAAAGCCTGGGGAATCACGAAGAATCGCAGCTACGTGAAGAACCAGTTGGTCAGCTTTGGCCTGATCTTCGCCTGCGGCACGTTGGCCATGGCGTCGTTCGCGCTCACGGCCGCGAACCAGGAGTTCTTCGCCACCTCGCGCTGGCTTCCCTCGTGGTTTGCTTTGCTGGTGTTCAAGGCGTTGGCGATTCCGCTCTCGATCCTGGCCATTGCCTTGGTCTACTGGCTGCTGCCGAACACGAAGGTGCGGTTCTGGGCGGTGATGCCCACGGCGGCCAGCGTCGGTGTCGCTCTCGAAACCCTGAAATGGATAAACCGTCTGATGTGGCCGCTGTTGAAGGAAAAACTGCGGTATGAATATGGTCCATTCCGTATTTCGGTGGCGATTCTGTTGTGGAGTTTTGCCACAGCGATGATCGTGCTGGCTGGGGCGGAACGGCTGGGGCGGCGGGCGCGGG
>JBJXGR010000400.1:0-17044 GCA_046160045.1 Bryobacteraceae bacterium
GGAGGTGTGGGCGAGAGAAACCCTGATTCCCGCAAACGGCTGCAGGCACGAGGGAAATAAAATTCAAAAGGTTGAACTGGAACAGGAAGCGGAACAAATGGAACGTTCCACTTTGTTCCACTTTGGACTGAATGGAATCAAGGGGTTAGAGCACGAAGTGGAACAAGTGGAACGAAAAAAGAGAAGATTCCCCGGAAGTTGCTGTTGTGGCTTGAGTTAGGCCTCTTCTGAGGCCGATTCCCGTTCCATTTGTTCCATATGACGTGGAACAGAAGCCACGACAGGAAAGCTAACAGGCCATTGTTCAATAGCTTGCAGACGGCGATCGGGATGGGGTGGTGAGCCGGGGCTCCCGATCGCATGGCGCGCATTGGCACTCCTTTCCGATTTCACAATAGCGTGGCGGGGCAAGGAATTCGCTGTGCGCCGAGCCTGCGAAGTCGAATTGGTGTTGATTTCAAGGGAGTTACGTCCGTGAAAAAAAGGCATGGGGATTGTGAACGCCAACCGGGGCGATCCTGGCGTCCTGGCGACGGTCGAGGTTGCGTTGGAGCTAAAACCGGAGCAGGATCAGAAAGATGCGTGCCGAGAAAGGTCGCGGGTATCGCAAGGAAGGTGCTTGTCTGTGCGGAAGGACCCACGCACTTCGCGATCTCGTGAACGCCTTCTGGTTCCGGGTCGCCCCCCGGCGGTTGGATGGTGAGGTGGGACGGAAACCTGGGACAGGGGTGTCTGTCTGCGCGCCGCTGCTCGTGTGTAAGTGGCGGATTGGATTCGATCATCGAGGACGGAAAGCGGGAAACGCGTTGGACGGCCCCGGTAGTCCTCCGGTAGTCCTGTTCCCGAGCTCAGCGGGCCGATTAGTGATTTCGCTCCGTCGATCCGCGCGGACGGGCTGGAGATGTTTCTTAACTGGAATTCTATTGCTCTGGTGGCGGGGAAGTTGACGGTACCCACGCGGGAGACTACTTCCCAACCCTGGACAAAACCGGAGTCTCTGGGGACAATGATTAATGACTTCGCCTTTGACAATGATATGCCGTCACTTTCCTGTGATGGTACGACTCTCTACTTTGTGTCGAACCGCCCTGGAGGTCTCGGAAATCGAAGTTATGATATCTACGTCGCAACGCGGAAGAGGATCGAGGAGCCGGCGCCGGTATTGCTGTCTGTTTCGGGCACCGGTTCAGGACAAGGCGCGATCCTGCACGCTGGGACTTCGCAAGTCGCGTCGTCGAGCAACCCTGCCATCATTGGAGAAGTGTTGGAAATATATTGCACCGGCCTCGTTTACGGGAGTACTGTTGCTCTCCAAATAACCATCGGAGACAGGGTGGCCGATGTTCTGTTTCTTGGCAAAGCCCCAGGATTCCCCGGCCTCAACCAGGTGAATGTCCGCGTGCCTGGTATTACCCCAGGGCCTGCCGTCCTGGTGCGCTTGACTTACCTCGGCCGCCTGAGCAACGAAGTCACCATCGGTGTGCGCTAAGTCTCAGCCTCTGATCACGTCATCGCGTACCCCTGCTTGCACTCACTTTGGCTCGCCCGCCTTGGGGGAACGTGCACGTGAGCCCGGAGTTTCCCCAATTTTCATGGGCTGCCGCTGGCCTTTTCGGGAAGTCCTTCAAGGCTGTCGGGAAAAAGCCATGTCCCCAACGGCTGAGCTTTTCTTGGGGCAAGGTGACAGCAAGCTGCCTTCGGATGCCGCAAGGTGAAGAACGGGCGAACCTCCTCCTGCTCGCCTGCTGCTACCAGGAGGTGTGTCAGTGAGTAGACAGTCTCTCTCGGTCTGCGGTTTCCCACAGGGTTTGAACTTCAGGCGAGCTTTCCTTTCCGGACGATGTCCTCGATCGCAGAGCAGAACACGCCGATCTCCTCCAGCGTAGTGTATACATTCGGCGTCACCCGGATGGCGGAGAACTCGCCATTCACGTGACGGGCGCGAACGTGAATCTGATGTTTCTTCATCAGGTATTCCGTCAAGGCGTCGCAGTCGATTCCGTCGATGCGGAATGCACCCATTCCACACGACTGGGCCGGATCGAAGCTGGTCAGGATCCGCACGCCCGGCAACTTCTCCAGCCGACGGCACCAACCCTCCCGCAAGTAGCGAAGGCGGGCGGCCTTGCGATCCAACCCGATGGTGTCCTGGAACGCTAAAGCCTCCGAGATCGCGTTGCGGGCGGCCACGGGGAAGGTCCCGATGCCCTCAAACTTGCGAATGTCGCTCGATCTTGGCGCAGGTGATGAGAACAGCGGCCATATGTTGGAGATCTTTGGCTTGCGCACGTACAGAAACCCGGTGCCCACCGGCGCCAGCAGCCATTTGTGCAAGCTTGTCGCGTAGTAATCGCAGTCCAAATCGTCCCTCACGAACGGCAAGTGTCCGAAGGTTTGCGCCCCGTCAACGATGGCTTCAATTCCTCGCTCTCGCGCCATCCGGCAGATTTTTTTGACCGGGAAGATCTGGCCTGTCGTATAGGTCATATGGCACAAGAGGATCACTCTGGTGCGCGGGTTGATGGCGCTGGCGAAGCGCTCATACAGGTCGTCGAGACTGGGAGGGGGCGTAGGAAAGGCCATGGTCTTCAACACGATCCCATGGCGTTGTTCCCGCATGCGCCAGGCGGTGAGCGTCTTGGGGTAATCCTGAGTCGTGGTGAGCACTTCGTCGCCGGCTTTGAGGTCCAGCCCCATTTGAAGGATTTCGAGTGCCTCCGTGGCGTTCCGCGTGATCGCGATCTCTTCGGCATCACATCCGAACGCTGCGGCGAGCCGCCGGCGCAGTCCTTCCGAATGCGGGATCAGCAGCTCGTCGACGTAGTAGGACGGCTGCATGTTCATGATCTCAAGGTAGCGATACATGGCCTCCTTCACCACCTTCGGAGCTGGGCAGACGCTGGCGTTGTTCAGGTTGATCACGTTTCGGTCGATGCTGAACGCGTGGCGGACCTCGCTCCAGTAGTCCTCGTCAGCGGCGACTTCGGAGCTGCCGCGTCCCGACCGGGTCGCTGCTGCCGCCCGGGCCCGCTGCACCGCACCGTCCAGGAAGGCGGACGCACCACAGGCAGCCGAGAAGAAGCCACGTCGATTTGTCATTCTCGTCATCCTCACATCTTGAGTTAGTGTCTAGCGGCGGCCGCGCGTTCGGACAAACACCGTCCTACTGAGTGCGCATCACGGACTTCAGCTTCCGCGCCATGTCTTCGCCTCCGACCAGAAACTGAAATCCCTGGCGGATCCGCGATTCGACCTCGTTTGGCCCGGCGGTAATGCCAAAGGGAATGCGTGCTTCGCGCGCGACGCGGGCCACCTTCTGGATCGCCGCTTCCACATCGGGCGGTAACCCACCTCCCGGATGTGGTTTGGTGTGACCAAAGGAGACCTGCATATCCCCCGGACCGATCATGAGAGCACTCAGCCCTTTGACCCGGACGATCTTTTCGATATTCTCCACTGCCTTACGGGTCTCGATCATGGGGATCAGCAACACCTCGCCCTGAGGATTGACGGGCCACACTTCGGCGCGCTCGAAATAATCGGACCGGGAGAGCCCCCAGTACCGTTGCGCGACCTGCGGACCGACACCGCGGATGCCGACAAGCATACCCCGCTCGGCGTCATAACTCCGCGAGTAACGTGTGGCAGAAGTCGCCGCTTCCAGGTCCTCCGCAGTTTCCATCTGTGGCACGACGATCCCGTACACTCCCAGGTCCAGCGACTGCTTGATCTGGTTCTGGCTGCGCTCGGCGCCGTTGGCTGGAATACGGATCAGCGGTACGACGCGCGGCTGAAGGCTGCCGCGCCGGGCGATATCTGCCCGATCTAGCATGCCCTGCAGAAGGATCCGCACGGCCTGAAAGTCCGTAGGCCGGTGCTCAAGATCAAAAATCACGAAGTCCATCTGCGTTTCGTCGAAGGACTGGATAAAATCCAGTCCTTCACCGCGCAGCAAGCCGCCCGCCGCGACTTTGCCGCTCTCAAAGATCTCAATGACGCGGTTTAGCCGCTGATCTCTCGACTGGCCGGACGCGCTTTCGGTGAGCCAGGCGATAACCGAGACAACTAACAAGGTGCGCCGCACATATTCCAACATGGTCCAGCGTGTATTCATCTGTTCTCCCTTTCAAGTAGAGATCGGAGGCGCGAAACCGCGCACACTTCCCGGTTCTCCGCCGTGTACCCTACAGCTTGGCGATCTTCTCCAATAACGGCCAGAAGTCGAGCTGCTCAACGGCGTGGCTCCGGTAAATCCCGACACCACTTGCCCCGCTGCCAAAGGCCCGGCTTGCCGCCTCCAGCATCGACCGGGGATCCTGAAAGCTGCCGACGTGATAGCAGGACAACTCCACGATCAGGGGGCATCGCCTTTTGATGACTTCCGCAGCCTGCCGAGTATAACGCTCCACCATTTTTACGTCGTTGGTCGTGCGGAACCAAATGTGCACCTCGTCAATCGATCCCTGATCCAGCCACACCGGCCAGTCCTGCAGCACCTTGCGATACTGATCCATTTCGCGCGCGATCACCGTGGTCGTGAGAAGAGCCTCGGACTTGACCTGCCGCACTGCAGAACGGACCTCTCGCAAGAAATCGGTGACATAGTCGGCCCGGAATTGCACCCACTCAATATTCCCGTTGGGAAGATCGAGCGGGTTCCGGCCGTGCTGTTTCTCAAAGGCCTTAGTTACCGCTTCCTCGTAGCCCGACGTGTCGACACCATGCGCATCTTCGTTCTTGAGAGTAAACTCCAGTTGCAGACCGGCCCCGCCCGTTGATTCGAGAATCTTCAGATAGCGCGCCTTTTCGTATTCCCGAACCTCGGGAATGGCCAGGCTGAGGGAAAGCTTCTCCCCAGGCTTTAACTTGCGCCCGCGATCCCGGGCCAGCGCCCAGTAAGGCGGATGCTGCCGTGCGAAATCGCTAACCTGCTCATTCACGCTCGGAGTGGACCAGACGGGACGGTGACGATCCAGTTTCTCCCGGGCGGCCGGCCCATCCATCTTTTCCTCGAAGAAATCCATGGACCAGGAGTAGATGACCCTGCTCCTGCCGTGCGAATTGAAAGCCGAATAGGGGTGAACCTCGATATTCCTTGCCCGTGCGGCTTCGACCAGCCGCCGCGAACCTCCGCTTGGGATCAGCCGGGTCACTCCATGGCGGGCGCACTTCGCCACGAACTCGGCGACCGTCGAATCGTCGTGCGGTCTGCCGAAACTGAGAAGGGCTGTCTCGTCGCCCCACAGTGGCAGGATGCGCTGTATGTTCCTGGCCTGCTGGTTCCCAGCCGCTGCTCTGGGGGTCACGGTTGCGGCTGTACCGGCGGCCGCGCTCTGCTGGAGGAAATGCCTCCGCGTCATACTCTGCCTCACCACGATAGCCGCAGGCCGAGTGAGATCGTACGAGAGCCCGATTGTTCTTCCAGTCCCTGGCCACCAGCCCGGAGAAGCCTTCCGACGCTCGGTGAAGTGATCGTATAGGTTGGATCCGGTCCTCCGAGTCCGCCTTGCGCGGAATCTCCCCAGGTGGAAAAGAAACGCGGATGATTCAACACGTTGCTGAACCGGCCTTCGACCCGCAGTTTCAGGCTCTCCCGTCCCGGCAAATCGAAATACTTGAAAAGGCCGAGCGCCGGGCCCCACCATCCGGGACCTTCCAGGACGGCGCGACCTGAGTTGCCAAAGCGGCCGCTGTTCGCCGCCGGCAGCACGAAGCAGGAGGCGTCGAACCATCGGTTGATGGTGCGCTGGCCCCGGGGGAGGTTCCCGTCGCAAATGCGATCCGGACGCCCCTGCGTAACGTTGGTACCGGAGATATCGCGACCCTGAAACGCCGGACTGAACCAGGGGCCGCTGCCTATGGTCAAAATCGTGTTGATTGTCCAGCCACCGAGCACGCCTTCCGCCAACGCCGGAAGACTCTTCAGGAACGGCCGCTCGCGTCCGACCGGAACTTCCCACAGGAAGGTGCCCCGGTAATCGAGGCGTTTCGTATACCGCTCGTTGCCCCGCTCCCGGGCACGATCGTAATTGTCTTCGACGGTGCCTCCGAAAATGCTGCTGTCCTGCGTGTCGGTGATATTCTTGGCCCAGGTGAAGCTGGTGTTGATGGCCAGGCCCCTGCTCAGCCGCCGGTTGAGCTCAACCTGCAGCGCATTGTAGATCTGGTTGCCCCCCTTGTCCAAATAGTTCACATTCCGCAGGTACGGGAACGGCCTCTGGTTCTGGCTGAAGGGGGCGGCGCCCGGCCGGGGCTGGTTCAGGTTCCGCAGGAACGGCAACTGCACTCCGCTCGTGCCTATATAGGAGAGCCGGATGCCGTTGGCGCGGATCTGTTTCTCCAGCGTAAAGTTCCATTGATGCGCGTAGGAGCTGGTGAGATTGACAGACGGGGCGAAGATATCCTGGGTACCCAGTGCCCGCGCCGGACCGGCCGGAAAGGCCTGGGGCCACTGCCAAAGCGGCACTCCGCCGGTGATCCGATTGTCAAAAGTTTCCGTGGCCACAAAGGGCCCGCCGACCATGTCCCAGCCGCGCCCGCCGCCGCCCTCTCCGGCAAACGCTTTGCGCGATTCGAAATTGTAGAAGACCCCGTACCCGCCTCGCAGCACCACGCCCCACCATCCGCTCCGCCAGGCGAACCCGAACCGGGGAGCGAGATCGTTGGTATCAGTCCGCACCAGGGCCCGCTCCGGGAACCCTGACTGGCCGGCGGTGAGGATCGGGATGATCGCGGGGAACGCTGGGTGAATCTGGGATCGTACGGAGCTGTTCGGCACGACTACGCTCCCGGTCGCCGGGTCAAACGAGTATAGCCGGTCGGTCTGTTCGACCCAGGGGTTGTGACGCTCGTAGCGCAGCCCCCAGTTCAGAGTAAGGTTCGGCCGTACCTTCCACTCATCCTGAAAGAACACCGCCCACTCAATGCTCGAACCGTAGTAGGGGCTGATTGGACGCGAACGGGTGGCCGTGCGCGGGAGCCCCAAGAGGAAATCGGCCATGGAGTTCCCTGAGGCGAACCCGTCGAACGTATGGATCCCAAACTGGAGATTGGGCGGCGTCGCGAACCTGGAAACGTCACCGTATCGTCCATCGAACCCGGCCTTGAAGCTGTGGGCTCCCCTCATGAAGGTGAGATTGTTGAGCAGGGTCCAGCTGTCCATCAGGTCCCGGCCCGCGTTTACCGTTCCCATGGGAGTGAATCCGGTGATGTCTACACCGGGCATCCCCCATTCATTGCCGTCCAAGTTGTAGCCAAAGTCTGTCAAGCCGATGAGGTCGGCGATGTCCTTGCCTCGGATCTGGGGCCGCAGCGGCCAGTTTCTTCGATAAACCCCGACCCGCATTTCATTGATTACGGTAGGCGAAAAGATGTGCGTGTCGGAAACGACCCCAGTGAGGAAGCGGCGTCCCTGGATCCGAAGGCCCAAAACTTCCACCGGCCAGTTCACGCCGGCCACTCCAAACCCCGGGCCGTCGGGAGCGTGACCGTCCGACACCATCCTCGAGAACCGTGCGAACAGCATGTTGTTCTTGCTGAGCTGCTGGTCAATCCGGACGCCGATGTTGACGACTTCCCCCCTCGTGGTGATCGAGGCGATGAGGTTCCGCGAAGGCAGGTCCGAAGCCACAGTGGGCCGGGGGTAAAAGCGCTGCAGGAACTTGACCGAGCTCGCATTGAGGCGGCTGGCCGGAATGACGCCGTTCGGGAAAGCCTGGCCGGTCGAGGGATCGCGAATCGGGGCGGGCACTCTCGAGAAATCGCCGGTCCGCATGCCCTCCGTCGGAACGTCATAAGTCTGAGCGTTGTCGCTTCCCGACCGCGATCCAGACAGGTCCACGAAGAAGAACGTGCGGTTGCGCCCGTTATAGAGCCGGGGGAGGACCACCGGACCACCCACGGTGTAGCTCATCGAATGCGCCGACAACCCCCGCGGGCGCCGGGTGGCGAAAAAGTCCCTGGCATTCAGCGCCCCGTTTCCGAAGGTGTAAGTGGCGCTGCCACGAAACTCATTGGTTCCGTTTCGAGTGGTCTGGGAAATGTTTCCCGCGTGCGAAAACTCTGCGGAGTTGCCGACCGAATCGATGCGAATCTCACGAAGGACCTCAAAGTCCGGCGTGACCCCGCCACGTCGCCCTTCGATCGTCTGTCCCGCCTGGACACCGTCCAGCGTCTCGCTATGAGCGCTGGTCCGGGTACCGTTGATGGTGTAGCCGGCTCCGCCCCAATGCGACCCGGGCGCCAGATAGAGATAGTTGTAAGCCTGTCGGCCTGTGGTCGCGGCGTGCAGCAACGCCCGAGAATCAAATAGCGTTGCAACCCTGCCGGTCTCAGTCTCGATAACAGGCGCCTCCGCGGTCACCACCGTCTTCTCGCTGACGTCCCCGACCAGCAGCCCAACGTCGACCCGGACCTTCTTGCTAGCATCCAGCACAATGGGCTCCCGTACGAATTGCCGGAAACCCGACATCTCAACCAAGACCCGGTAATTGCCCGGTTCCAGGTGCGCTGCATCGTAGAAACCCTCGTCGTTGCTCACGACGAGGCGCCTGTTCCCCGTGTCGAGGCTGGTCACCGTCACTGTCACGCCCGGCACCGACGCTCCGGAGGCATCCCTGATGGTGCCGAGAATGTTTCCCTGGGTGGTCTGCGCGCAAGTCGGAAGTAAACCGGCGACCGGAACCCAGAGTACAGCCAAACACAACGTCCATCTCAGCCCGCGGAGACGGCGAGCATCGCGCCAGCAATTTGCTCTCATGATCCCCACTCCTGGGAGCGCAGTATATAGTGTCCTCTTGACGGATGTCAATTAGCAGTCTTGTCCTTGTCCAATACAAGATGAGCCTGGAGAACCGGGCGATTCCAATACAAGATGAGCCTGAAGGCCGCGGGACAGGCCAAGCTGGGGATTGCTCATTCGCATGCAAGAGTTGGAGAATCCGAGCCTGGAACAGATCGCCGTGTTCCTGGTTTCGAGCCAAGAGGTGGAGTTCCACGCCGAAGGGCGGGCCGGCGTTTACGCGTGGGTGGACCGAACTTTGCGGCAGCAAAACTATCCCGAGCTGGATCGCGCGGAGAAGGGCTTGCTGCGCCGGTATGTGCAGAAGATGACGGGCCTGAGCCGGGCGCAGGTGACGCGACTGATCCGGCAGTACGACCAGACCCGGACGGTCAAGCCCAGCGTGTACCGGCGGCGCCGTTTCCGGCGGCGCTACACGACGGCGGATGTGGCCTTGCTGGTGCAGGTCGACCAAGCGCATGGGCGACTCAACGGGCCGGCGACGCGGCAGATTCTGGAGCGCGAGTTCCAGGTCTTCGGGCAAGCGAAGTACGAACGGTTGAGCACGATCTCGGTGGCGCATCTGTACAATCTGCGCAATAGTGCGGGGTATCGGCGGCAGCGGATCGAATACACCGCGACGCGTCCGACGCCGGTCACGATCGGAGTCCGGCGTAAGCCCACTCCAGAAGGGCGCCCGGGCTTCTTGCGGATCGACACGGTGCATCAGGGGGACTTGGATGGGGTCAAGGGTGTTTATCACATCAACGCCGTCGATGAGGTGACGCAATGGCAGGTGGTGGGCGCGGTCGAGCGGATCAGCGAGGCTTGGCTACTGCCCGTTTTAGAGGCGATTTTGGAGCAGTTCCCCTTTCGCGTGCGGGGCTTTCACTCCGACAACGGCAGCGAGTTCATCAACCACCTCGTGGCCCAGTTGCTCAACAAACTGAAGATCGAACAGACCAAGTCGCGGCCACGGCGTTCCAACGACAACGGCTTGGTGGAAGCCAAGAACGGGGCGGTGATTCGGAAGCACATGGGCTATCTGCACATCCACTCCGTGCATGCCCAGGACATCCATAACTTCTATCGCGATCATCTCAATCCGTATCTGAACTTTCATCGGCCCTGCGGCCAACCCGAGCTGTGCACCGACGGCAAGGGCAAGCAGAGGCTCGTCTACAAACAGTACCTCACGCCGTGGGATCTGTTCCGCCAATTGCCGAAGTCCTCCTCTTACTTGCGGCCCGGCCAAACGATCACCGCGCTGAAGAAACACGCTCGCCAAGTCAGCGACACCGAGGCCGCTCGGCTCATGCAGGAAGCCAAGCACAAGTTGTTCCGCGGCTTCTATCCGGGGGCGCAGCGTGCCTGATCCGGCCACCCACAGAGAGGGTCAGGCCGTGGAAATGACGGGCCGTGGAAAGCGCGGAAAACCCAAGGCGGTTTCCCTCTCTTCCCACCGCCCTTGGAAATCGCCGGGCGATTTCCACATTCCCACCGCCTCGACGACGACGTCCCCCTCTCCCGACACGAACCACCGATACCGAATCGTAGAAAGGAGCCTCTACTTGGTCACGGTCATCTCAGCGTCCTTCAGGCTCATCTTTCAATTGGAATATGCTTTAGCGGGCACCCATTAACACCCATTAGGCTTATTCACGGAAGGCCGGCCTTAGGAGGCGCCACTCGGTTGCTTGCTCGAAGGCATGCGCAATGCGGCACACGATATCATCGCGCGTCTGCCGGCCGACAAACGCCAAGCCGACGGGCAAGCCGCTGGGGGTGAAGCCGCAGGGAACCGTGACTGCCGGCAGTCCCGCCAGGGCGCCCAACCTCAGGAGGTTGTCGGTGAGGGCCGGGCGGCCGGCCGGCTCACCCCCCATCGCAGGCTGGATCGGCCGTGCGCCCAGGGGATTTATCGGAGCAACCAGGACGTCACAACGGCCAGTCAGTTCGCTTGCGGCTCGCGCGATCGCATGGCGAATGCGCAGTACCTTCATGTAATCGGACGCAGGGGTCGCCGCCGCCGCCTTCCAACCGATCCAGCGGTCCTTGTTCAGAAGGGCCCGCTGGAGCCGGCCGTCCCGGGCATAGGGTTCGAACACCGAGAAGCTCTCCACTTGCCAGATGAAGCTCGAGACCTCCCTGTATGGGAACTTAGGGAGCTCGACCTCTTCCAGAGCTAGGTCCAGACCGCGCAGGACATCGAGAGCAGACCGGTACGGCGCGTCCGCTCCGGGGCCCCTTAATTGCTCGAACTCTTCGCGGACCATGCCCAAACGGCAGCCAGTGGGTCGCTTCCCGCGGCGGAACTCGAAGGGAGCGTTGATCGATGTGGGATCCCTTGGGTCGGCGCCGTGGATCGCCCGGAAGACCGTGGCGCAATCGGCCACGCGGCGAGCCATGGGGCCGACTTTGTCCATGGTCCAACTGAGGGGCATCACCCCATAGCGGCTCACACGTCCATAGGTGGGCCTGAACCCGACGATGCCACAGGCGCTCGCGGGACCCAGAACCGACGATGTCGTTTCCGATGCGATCGCAAAGGCAGCCAGGCCTCCGGCCACGGCGGCCGCCGGGCCAGTCGACGAACCGTGGGTCCAGTGGTCCAGCTTCCAGGGATTGCGAACAGGTCCGTTCCAGTCGGCTCCGGGCGGGCCGGCGCCGAGCTCGTTCATGCTCAATTTCCCTAGCAGCACCGCGCCCGCGGCACGGAGGCGCTCGATGACCGTGGCGTCGTGATCGGGAATCTGATCTGCAAACAATCGCGAGCCCCATGTGGTTCGAATGCCTTTGGTCGCGACAAGGTCTTTTACCGCGTAAGGAACGCCATGGAGCTCGCCCCTGTAGCGGCCGGCACCGATTTCAACTTCCGCGCGCGATGCCTCCTGGAGTGCCTGATCCGCGGTCACCGTGACGAAAGCGCCGAGCCTGGGGTCGAGAGACCGGATGCGGTCCAGGTACTGGCGCGTCAGTTCGACCGGCGACAGCTTCCTGCTGCGCAGCCGGGATGCCAGCTCCGTGACCGGCGCAAAACAGAGATCTGCGCTCACCGCCGGTCGTAGGTCTCCGCAGCGCCGGCTCGAACAACGAAGGCCGGTTCCAGGGAGAGCGGCACCTCGAAATCCCGTATGGCCAGAATCGCCCGGAATGTCTGTTCCAACGTCGGCAGCAGCCGCCTCAGTTCATCGTTGCTCTTCGGCGGATAGCCCAGGTACGCAAGCACGCCTCTTGCCGTTTCCGGCGACAGAGCTCCAGCGCTTCGTGTTTCCTCCCACGCAGCCTCGAGGCAGGCCGTGCCCGCCATAGCGCCCGCCGCCGCGAACGAGCGTCTGCTGTACCGGTGTTCTGCCGGGATCTTCAAGGGGCCCTCCTCGTCAAATCGGATTGCCTTTCATTCTCGGGACTTCCGGTCTTGCGGCTGATGCTCTTGGCCGGCGGATTCTGGGTCTGGAGGGGCTCTTCTTTCGCTCCGCCCGCCGCAGAGAAGGCGCCCCGTCCTTCTCGGATCGTGAGAAACTGGCCCGCGTTGACGTTCTGGAGGCGATCGACCAGACTGCTGGGCCAGCGCACGATGATTTCATCGGCACGCGATGATCGGCCCAGGCCGACATGGATGCGCCGATCGTGCGCCGAAAGGTAGCTGCCTCCCCCAAGAACTTGGAAGACGCGGCGGCGGTCGCCAGCAAGGACTTCGACTTGCGCGCCTATTCCGTCGCGATTGCTTTTACTGCCCCGCAGTTCCAAGGCCAGCCAGCCGTTGAGATTGCCGCCGTCGTTCCGCAGCAATTGAGGGCGCCCGCCACAGTTGTTGATCAAGACATCCGTGTCCCCGTCGTTGTCGTAGTCGCCGAAGGCCGCTCCGCGGCTCACCTGCTGCGTGAGCAGTGCGTTCCCGTGTAGTGCGGTGACATCATCAAACCCCTGCCCCGTGTTCCGCAGCAAAACCTTGCGTTGGCGATAGCTCGCCGCGGGGCGGAGCAGCTCGATATTGTCCAGCACGTGCCCGTTGGCCAGGAAGATGTCGAGCCAGCCATCGTTGTCGAAGTCGACAAACCTCACGCCGAAGCCGACGAAGGGACTGGTCGCTGCCTTCAGCCCCATTCTCGCGCTCGCGTCCGCGAAGCCGCCGGTCCGCCGATTCCGGTAGAGGGCCAGGTACTCGGTGTCCAGGTTGGAAACGATGATATCCATCAAACCGTCGCTGTCGAAGTCCGCCATGTCTGTGCCCATGCCGGCCTGCGCCCTCCCATTTTCATCGAGCGCGACACCCATCTCCATCCCGACCTCCCGGAAGGTCCGGTCCTTGTTGTTGTGAAAAAGAAAATTTCGCACCTGATCGTTGGCGACATAGATGTCCGTCCAGCCGTCGCCATCGTAGTCGCCTGCCACGACTCCGAGACCCTTCCCCTCCGGGACGGCGATTCCGGCTTCTCGACTCACGTCGGTAAAGGTCCCGTCGCCGTTGTTGCGAAACAGGGCGTCGGGTACCCCTCTGTAGACGTTCGGCGAGCAGTAACTCTTGACCGGCGGGTCCCCTAGAGGACAGATGTAATTGCGTGTAAAGCTGTGGTCAAGGTAGTGGACAACGTAAAGGTCCAGGTCGCCGTCCCGGTCATAGTCGAGGAAGGCAGCGCTTGAACTCCATTCGTTTTTTCCGCGCACACCCGCGTCCGCCGAGACCTCCGTGAAGGTGCCGTCGCCGCTGTTCCGGTAGAGCAGGTTGGGGCCCCCGAAGTGAGTGACCAACAGATCGGAATATCCATCGTTGTTGTAGTCGCCGACGGCCGCGCCCATGCCGTACGACCGATTGCTCAGAATGCCGGCCTTGCGGCTGACGTCAGAAAAAGTCCCGTCGCCATGGTTGCGGTACAAAGCGTGTTCGATCGAACCACCCCCGGAGAATCCGGGCGTGTTTCCTCCGTTAACCAGAAACAGATCGAAGTTGCCGTCACGATCGAAATCGAGGAAGGCCGCTCCCGACCCCGTCGTCTCGACGAGGTACTTGCTCCCCAACGCCCCATTGACGTGACGGAAATCGATGCCGGCCTCCCTGGTGACGTCCGTGAATCGAATGCCCGGCGAGGCAGCGCGGAGGGACCTGATTCCAAACAACGGCGCAAGCGCCGCAAGTAGCATGGCGGCGGCGTACCCAGAGCACCGGTCACGGAACGGTGACACGAGTCGCCTCCCGTCTGGCCGCAATCCGGCGGCGGATTTCATCCCTTGCTTCACTCATGACGCGGTCGATCTCCGTTGCTTGTCCTTTTGCCAGTTGTTCCAGCTTCCGCTTCGCCACTGGGCCGAGGCTGCCTCCCAGGACAACGGTATACGCATAATACATGGCCGCCCGGTTCAGGTCTCGCCGCAGCACAACGGCTGATGCCAGCCGATAACTCACGAGCGGGTTCTCCGGATCCACTCGAAGCGCAGACTCCAGGCTTGCGAGCGCGCGCTCGAGGACGTCGTGAGGTCCGGGCTCACGGTTTGACTCCTGCGCCTGCCTTAGGTAGGCGGTCCCCATGCTGAGGTGCACCAGGGCCCGCGAGCGGTCGACCTCGGAGCGCCACCGGGCCTCGTCTGCCCCAGGCGGGCGCTCCATTCTTGACAAGGAATTCAGAGCCTGGAGCGCTCGTTCGATGGTCTTCTCTGGCTGACCGGTCTCCGCGTAAGCGCGAGCCGTCAGCGCGAGAACCAACGGACTTTCGGGCAGTTCCTGAAGGACTGCTTCACCATGCGCGATCACCTGCTCCCATTGATTCAGTTGCTCGCAAGCAAACAGGGCGGCCTGGCGGACAAAAGGACTCAGTCCACTCTTGTGGTATTGCTTCAGGAACTCGGCGGACTTTGCGATGGTGTCGGACGGTTGCCGGGCGGCGAGCACCGCCCGGTAAGCCTCGAACTCGGCCTCGCTTTGGGCCGTTCCCAAAACTAGCGGGATTTTCTCCACCTGCCGCGACGCCTCGCTGATTCCCGCCTCAGCTATTACGGTGGCCAAGAGAAGGACTGCAAGAGCTGTTCCGCCGGACGTGACTCGCTGACAAATTCTCACTATTCGCCTGCCCTCTGTTGACAAGCCGGCGCCGGTACCGCCGGTATACGCTCTCAGGCCTCGCCCCTAGTGTAGTATACGTGCTAATGGTCAGACCATTGATTCCAGGTTCGGGCATAGCGTTTCTTAGCGAAGTGAGTGGAGAGACTGCCTGCGTGCAGGAGGCGAGCAGGAGGGATTTAGGTCGCCCACAACACGACGACCGATTCGCAGTGAAAAACGGGCACTCGACCGCCTGGCGGGCAAATGGCTGAAGAAACCCACTCCGGGCGCGAGGGCATATCGTGATGCTCGCGGCTGTCGTGAGCGGCGCCGGACACCGGGTTCACGCGGAGGGCGGCGGCCCCCGGCTTCCAGGTCCTGGACGCGTGCGCGGACCGCAGCATTTTGGAGCAACCGGATCGCGGAGGTAGGCGCGCCGTGTTCGCTAAATCCCTCAGCTACATAGGCTTCGGTGGCTATGCGCAGGCGGGAAGACGTTGCGCAAGATGCTCCTGTCCTCGGATTGGACAAAACGCCCCATCCGGTTCCAACGATCCTCCGGCTCGGCTTCTCAGGGTGTTCCGTGCGAGAGGCGGCGCCCCCACCGCACCGCGTCGAGGAATGCGTCCAGTTGCCCCGAATCGTCGAAAGCGGTCGGTTGGGCAGTGTCAGCCTGTCGAAAACGCGCTCCCCCGGCTCAAGTTCCCAGATGACTTGCAGCTCTTCGCCCAGCGAGTCGTCTTCGGCGGACACAGGGCTCACCGGATGCTGCGGGGCTGCGAGCACTCCTGGGCGAACATCAAGAGGTGTGCAACGCCTGACTTCAGAGGCGACGTGCCGGCGGCGGCACACTGCGCGGCCCCGCGTCGGCCCGGTTTCCTGTGCAGCGCGAAGCCAGTCCCGACGCTCGCCCGCGCCCCAGCATTTCTCGCCGATCGCGGGGCGTGCCGGAGCAGCGTCACGAGCGAATCGATGGCGGCCGCCGGCGCCGGCAAGCAAGGCACCCGCCAGCGCGAACTGCGCCGTGTCGTCGACGCGAATCTCGTGTGCAATCTTCACGTCGGTCCTCAGACTTGCCCAGTTCGAGACTCAGCATTTCTCAGCACTCCGATATCGGCTCGCGGTCAACGAAACGGCATTCTTGGGAAGCGCCCGGAGGGTAAGCGTCACACCGCTTGGCCGTACAACGCGCTATCTGCGGAACTGCCGCTTCGCCGGTTCTAGGCGGAAGGTCGGCTATCCGGACGTTGGCCGGAACAGCCATACGTCCATGACTTTCTGTGATCGTTATTCTCGTACTAGCTAATGGGGGCCACTTTTCCATTACTTCATTTGAAAGATTACTTCCGGGATGCGCCCTCACCCGGCGCTACGTCAGAATGCGTTCTTTTCCAGAACGTACACCTTGACCGTTTCGCGCTTCACGCCGTCCGCTTTCATCGCTTCGACTGTTTGCGGCTCGTTTATGGTCTGCAGGTACGCCTGTGCGTCCGCCGGCTGCATGCAGAGGGCGACATCGTTTCCCGATACCGTGAACTCCACAGGTCCCAGCAGCCAGTAAGTTTTGAATAAGTCTCCGTGGGTGCGGAAACTTGCCTCCCACTTGGCGCCGTCCTGTACCTGCGCCGTCATTAAGACTTTAGCCATGGCGTGACACTCCTTTGATGTAAATGGGTACCCCGAGAGGCTACCACACCTACAACGGCAGAAAGACCTCGGCAACCGGCGGCCCGAATTTGGACCGTGAGCCAACTGCGCGAAAGGATCCTGCGTGCGCTTCGAGCGTGAAGCTTTTGCCGATTGTGGCATGTTGGCCGGCTACCCTTCCTTCCACTACTTTTTGCGGAGCCTCCGCGATGCCCAAACCCCGGCTTTGAAAAAGTAGTGTACGGATGCGCCGTGACCCAGGCACAGTTCGATCTTTGGTCGGTGACCCGGTGCGTTTAACATCAGAATCATGCTTGAGCGCCGAAAGTTCCTGTTGGCCGCGGGCGCGGGCACAACAGGCGAAACCCAATCAGCGGACAGTGAAACCCAAAATGGCGAACGTAGGCGACCGCATGACCATATATAATCACCGAACATGATCACGCGTAGAGAACTGGCTCGTCCGAGGAATCTGTGGGTCAGGAGGCGAGGAACCTATGGAGCTTGCGGCAGGTGGAGTCGAAGGAGCGCTGCTGCTCGTCTGAGCCATTGTGAATGGCCGGACCGCCAAGTTCATGGAC